>NZ_JAJGRC010000003.1 GCF_020786625.1 Salinicoccus sp. RF5
AATATTGTCCGGTGGCAATGGCGGAGAGGCCCCACCTGTTCCCATGCCGAACACAGCAGTTAAGCTCTCCAGCGCCGATGGTAGTTGGACTGACGTCCCGTGAGAGTAGGACGCCGCCGGGCAGTATCAATACATAATAAAATTATGGATGCGATGAGCCGCATTGAGACCTTTACAGGTCTCTTTTTTTGTATAATGGCATTATAAATGTAATGAAGGTGGTTGGAACATGAAATACAGTATTGAAGTCACCGGCCTATCTGAGACGGAAAGACTTGCGAATGCATTGGAAAAGAATATTGAACCGGGTACTGTCATTCTGCTTTCCGGAGATCTTGGTGCAGGAAAGACGACCTTCACCCAATTTTTAGGGAGGGCTCTTGGAGTCAAACGCAGGATGAGTTCCCCCACCTTCAATATCATCAAGAGCTATTCCGGCAAGTATACGATCCATCATATGGATTGTTATCGACTTGAGGAAAGTGACGAGGACCTTGGATTCGACGAGTATTTCAATGAAGACGATATATCGATTGTGGAATGGCCGATCTATATAGAGGAATTTCTACCGGAGGAGCATCTGGCCATTCAGATAGAAACGCTTGATGATGAAAGACGCTGTTTCAGCTTTGCTGCAAAGGGGACCGCATACACTAGAATACTGGAGGCTCTTGAAAATGATTTCCCTTCTGATTGATACTTCCAACAGGCCATTATCCGTCGCAATCAACAAGGATGGGTATTGCCAGGCAGAAATTAATACCGCTGTGAAAAAGACCCATTCTGCTACATTGATGGTATACATCAATGAACTATTTAAAATGACGGACTACAAGCGTGAGGACATTGACCGCATCATCGTTGCGCGGGGGCCAGGCTCCTACACGGGGGTGCGTATCGGTGTAACCATCGCCAAGACGCTGGCACATTCATTGAATATACCCCTTTATTCCGTTTCTTCTCTTGCTGTCATAGCAGCTTCATCAGGCAGGGAAGGAATCACGGCACCAATGTTTGATGGCCGGAGGGGCAATGTCTACACAGCAATCTATCAACTGGAAGGCAGCACATTGGAAGAAGTGATGGATGCAGGGTATATGAAGCTTGAAACGGTGCTTGATTCATTGAAGGCACATGATGGGGGCGTCGTACTTGCAGATGCCGATGAGAAGTTCAGCAGCGGCCTTGAGACATTTACACACGCCGTCCCACGCATCAGTTCTGTAGAGAAGTACACATCCATTCTACGCCAGGAGGATGTACATCAGATGGTGCCTGAATATTTAAAAGTATCGGAGGCTGAGAAAAATTGGATGGAGCGCACACAGTCATAAGAAGAATGGAAGTTGATGATCTGGAAGCTGTATATGAAATCGAATCAGCCTCATTTCCGAATACATCATGGAACATCGAATCTTTTCTCAGGGAACTGACAGCAAATCAGTTTGCCTATTATTTCGTCCTCGAAAAGGAAGGCAGGATAGTGGGCTACTGTGGCGTATGGCTCGTCATAGATCAGAGTCAGATCACCACAATTGCCGTGGACAGAAGAGAACAGGGCAATGGCTATGGCCGTCAGCTTCTTCAGCATGCAAAGGAATATGCGGGTGAATCTGCAGATATACTTTCATTGGAAGTGAGCATAGACAATCATAGGGCCATGAAGCTGTATGAAAAGGAAGGATTCCTCTATGGGGGAATACGGAAGGACTATTATGGACCGGGAAAGGATGCACATGTCATGTGGGTGAGCCTGAATGAATGAAGAAGTGATCATACTGAGCATTGAGACGAGCTGTGATGAAACAGCGTGCAGCATCGTGAAAAATGGGAATGAAATACTGTCGAATGTGGTCGTCAGCCAGATAGAAAGCCATAAGCGTTTCGGTGGTGTGGTACCGGAAGTGGCTTCAAGGCACCATGTTGAAACCATCACAGTAGTGATTGAGCAGGCGTTGGAGGAAGCAGAACTCCTCCCGTCAGACCTTTCCGCCGTAGCAGTAACGGAAGGGCCGGGATTGATCGGCGCATTGCTGGTCGGCATCAATGCCGCCAAGGCATTCAGTTTTGCACATGACCTGCCCCTCATTCCCGTACATCATATCGCAGGCCACATATATGCAAACCAGTTGGAGGAGGAACTTGAATTTCCCCTCATCTCCCTCATTGTTTCTGGAGGGCATACGGAGCTGATTTATATGAAGGATCACATGTCTTTCGAGGTCATCGGGGAAACAAGGGACGATGCAGTGGGTGAAGCATATGACAAGGTAGCGAGAGTCATCGGTCTGCCTTATCCTGGCGGCCCCCATATCGACCGTCTGAGCAGGGAAGGGGAAGATACTTTCAACTTTCCAAGACCCTACCTGGAACCGGACAGCTATGATTTCAGTTTCAGCGGACTGAAGTCCTCAGTCATCAACACACTTCACAATTACAGGCAGAAGGAACTTGCCATAGACAAGGCGGATGTGGCGAGAAGCTTCCAGGAGAGCGTCGTTGATGTGCTGACGAAAAAGACCATGATGGCTGTTGGAAACTACGGAGTGGACCACCTGATCATTGCAGGAGGCGTCGCCGCCAACAGTGGATTGAGGTCCCGCTTTGAAATGCTCTGCCAGGAGCAGGGAATAAAGCTCAGCATACCCCAGCTGAAGTATTGTACCGACAATGCAGCGATGATCGGCGCTGCAGCCTATCATCTCTATAATAATAATGCCTTCGGTACACTCGATCTGAATGGCAGGAACTTCATCGATATAGAAGAATACAGTATATAGAAAGCCATGTCCCTTGATTTTGGGACATGGCTTTCTTGTATCATCCTTGATTGTCAATACGGAACATTTGTTTTAAACAGCTTGTGGATAACTTGTTGATAAAAATGCGAAAAGCTGTTTAAACGTCGCGGGTACTGGGGATATAAATGTGCACAACTATGTGTATAACTTATTCCTCCTGTGGATGGACCGCTGCATTATGCAGTGCTGTGCACTTTCAGATGTGAATAAAAATGTGGTTAAGTCCATTTCCCGTCATCTCCATTAAAATGGAACCTGTGTTCGCAATAGGTTTATATCTCTTCCAGCTGTTCCTCCAATGCAGCCCATTCGATCATCAGTTCATCGAGCTGTGCCTTCTGGGCATTCAGCTGCTCATTGTACTCTGAAGCCTTCTCATAGTCCCCGTAAACTTCAGGTTCGGCAAGTTTTTGTTCGGTCGCTGCAATTTCCTCTTCGAGCGCCTGGATGCGTTCTTCCATCCTGCTTGTGCTGCGCTTCAGCTTCTGCATCTCGTTCCTTTTCTGCTTCTGCTGTTCATAATCCGTGCCGTTCGGCCCTTTGTCCTCCTGCTTCTCCACTTGGATTGCGAGGGAAGCCTGTTCTTCCTTCTTATGACGATAGTAGCTATAGTCCCCGTTGTAGGTCTGGAGATGCTGAAGATCCATCTCCACTATCTTGGTGGCGATGCGGTCGATGAAATACCGATCATGGGAGACGAATAGTATGGTGCCGGGGAAGTTCTGGAGCGCCTCCTCCAGCACTTCCTTGCTGTCGATGTCCAGGTGGTTGGTGGGCTCGTCAAGAATGAGCAGGTTATTCTTCTCAAGCATCAGTTTAGCCAGCTGGATGCGGGCTTTTTCCCCACCGCTCAGATCGTTGACACTCTTCATCACTTCATCCTGCGTAAACAGGAAACGCCCCAGCACTTTGCGGACATCACTTTCATTCATGTTCGGATATTCATGCCACAGTTCTTCGAGGACATTCCTGTTGGAGGTGAATTCGGCCTGCTTCTGGTCATAGTAGCCGATGGAGACATTCGTGCCGTAGATGATTTCTCCCGCATGACGGGGCAGTTTCTTCGCAATGGTTTTGACGAGCGTGGATTTTCCGATACCATTCGGACCGATGATCGCCAGACGGTCCCCCTTATCGACGTTCAGGGTGATGCCGCTGTTCAGCGTCTCTTCATATCCGATGTCGAGGCTCTTGATACGGAGGACATCGTTTCCACTCTCCCTTTTTATATCGAAGGAGAAACGTGCACTTTTTCTGTCGATCTGCGGCGTATCCATCCGGTCCATCTGCTCAAGCTTCTTGCGGCGGCTTTTTGCCATATTGCTCGTCGAAGCCCGTGCGATGTTCTTTTCGACGAAGGTTTCGAGCTGTTTGATCTCCTTCTGCTGATGTTCGTAGGCTTTCATGCGAAGGCTGTAGTTCTTTTCCTTTTCCTTCACGTACTTTGTATAGTTCGAGTGATAGAGTGTCCCACGGTTCATCTCCACTTCAAAGATCTTATCGACCGTGCGGTCGAGGAAGTAGCGGTCATGGCTGATGATTGCGATTGCACCTGTAAAACTGTTCAGGTACTGTTCAAGCCAAGCCACGGTGTCCATGTCCAGGTGGTTGGTCGGTTCATCGAGAAGGAGCAGGTCCGGCTTTGACAGCAGCATCTGGCCCAGGGCGAGGCGTGTCTTCTGGCCGCCCGAGAATGCATCGACGTTGCGGTCGAGGTCGTCCTTGGTGAAATTGAGTCCGGTGATGACCGTCTTGATCTGTGCATCGATCGTGTACCCTCCCTGGGACTCGAATGAATTCTGCAGGGTATCATAACGTTCCACCTGCTCGCTGTAGGCAGGATCGTCGTAGTCATGTTCTGCCAGCCAAGTCGTTACTTTCTGCATCTCCTCCTGGATGTGGAGCAGGTGCGAGAACGGCCGCATCATTTCATCCTGCACAGTCTGGGAGGATTCCAGTGTCATCTGCTGGGTCAGGTAGCCGATGGAGATGCCTTTCGGAGTGGTGATCTGCCCCTCATCAAGCCCAAGTTCGCCTGCCATCATTTTCATGAGCGTGGTCTTTCCGGCACCGTTCTTCCCCACGATGCCGACGGTTTCGCCCTTTTTTATTTCAAGATTTATATTTTCAAAAATCATGTCTGTACCGAATGATTTCTTTACATTTCCCAACTGCATCACTATCATATTCATTACCTCACTTTCTTCAAGTCTACAATAAATAAATAAAAAAAACGATGAAATTAAACGACGTTGACTACACTATGAAAATCGAGATATGCTATAATATATCAACAGAGTGTAATAAACGAGGTGTGGGACATTTGAACAGTAAAAAGAAAATCCCAAATGCAACTATGAAACGTCTCCCTTTATACTATAGATTTTTTAAGAACGCTGAAAAATCCGGTGTGGACAGAGTCTCATCCAGAGAGATCAGTGAGGCATTGGATATTGACTCTGCCACTATAAGGCGAGACTTCTCCTATTTTGGGGAGCTTGGTAGAAAAGGGTACGGCTACAATGTCAAAAGCCTTCTGAACTTCTTCATGGAACACATCCAGGGGAATGAAGTGAAGAATGTTGCGATCATTGGTGCCGGCAATCTGGGCAGCGCGTTATTAAACTACAAATTCAGTAATATAAATGATAGAATGAACGTAGTTGCCGCCTTTGACAGCAATGATGAAATTGTTGGAACATCCATCAACGATACATTAGTATATCATCCAGATGAACTTGAAGATATGGTCAGTAGACATAACATAGACGTTGCGATACTCACCCTGCCGGCAGAGGTCAGCCAGGCGATGGCTGAACGGCTTGTAGATGCGGGCATCAAGGGTATACTCAACTTCACGCCTATCAGATTGGACGTAAATGATGGAATCTATGTACACAATATAGATTTGAGTGTTGAATTGCAGGCGCTATTCTTTTATATGAAACATATCTAGGAGGGGTAATATGCTTGAAATGTTTATGCCGGGGACACTTATGGCAGTAGGGCCGACAAGTATGATTGTAATCGCTGTGGTAGCATTGATCATATTCGGACCCAAGAAGCTTCCTCAGTTCGGACGCGCAATGGGCTCCACTTTAAAGGAATTTAAAGACGCAACCAAGGGCCTTGCTACGGATGATGATGACGAAGAAGAACTCGAGAGAAAAAAGCAGCCGAAGAAAATTGAAGCGGTTGAAGTTGAAAAAGCTGAAGAAACAAAAGTATAAAGATTTGGAGGTGGCGAAAGCCACCTTTTTTTAAAGAGTTTAAAGAGGTGAAAAGTAAGATGACAGACTCGGAAAAAAAAGAATTTACCGAGCACCTGGAAGAGTTGAGGAAGCGTCTGCTCATTGTCATGTATTTCTTTGTCGGCGCGTTGATTATAGGGTTTTTCCTCTCCAAGCCACTGATATACCAGATGCAGAATGCCCCATGGGCAGAGTCGATCCAAATGCACGCATTCCAGGTCACGGACCCGTTGAAGATCTATCTGCTCGTGATCGTCATAATCGGTCTTGTAGTGGTGTTGCCGGTCATCATGTATCAGCTTTGGGCATTTGTGGCACCGGGGTTGTATGGCAATGAACGGAAGTTGACGCTGAGCTACATCCCGATCGTCATGATCCTCATGCTGATCGGCATGGCTTTCGGCTACTTCGTTCTCGTACCCTATATCATCCAGTTCACTTTCGATCTTTCGGAAGACATGGGGATCGAGACGACCATCGGCATCAACCAGTATTTCGGGTTCCTCTTCAGGACGGTCCTGCCATTCGGCGTCATCTTCCAGATGCCGATCCTGGTGCTTTTCCTGACACAGCTTGGCCTGTTGACGCCGATGTTCCTCAAGAAGAACAGAAAGTATGCCTATTTCATCCTTCTGGTGATTGCGGCGCTCATTGCCCCGCCAGATCTGATGACGCATATCATGCTGACGATACCAATGATCGTACTATACGAAATCAGCATATACATCTCAAAAATCGGCTATCGGAGGCATTTGAAGGCAGAACAGAAGGCAATAGAAGAATCTTTGGATTCCGACTAGGGAGGTATTCAGGGTGAAATTCGATTCGAACACTGAAGCGTTTAAAACGTTGGGAGAAGCGGACAATGACTCATTGAATGAACGGCTTGAACAGGCACAGGATGACCAGTGGAGGCAGAAATACCATGTACAGCCCATTGCCGGCAGCATGAATTCGATTGCCGGATTCGTCCACCACGAGGGTATGTACCATATCTTCTATCAATGGTCCCCCTTTGCCGACAAAAGAACGAGATGCCTATATCATGTGACTTCGGGTGACCTTGTTTATTTTGAGAACAGGGGAATAGTAAAGATGTTGTCGGACGGAGCCTATTCAGGCTCCGCTTTTGTAATGGAAGAAGATATCCACCTCTACCACACTGAAGTGCGTTCGAACACGGTGTATCAGCAATATACCCCCTTAAAGATACAGGCGGGCATCCTCCATCCGGACAGGGCCGTACCCATCATCAAAGGCGTACCGCCCGAGTACGGCTGGTTGATGAAGGACCCGAAAGTCTGGTACGAGAATGGCAGGTGTTTCATGCTGCTCGGGGCGACTTCATCAGAAGAGTACGGGCGCCTCCTCGTCTTTGCCGGGGAAACACCTTCAGCATTCGAGTACAGGGGGGAATTGAAGACAGAACTCGACCAGTTCGGCTTCATGTGGGAAGCACCGGATTATTTTGAATTGGATGGCCACCAGGTATTCATGTTCTGTCCCCAGGGGCTCGACAAGTACAGGAACAGCTATTGGAACATATATCAGTCGGGATATATCATCGGGGAGTCGGATTGTGAAGCATTGACGCTCGACCATGGTTCGTTCCATGAATTGGACCATGGATTCGATTTCTATGCACCGCAGACGGTCCTCAACGGGGATGGGGAACGGCTGATGATCGGCTGGATGGGGATGAAGGAGACGGTTTATCCAACTGGGGATGCCTGGTCGCACTGCCTGACGCTTCCCCGCGAACTGTCTATTGAGGCGGGGCGGTTGAAGCAGAGGCCGGCTGCGTCACTCAGGAAACTGAGGGAAGCGGAGATGACGGCTGAAGGGTATTTCAACCACCGTCCAAAAAAAGTGAGGGATTTCTATGGGGACAACTACGAACTCGTCATGGATATCCTTGAGAATGACGCGACCCGCATCCATATCGACCTGAGGGTGAGCAGGAGGGAGCAGACGAGCCTGATCTATGAAACGGATACTCAGACGCTTATTCTGGATACTGCCTTCAGCGGTGCAATGCCCGAGAATGTGGATGGAACAGAGAGGAAGGTTGTACTTGATGCTCCGCTTACAAGCCTTCATATATTCGTTGATGTCTCAAGCATCGAAATCTTCGCCAATGACGGGGAAGCGGTAATGACAGCACGCATCTTCCCCTCCGATAGGGCGACGGGCATGGAGGTCTCCACGGAAATCGGCAGCTGTCATGTCAAGATGACCAGATACAGTTTGAAGCAGCTATCTTCGAAACAGGTACTCGATCAAGGGTAGAGTAAACGTAATTTCAATATTCAAACATAGATTAATTTCAATTCTGCTTATAATTGATTGATTATTTTGTTATTATTAATCTACACAAGCTAGGGTGAGAGGAGAGGGAAGACATGTTTTCGGTATTGAGCCAGATTCGTAAACGTTTTGAATATATGACCCCAGTGGAGCAGCGCATTGCAAATTTCATGCTGGACAACCCCACGAAAGTGATCAACATGCCGGTGAAGGATATTGCGAGGAACAGCGACACCAGTGACGCGGCCATCGTCAGGTTTTCCAAGAGGATCGGACTTGCAGGCATCAAGGAATTGAAGGTGGAGCTTGCGAAGGAACTCCATACACTTGAGAAGGAGAACATATCCAGGGTCATCGATCTTGAACAGGATACACACAAGGATATTTTTGATAAAGTATTCAAAAATACCATTCAGGCACTCTATAATACTGAAAAGATCGTCAACAGGAAGGCGATGAAGGAGGCCGCCCATCTTTTCGCCAAATCGGACAACACCTTCATATTCGGGGTGGGGGATTCGGCGAATGTTGGAAATGAACTCGAACAGAAGCTACATAGGGTCAATATAAACGCCTTCTTCACCGCTGATAAGTACCTGTGCATGACGCGGTTGTCCAATGCGAAAGAGAATGATGTGCTCTTCCTCATCACTTTATCAGGCAAGACGAAAGAAGTAGTGGAAGTTGTGAAACTGGCCAAGAAGCTCGGGGTTAAAACGATCATCCTGACGCAGAATCACGCTTCCATTGCAAAAAGGAACGCTGATATCGCGATAGAAATCACTGAGGAAGAGACGAACATACAATATATGAACATGACAAGCCGCATCGCGCAGCTGGTCATCTGTGATGTGCTGTTCTTCTATATCTGCCGGGAACTCGGCGCCTCTGCATATGATACGATCATCAAGACATACGACGTCACCCACTGATCATTCCCCTTCAATTATGAAGGGGTTTTTTAATGTGGTGGAAATGCCACTTCAGCCTTTACCATATTGAAACATTATTGAAATATTCATCCCGAATCCCGTCCCTATATTAAGGTTATGTAACAAGATGGAAAATTGGTGGATACCTCTGCTGCCTTCAAATATAATGGGGATATTGTTAAATGGTGGCATAGCCGATGGGGGAATTATTTTGAAAGAAAAACTGATGAAATCAAGTATCGCATCCCTTCTGATTGCATCTGCAATATTCACATATAATATGGATTCAGTAATAGAAGCTGATGAAACAGATGCTGTTTCGAACACAGAGGAAAGTACAGAAGCATCTGCAGAATCGGTTTCCAATGAAGAAAATGCCGAAGCAGTCACTGAAGAAGCAGCAGAGCAGGAACTGCTGGTAGAATCGTCGCCGGAGAGTGCCCCCGAAAGGGAAGTCCAGCAGCAGGCCATCTCAGAGTACAACACTGAAGAAGCAACGGGTGAGACATCATCTGCGGATGAAAGCCAGACAGCAGAGCCTGCTTCTGAGGAGAGTGGCACTCTCGAACCTGCCCCAGAACAAACATTGGAGGAAACTTCTGAAGTACCAGCGGAAGAACCAACTCAGGAGGAGACGGTCCAGGAACCGACGACTGAAGCACCGATGGAGACGACTGAGTCTTCCACGGAAGCATCAGCAGAAGAGGAGTCGGTGGAGTCTGAAGAGGCACCGGTCTCAGAACCGACGGGAGAACCAACTCAGGAAGAGACTGTACAGGAGCCGACGGCTGAAGTACCGATGGAGACGACTGAACCTTCCACGGAAGCATCAGCAGAAGAGGAATCGGTGGAGGTGGAAGAGGCACCGGCCTCAGAACCAACTCAGGAAGAGACTGTGCAGGAGCCGACGGCTGAAGCACCGATGGAGACGACTGAGCCTTCCACGGAAACGCCAGCAGAAGAGCCGACAGCGGAGCTTACTCCTGAAGAGACGGTCCAGCAACCTGCTGAGACAGTGACATCTGAAGATGCGACTGCAGAACCTTCGGATGAAATGGATGATACCAGGAAAGAAGTGACACCCGAGCCATCTGCTGAAACGTCAGTCGCGAATCCAGCCGGTGAAGATGCAGAGTATGGGAAGAACGCATCTTCAGATGAACAGCAGCGCTCTGGAGAGCCTGAAGCAACGACGCAGGTTCCTGATGATCGAAGTGGGAGTGTCCAAAAGTACTATCGTTATGATCATGGCAATATTCTGGAAGGCATTTCGCTCAACCCAGGTGCTTCTGAGGAGCAGTTGAACCTCCTTGATAAGAGGGTCAATCGTCTAATGTCATCGAAAATCATGCCTGAAGAAGATGTAGATGAATCGGACATCATTGAAATTGAAGAGGAAATCAAAAATGAAGAGGGTGTGACGGCCTCGACAGACCGCACATCACTCCCGGATACGGGAGAGACGGACTATACCATCCTGTATGGCACGACGCTTCTGATAGCAGGAGCGATACTGCTCTTCATTACAAGAAGACCAAACAGCAAAAAATGCAAATAACAGAAAATCCCCATTCCTCAGAATGGGGATTTTTCTATAGTGCTTTATCGTCTATGGAATTCAAGTAGTCTTTAACTTCACCGACGACGGATTCAAGGCAGCCGTCGTCGAATGGGGAGGTCAGGTTCGCAGATCTTGCGAGCGCGTTGAATGGCAGTGAGCCTCCCAATTTACACAGCTCAACATAGTCAGCCCAGGCTGCTCCAAAGTCTTCATTCGCACGCTTCCAGAACTGCAGGGCACAGACCTGGGCAAGTGTATAGTCGATATAATAGAATGGAACGCCGAAGACATGACCCTGGCGGTGCCAGAATGACCCGCTGGAGAGGGGTTCTATGCCATCATAATCGCGGTGGGGCAGGTATTTATCCTCAAGCTTCTTCCACTCCTGACGCCGCTCTTCAGGAGTCAGTTCCGGATTCTCATAGACGATGTGCTGGAATTCATCGATGGCCACACCGTAGGGGAGGAAGGATATGTTGTCCGCCATATGTGTGAACTTGAATTTGTCCGTATCCTCCTTGAAGAAGAGTTCCATCCAAGGATAGGTGAAGTACTCCATGCTCATCGAATGGATTTCAGCCGCTTCAAGCGTCGGGAACTGGTATTCCGGTACTTCGAATCCCCGGGACATGTAACTCTGGAAAGCATGCCCGGCTTCATGTGTAAGTACGGTGACATCATCCAGTGTGCCGTTGAAGTTCGAGAAGATGAACGGGGATGCATGCTCGGGAATGAACGTGCAGTATCCGCCGCCTTCCTTGCCCTTCTTCGCTTCGACATCAAACAGGTCGCGTTCCCTCATGAATGTATAGAACTCATCCGTTTCGGGAGAAAGTTCCCTGTACATCTTTTCACCATTTTTGAGGATTTCTTCCGTCCCGCCTTTTGGCGTGGCATTACCGGTGATGAAGTCGAAGGATTCATCATACGACTTAAGTTCGGAAAGGCCGATCCTTTTGCGCTGCCGTTCCTTGAGTTCCGTCACAAGCGGTACGACATGCTCCGCCACCTGGCGCCTGAAATTCTCGACCATATCCCGATCATAATCGATGCGGTTCATCCGGATGTACCCGAGTTCTACGAAATCCTTGTACCCGAGTTCCCGGGCAATCTCATGACGGGTCTTGACGAGGTCGTCGAATATTTGGTCTATCTTCTCCAGGTGCTTACCCATGAAGCCCTGGACCGCTTCGGTGGCCCCTTTTCTCATGTCCCGGTCGGTATGCTGCGCGTATGGTCCGAATTCCGAGAGGTTGAGCACCTTGCCATCGAATTCGATTTCTGCAGAAGCCAACAGTTTGGAGTATTCGGAGTCGAGCCTGTTCTCCTTCTGGAGGAGGGACTTCACTTTTGGATCGAACCCTTTGATGGCATTCTCGGCAAGGGCGAACAGCTGTTTCCCATAGCGTTCTTCAAGTGCTTCTTTGTATGGGCTTGAGGAGATCGCCTCATAGTATTTATGGTCGATCTCCTGTATTGCAGGGCCATATTCGTCGAAGAAATCCCTTTCCTTATCATAGAATGCATCCTTTGTATCAATGGATGCCCGTATGTAGGCAAGCGTGCTCATCGTGGAAAGGTGATTGAAATGCTTATTCAGTTCATCGATGACCTTTCCCTGCTCTTCAGCAGTTGTCTTTGTCTTGAAATCGTTGAGCAGGTCGTCCACCTCGGAAGAGATTTTATCGAGGTCGGGTCTTTCATATTTATAATCCTTAAAAGTAAGTGCCATTATACATCCCCCTAAACATTTGTTCAGTTATATTTTACCACATGGGATAAATGGACAGCCAAATTTTTAATATGTTCAGATTATTTGATTTATGGGTAGTGTAGGATAAAGAAGGATAAAAAGGAGAGAATTGTATGGTAGATGTGGATGAAGCATTGGAAACAAGAATTGGGGAGATGGCCAGGAAAACGAAGGAGATGGGCATCCCCCTCATGATAGTGATCGAAGGGCCGCCGGCTTCCGGGAAATCACGACTGTCAAACGCCCTCTATATGGCACTGGACGCCAAATATACAGACTTCATGGCGACCCGTCCCCCAAGGGACATCGACCTGAGGTATCCTTTCCTGCAAAGATATTGGAACCACCTGCCGAAAAATGGGGATATCAATATCCATTTCAGAAGCTGGTATGCCCAATACATCGATTATAAGACACGGAATATACAGGAAAATGTCAGGACGGAGTATGTCGACATCAAGCAGGATATCGACAACTTTGAAGAAATGCTGATGAACAATGGCTATGAGATCATCAAGTTCTACGTGCATACGAGTGAGGAAGTGAGGCGCCGGCATATCGAAAAGCTCAAGAGCAATCCGATACTGAAGTGGAAGGCGGAGGAGTTCGAAGAACAGCTCGATGAGACGGACTATGAAAATGAAATGAAGCATTTCCTTGACGCGCCGACCGGGTGCCCATGGACCGTGATCGACTTTGAAGACAAGGGAGAAGCGATCAATACTTTATACTCGACCATCATAGATCGCCTGGAAGCGCGTGTAGAGGATGAGGAGCAGGCAGATGAACCTGAGGTGGATGGTGCCTTCTCCGAGGACTATGAAGCTGAATTCTTCGACTTCGATTTTGAAAAGGAGAAGATAAAGAAGAAGGAATACAAGAAGATACTCCCCGGGCTCCAGGAAAGGATGCGCGAGATACAGTTCCAGCTCTATGAGAAAAAGATCCCTCTGGTGATCGTCTATGAAGGCATGGATGCTGCCGGAAAGGGCGGCAACATCAAGCGGATCAGGGAAAAGCTTGACCCGACGGGCTATACGGTCAATGCGACGGGGGCGCCGACGGACATTGAACTGGCGCATCACTATCTTTGGCGCTTCGCAACCGACGTGCCAAGAAGCGGTCACATCGGCTTCTATGACCGGAGCTGGTATGGCAGGGTGCTCGTGGAGCGCATCGAAGGATTTGCATCCAATAAGGAATGGAACCAGGCATATGAAGAGATAAACGATTTTGAGAAATCCCTGTACAACTCCGGAGCAATCATCCTGAAGTTCTTCCTTTCCCTGGACAAGGATGAGCAGCTTGAACGTTTCGAAGACCGTCAGGAAGACCCGGACAAGCAGTGGAAGCTGACAGATGAAGACTGGCGGAACCGGGAGAAGTGGGACTTGTATGTCGAAGCGAGTGAAGATATGATACGCAGGACGCACACTGCCCATGCACCATGGCACGTCGTGGCGGGCAACAATAAGAAATACGCCAGAATCACCGCGCTCAAGAAAGTCATCGAAGCGTGCGAAGCGCGTCTGGAAAAGGAATAGAAACCGGCTTCGGCCGGTTTTTTTTTACGGAATTCGAAATAATTCTTGCAGCTTTCCCCGAAAATGTATATCCTATAAATGGCAACTATTTATTTTTGAATATTTTAAATAGTTGAAAACATAAAGGGGGAAGAATAGATGCAGTCAGCCAAACGGATATTTCTTCTGTTTGCCGTCATGCTCATGATATTCAGTACTTTTAGTTCCGAAGTGCTTGCAAATGAGCTCGGTAAACCGCAGCGGTCGCCATCATTGGATGAATCGCACCTGGAGAAATATGAGAATGTAGAGGCCCAGATGGAAGTATTGACCGGGCCAGCCCAACTTGGGGAAAGCCTGAGGGACAAGTCGGGGAACGTGAATGTCATTGTACATTTCAGGGAACCTTCCGTCGGACTCCAAAAAGGCATTGTCCAGTCGCAGGGGAAGAAATGGTCCAACCTTGATACTGGAAAGATCAAGGAGAAGATAGAGAAGCAGCAGCAGCAGGCAGAACACAGCATGAGAAATAAGAACATCAACTTTTCCAAAGGGAGTACATATAATACTGTGCTGAATGCCCAGTCCATGACTGTTGCAGCAGAAGATCTCGACAAGCTGCTTGAAGTTGAGGAAGTGGCACTCGTCGAAGAGGACTTCTATGTCCAGCTGGATCCTGAGACGGGAAATGGACATGGTGAGGACATAGAAGGCCTTACGGATGTGTCGGATGAAGATATATCACCAAACTATATCAAAGGCATCACACATCTCGGCATTCCAAAGGTGTGGGAACTCGGCAACAGGGGGCAGGGCGTCAAAGTCGGTGTCATCGATACGGGCATAGACTATAACCACCCTGACCTTGCCGGTGTATACAAGGGCGGCAGGAACTATGTAAACGGCCCGGACTACAATACGGAGCGTCCCGCAGATGACCCGTATGAAACAAAACCGGAGGAGCGCCCGGAAGGATTGCCTGAATATAACCAGAATGGCAGCTCCTACTGGACGACCCATGGGACGCACGTCGCGGGTACGATCGCAGCTCAGGGCAACAACGACTATGGCATGATCGGTGTGGCACCTGCCGTCGATCTGTATGCTTATCGCGTGCTCGGCGCATACGGCAGCGGCTATACATCATGGATCGTCGGGGGTGTCGAAGGTGCAGTGGAGGATGGCATGGATGTCATCAACCTCTCACTCGGTAATACGCTGAGCGACGAAAGCCAGGCGAACTCATTTGCATTGAACAATGCGATGATGCTTGGCACCGTGTCCCTTGCCGCGACAGGGAACTCCGGTCCTGAGCGTTCGACGGTCGGTGGACCGGCGACAAGTACAATGGCGATCAGCGTCGGCAATACGACATTGCCTGAACAGCGTGTCGCTTCCAATGTCACGCTTGAAGCGGAAGGGTTTACAGAGACGCTCGATGCCAACTTCATGGCATTCATGATGGGTACACACCCTGAAACGCAGCTCGACACAGCGATGGAAGTGGTCAATGTACCGGGCATCGGCGCACCTGAAGACTTTGAAGGTGTGGATGTCGAAGGCAGGATTGCGCTGATCCAGCGCGGGGAGATCGCATTTGTCGACAAGATATGGAATGCGCGTGATAATGGCGCCCGAGGTGTCATCATCTACAACTCGGCAGATGGCTCAAATGCACCGGGGCCGGTGGATATATTCCTCGGTACGGCATTCGACTATATCCCGACATTGGATATCTCACATACAGTCGGCGCTGAATTTGCCGCTGCATTGGAATCCGGAAACGGGCAGGTTACGTTCAACAGCTTCGAGGATACAATGACAGCAGGAGATCAGGTGAATGCATCCTCTTCAAGGGGACCATCGACACCAAACTTCGACATCAAGCCGGACATCGCAGCACCTGGAACGAACATCCTTTCAACGGTTCCGGAGTTTGCATCTTCCGGAGATGGCTATGAGAAAGCATACGCCCAGTACACGGGTACTTCAATGGCGACACCACATGCTGCCGGAATTGCAGCGCTGATACTGGAACTGAATCCTGAGTGGGGTCCATTCGATGTCAAATCCGCAATGAGCAACACGGCAAAAGTGCTGGACACTTCAGCATTCGATGTGTTTGCCCAAGGGGCCGGACTTGTCCAGCCATACGCGGCAGCAACGACGGATACACTGATCAAAGTGCCGCATGAATCCACGATGGATGGCACGACGCATGCCCATACTCGGGGTACGATGTCATTCGGATATGAAAGTCCCGGAGATGCTGCCAGGACGGTGACGAAGGATCTGATCATCGAGAGCGGGTCCGGAGGCACATACAGTTTTGAAGTCGTTACGACCAAGGCACCGACAGGCGCCATGGCAGGTGCTACCCTGACACCGAGCATGAACTCGGTGACGGTGAACGGCAGCCAGACTGTGGAATTCACACTGGATATCCCTGCAGGAACAGCAGAGCCGGGTAATGAATTCCTGGGCTACATCAACGTCTCCAGCGGATCCGGTACGTATTCCGTACCATTTGCTGTCGGATTCGGGGAACCGCTGAAGCAAGGATTTGCAGAGTTCGCACTGAATGACTACCATATGTCACCAAATGGGGACGGCGTACAGGATGAAACATCCGTATATGCCGCATTCCACAACCCGCAGGAAATGACACAGTTCAGCTGGTTCGATCTGCTGAATCCGTCAGCCGGTCCTGCAGCTGACGGCTATATCGGGGACTTCGCCTTCGAAACGGGTATCCAGTCCGACATCACGGTCCCGATCGACGGTACGATGTACAATATCGAAAATGACGAGTATGTCTATTCCGACGTGCCGGACGGCGTCTACACCATCGATGCCATTTCACTGCATGAGGGCGGCATAGAACTCGAGTATGACGGCCCGCTGTTCGTCAAACGTGAAGCCACACAAGTTGCAGAGCCGGCAGTTGCATCCGGAATCATCACTGCGGATGTCACAGACCTGTATATCGAAGCATTGCCTTCATTGCAGGAGATGTACGGCATGAGCTATCATCCGAACGACATGATCAACGCAACCTACTTGCTTTCAAATGGCACGGCGGAAGAGGAAGGAGCAGTGGAACTCAATGCCGATGGAAGTCTGGCAATGGACTTCACAGGCTATACCGGCACATATCATCTGACGCTTGAATTCGCAGATGCTGCCGGAAACAGTGCTTCCTATCCTTACACGGTCGATTTTGACGCAGGTGTGATCACTGAAGGCCAGGACGAGCTTCCAGGAGGAGAGACGCCTGTTGAAGCCTATGCAGTCACTGAAGCGGATATCGGGGACGGCATCACAAGGAATGACATTAAGGATATCCATGTGAACATACCGGAAGCATACGTGGATGAAGGCTCAGCAACCATCAGTCTTTCCAATACACTGATTTCCCAGTTTGCTGAAATGCGTCCGAACAAGACGGTTGTGCTCAATGTCGACGGTTCCGCCGTCCAGCTGACAGTCGGAAACTTCCAGCAGTTTGCCCAATACGACAGTGTGGAAGTTACGCTAATGCGTTCCAAGTCATCCGAACCGAATCATGTCAGCGACATCCATGAAGTCATACTGACGGGCATCAGTGGAGAAGCAGAAGAAACCATCACGCAGCTCGATTCTGCGATGAGCGTCATGATCGAAGCACCAGGTAGACACTTTGATGTGTATGATATTGCGGCAGAAACAGTCGTCAAATCAAAATACAACAAGAAGCAGCAGGTGATAGAGACGACGGTGCCATCATCATATGTAGTGGTTGAACAGAACTGAAGGTATTGAAAAACGGATTCCATGGGATATGCTTCATGGAATCCGTTTTATTTTGAAGAGGTGGCTGTTAATTCACCGTCGCAGACGAAACGATGGCAAGTTGGCGGTCTAATTCACCATCGCAGGCGAAACGACGGCGAGTTGGAGGCTTAATTCACCATCGCAGGCGAAACGACGGCGAGTTGGAGGCTTAATTCACCGTCGCAGGCAAAACGACTGCAAGTTGGCGGTCCAATTCACAGTCGCAGGCGAAACGACGGCAAGTTGAACCCCCATTTACACAATAAAGCAAAAAAACGAACGGGTGCAGGAGCACTCCGTTCGTTATGCGTGTATAACTACATCAGCAGTCGGATGATCACGCCAAGGCCATTCTGTATATCTTCCATCTGCTCGATATAATCCTGGAACATCAGCTGCAGCAATACGACCAGCCCGTTCATGAGCATATGAACCATAATCGGTACGAGCAGCCTGCCGGTGATGACGTACAGGAAGCTGAACGTATAGGCCATGACGACATATATGAGGATGTGCGTGAAGTCCCAATGGGCGACGGCGAAGATGAGTCCGCTGACGAGTCCGGCGACAAGAAAGGCAACGACTTTCGGTCCGGGCACGACTTCATATATCTCCCCGAATATGGCACGGCGGAATACGTATTCCTCCAGGATGGGACCGAGCAATGCAACGACAAGTATCATGAATGGGGCGGATTGTATCATATCTATGATTCCAGCAGTATTTTCACTTTCCATCGGATTGCCAAGTACATAGACGTTCACCAGTCCGGCAATCACTTGCGTAGCATAGGCGAGGACGACACCGCCGACAATCCATGCGATTGTTACGGGAATGTCCGCCTGACGCCCGCGCTCGATCCGGTTCTTGTTCTTGTGCAGCTGTCCGATTATGATGACTGCTATCACTCCGATGGCGAAGGCGATTGCCTGATATGGCAACACCTGATCAAGAAGCTGATCTTCGGTGATAGAAGGATTGACTGCAGCCATGATGATGGAAACCGGCACGACGGCAAATTGTACTGCTAAAAAAATTACGATGATCAATGCACTATATAACTGTCTCAAGATAAACCCTCCATTTTCCAATACAGCTATTCTACCCTAAAAATTTATGGTGATAAAGCAAAGAGAAAATACTTGCAATATTGACCAACTTTGATTATTATTTAATTGTTAGCACTTCGAATGCATGAGTGCTAAATCTAATGATGTTTGTACTATATAAAGGAGGGCTTTCACGTGTTGAAACCATTAGGCAACAGAGTCGTCATCGATTTGACTCAAAAGGAAGAAACTACAAAAAGCGGTATCATTCTGACTGAATCCGCCAAGGAGAAACCACAGGAGGGTACAGTGGTTGCAGTAGGTCCAGGAAGAGTATTGGATAACGGAACCCGCGTCGAGCTTGAAGTCAAAGAGGGAGATCGCGTCGTCTATTCCAAGTTTGCTGGTACTGAACTGAAACACGATGATAAAGACTATCTCGTCCTTGCCGATACTGACATTCTTGCAGTCATCGAATAGGCATCCAAAAATTAAAGCGCAAAGCATTAGATTTAGATTCGTATAGGAGGAATGATTGATAATGGCTAAAGAACTGAAATTCTCTGAAGATGCACGCCAGTCCATGCTCGCTGGTGTAGATAAATTGGCAAATGCTGTGAAAGTCACGCTTGGACCAAAGGGACGTAATGTTGTTCTTGATAAGTCCTTCACTTCACCGCTCATCACAAATGACGGCGTGACGATTGCAAAGGAAATCGAACTCGAAGATGCATATGAAAACATGGGTGCAAAGCTTGTCGCAGAAGTGGCGAACCAGACGAACGAAATCGCTGGTGACGGTACGACGACTGCAACGGTACTTGCACAGGCAATGATCCAGGAAGGCCTCAAGAACGTGACAAGCGGTGCCAACCCTGTAGGCATCAGATCTGGTATCTCCAAAGCGGTGGAAGTTGCGGTGGAAGAGCTGCAGAACATTTCCCGTCCTGTACAGGACAAGGAATCCATTGCACAGGTCGGTGCAATTTCAGCAGACGATCCGGAAGTTGGGGAATACATTTCCGAAGCAATGGAGAAGGTCGGAAACGACGGTGTCATCACAATTGAAGAATCCCGCGGGTTCAAGACTGAACTCGAAGTCGTGGAAGGTATGCAGTTCGACCGTGGCTATACTTCACCTTACATGGTGACGGATTCCGAGAAGATGGTAGCGGATCTCGATAACCCTTATATTCTTATCACGGATAAGAAGATTTCCAACTTCCAGGATGTACTGCCACTGCTCGAGCAGATCGTGCAGCAGTCCCGTCCGATCCTCATCATCGCTGATGATGTCGAAGGCGACGCAATGGCGAACATGGTACTCAACAAACTGCGCGGTACATTCACTGCAATCGCAGTCAAAGCACCTGGATTCGGCGACCGCCGCAAAGCGATGCTCGAAGATATCGCAGTACTGACAGGTGGCCAGGTCATCACTGAAGACCTCGGACTCGACCTGAAAGACGCGACTGTCGACATGCTCGGTACAGCGTCCAAAGTCAATGTGACAAAAGACGATACGACAATCGTTGAAGGTGCTGGAGAGAAGAACAACATCGAAGCACGCATCGGCCAGATCAAATCCCAGATCGAAGAGACTTCTTCAAGCTTCGACAAGGAAAAACTTCAGGAGCGTCTTGCGAAACTTTCCGGTGGTGTTGCAGTCATCAAAGTCGGTGCAGCAACTGAAACGGAAATGAAAGAGCGTAAGCTCCGCATCGAAGATGCACTCAACTCCACACGCGCTGCCGTGGAAGAAGGCATCGTAGCCGGTGGGGGAACTGCACTGGTCAACATCTTCAACAAAGTTTCCGAAATCGAAGCCGAAGGCGATGTGAAGACAGGCATCAACATCGTACTGAAGGCACTCGAAGCACCAATCCGTCAGATTGTGGAAAACGCTGGTCTTGAAGGTTCCGTTATCGTGGAACGCCTCAAGACACAGGATGTTGGCATCGGGTACAATGCGGCAACTGACGAATGGGTGAACATGATCGATGCAGGTATCGTGGACCCTACAAAAGTTACACGTTCTGCACTGCAGAATGCTGGATCCGTTGCAGCAATGTTCCTCACTACAGAAGCGGTAGTTGCTGACATTCCGGAAGAGAATGGCGGCGGAGATCCAGGCGGCGGCATGGGTGGCATGCCAGGAATGATGTAATAGAGGCTTCTCTCACACGTGAGGCTGTCTGTATTGAAAAATTTGAAGACTACCTCCTGAAATATTTCAGGAGGTAGTTTTTTTGTATTCCAACTTAAACATTCCCGTTTAGTTCTTCATCAGTGGCTATAGCCTAAAACTATAATTGGAGATAGATATTAAGTGTTACTTCATATCCATTTTCCTATGCTATACTTATTCCCATCAAAAAAGTAAGATATCCCACACAATCTTTCGATAGGAGCT
Organism: Salinicoccus sp. RF5; assembly: GCF_020786625.1. NCBI lineage: Bacteria > Bacillati > Bacillota > Bacilli > Caryophanales > Staphylococcaceae > Salinicoccus > Salinicoccus sp. RF5. The sequence goes on from NZ_JAJGRC010000003.1 coordinate 21,404, forward strand.
AAGGTGTGGAATATTGGATCTGCAGACATAAGAATCATAAATAAATTGACGGGGAGGCGACAGCCATGAATGAATACGGCATATGGATATTGGCATTGGCAGTGGGCTATACACTGATACTGATAGGTGCCGGGCAGCTGGCACAACGTAAATTAAGCAGCAAGGACAGCTACTTTGTAGCAGGAAGGAACTTCAATAAATGGATTGTGGCTTTCTGCATCACGGGTCTCTTCTCTGGTTCGACATACATATCCATTCTGGAATTATCCTATCTGACAGGCGTTTCCGCAATCTGGTACGGTGTGGCGGAAATGGTGCAGATCTTCATCATCGCCTTTCTGATCATCCGTTCATTCAGGAAAAAGATGATGGTGACGGTGACGGGGATGATTGGGGAGAAATTCGGACGGAAAGCCCTCGGTATATCGAGTCTGATTACAGCCTTTGCTTTCCCGATGTGGTCGGTCGCGACGGCGATTGCGTTCGCTTCAGCGATCCACGTATTTACAGGCATCTCATTGACGCTTTCGGTTGCCATAACGGCACTGCTCCTTTTCGTCTATCTGCAGGGGGGCGGCATGTGGTCGGTTGCATTCACACAGACGATCAATATGGTGCTCTTTGCAGCGATGTTCATCATCGGTCTCATCGCCTTCTTCATCAATCCTGGCGTTGAAGGTCTTGTGGCCTATGCTACAGAAAGGCCGGTGATGATGGACTTCGGCGGTGTCGGAATTCAGGTGATCGTGGCCTGGTTCGGTACATTCCTGGTTAACGTCATACTTGCGCAGGCGGCATTCCAGATGGCGCTTTCCTCACAGACGCCCGAGGAGGGACAGAAGGGGATGGTTCTGGCGGGATTCATGGCAATTCCCTTCATCGTCTGTGGGGTATTGTTCGGTATTGCGACTGCAGTGGTCATTCCGAATGCACAGGCAGGATTGATCGCGATTCCGCAGTATTTGATGGAAGTATTGCCGGCGCCACTGGTCGGCATCTTCTTCCTTGGTGTATGGGCATGTGCGCTTGGCTGGGGAGCCCCATGCCAGTTCTCGGGCGCAACAAGCCTCGGACGCGACTTTGGCCGGGCCGTCCGTCCACTGGCGACAGAGGCGCAACTCGTGAAGTATACGAAATACTCACTGCTGCTGCTGACATTCCTGATGATCGGGTTCGGCATGCTGCGTACAGAACAGTCTGCATGGTGGAACGTGCTGGCCTGGACGATCAGGAACAGCGCCACCTTCGCTCCGGTATTGGCAGCCCTTTTCTGGCCGGTGGTGACGAATAAGGCAGTCGTTGCTTCACTGCTGTCAGGGTTCTCAAGCGGTCTGCTATGGTACTACCTTGGAGATTGGCAGCCGGGCGCGTTCTATCTGGAGGTACACCCTGTATGGGTAGGGAGCTCCATCAACCTGTTGACGATCGTTTTCGTCACATTATTGGACAGGAAGGCTGAATGGTTCATTCAGACGGGACAAGCTGCGCGATATGGCTACGCTGCTTTGGGAGCAGGAGTCATATTGACCGGCGTGAATATCATCTTCTTCGAAGGGCTTCATCAGAGTGGGCTGATCGGCCTGTTCGGCTTTGCAGCGATCATTTCCTATTTCATAGCGGTCATTCAACTGTTCAGACCGCTTGAGGAAAAGGCACAATGGACTACGAAGGAGACCCTTCAGCAGCAATCATGATTGGATTAAGGAAATTGAAAGGGTGGAATATATGGAAACAGAATTGAGTTGGACGGGGAGCGTCGGCTTTTCTGGTATCGCCTCGTCTGGTCATGATATCAGAATAGACGGTGCTGAAGAGATCGGCGGAAAGAATGGTGGGGTAAGGCCCATGGAACTGCTCCTCCATTCCGTCGCCGGGTGCAGTGGGATAAATGTTATCTGGATTCTGGAAAAGATGCGTCTGGAACCCGATGCATTCCGGATGGAGCTGAAGGCAGATCGTTCAGACACGCCGCCGAAGCAGTTCACGCACATCCACATCCACTATGCATTTGAAGGGGATTTGCCTGAACAGAAGGTGGGGCGGGCGATAGATCTCGCCAATGACAAATACTGTTCCGTTACGCATTCCCTGAATGCAGAGCTTACTGTAAGCTATTCGGTCAATGGTGTCGATGGTGCACCTCCCGCCTAGAATATAGTAGGAGGACAAAATAAAAAACCTTTCCTGAGTCCATGTGGGCTCAGGAAAGGTTTTAATTTTATTTATTTCCGAAAAACTTCTCTGCTTTTTCCAGGAATGGTTCATCTTCCGGGTTCATTTCGTACTCTTCGACAATTGCGTCTACAGGACAGACAGCAACGCATGCGCCGCAGTCGATGCAGATGTCTGGATCGATGTAGAACTGATCCGGACCTTCTTCGATGCAATCTACCGGGCAAACCTCAACACAATCTCCGGACTTCTCAGCCATACACGGTTGAAGGATAACATATGCCATGGGACGACCTCCTCACTTATATAAAGATATCATTCTGTTGCAACTCCTGATGATACAGGAAACTTATGTGGAAACCTGAAAATGTAAATCATTCTTCAGATGAATGCTATTTTCAGACAGCTTATTATATTTCAATGATAAGGCAAATTTGGGCTGAGGTCAATTTACCAAGTGATTCTTTAAAATAAAAAATTTCAAATCGATCGGTTGGAAAGAAACGCTTCTCTATTCGATTTTGAAACAATAGCTGTTTTCATCGGTCAGAACACCTTTGGAGAAGGTACGTTCGATGAATGTTGCATTGTCATCATGGTCGACGAGAACGACAGTTGAGGACCGGGTGCCATACTCTGGAGTGCTGATGAATGGGGAGGAGAGTTGCCTCTCGAGCGATTCGGGCAGGCCGGTATCGGGCAGATTGTCCTCCGCCTCTTCGGAATCGGCTAGGATGTCGAAGAGAACGTCAACGTCTATTGATTCTGCACTCTGGAGATAATCTTCAAGCCTGCTTCTTCCTTTGACGACTTTCGGCCAAGGTGTATTGAGATGATGGTTGCTGAGGCCGTGCGTATCATCAGGCACGCCTTCAGGGCCGATGCCGTCATTATTCAGGTAGTACATGTCATTCTGATTGCCTACGAGAAGGTTGAAGCCAGAGTACTCATCCTTTTCTGCTTCCAGGGATTGAAGGTACTGTTCTGCGGGCATGTCACCGGTAAGGTAATTGCTCACAAGGGCACCCCGGGATTTCTTGTCGGCGCCATCCATCCCAGGCTTCCTGATGTTCGTCACGGCAGCGAACCGCCCGCTCTTCGTGAGACCGAGCCAGGTGCCGCCTTTGCTCAAGTCCCGGCCGGCGAGGACTTCAGGGTGGTCCTGCCAGAAGTCGGCGGAAGCAGTCGGACGCTCGTAGAATTCATCACGGTTTGCCGCCACGATGAGCTTATAATTCGGATGGTTATTTTTTTGAAAGATTATCAGACACATATGCATCCCCTCGAAATTTAATGTTAGCTTCATCCTACCACGCAGTGGGTAACGAGGCACGTTTGCGGTTTCATGACATATGCATGATTGATATAATGGGGGAAACGAATGTTTGGAGAGGTGACAATGAAGAAATTTTTATGGGTGATACCGATAGTGCTGATCCTTGGTGTGGGGCTCTATTTCCTGATGACTTCGGGACTCTTCCAGAAATCGGAGGAGGAGACGCTCGACCGGTTCACGGAATCCTATCAGAATGAAGATTATGAAGATATATATCCCCTTCTGAGCGCCTCTGCGAAGGAGGAGTATCCTGAGGAGGAAGTTGTGGACCGCAACAGGAGCCTGTACGAATCCCTCGGTGTGGAGACCGCAAAGCTTGAGGACATCGAAGGAGCGGAATCGAATGAGGAGAACGACCAGGAGAAGCGGTATAGCGGAGACTTGGTGCTGGATACCCGATATGGGGAGATGAGCAGGGAATACACGATCGACCTGTCGTACAATGAAGAGGAGAATGACTGGTTCATCGAATGGACGCCGGATATGATCATTCCAGGTCTGGCCGATAACGAATTGAGGATTGATGTCTCCAAAGGACAGCGGGGAGAAATCCTGGACCGTAACGGAGACAAGCTCGCCTTCAACGGCACGAAGGAAACTGTAGGCTACATAGCCGGCCGCTTGGATGAATCTGGGCTGCTTGAAGCAGCGGAAGCACTCGATATGGGGGAAGAGAGTCTCCAGAATATATTCAATGAAGCCTGGATCGAGGACGGCATGTTCGTCCCTGTGAAGGATGCCCACCGCTTTGATGAAGAGACACGGGAAGAATTCCAGGATCTCGGCCTGACGATACAGGAATCACCGGCAAGGGAGTATGCGCTTGAGGACGCCGGATTCCACCTGCTTGGATACATCGGACCGATAACAGCTGAAGAAATGGAGGAGCGTGACGGCTACACCTCCGGTGATATGATCGGAAAAAGGGGGGCCGAACGGCTGTATGAAGACCGTCTGCGCCCTGAAGGAGGACATACCGTCTCGATCGTCGATGAATCCGGCAATACAGTGGAGGAATTGATGAAAGCAGAACCACAGGACGGGGAAGACATTCAGCTGACCATCGATGGCTCCCTCCAGTCGACGATCTACTCCCATCTTGAAGAAGATGCTGGAGCGAGTGTTGCGATGGATCCGGGTAACGGAGAGATGCTCGCGACCGTCAGCTATCCGAGCCCGAGTCCTTATGACTTCATGTTCGGCATCAATCAGGAGGACTATGAGGCGCTTGAAACGGATGAGGACAGCCCGCTGCTGAACAAGTTCAACCGGGCGACATCGCCTGGATCGACGCAGAAGATCCTCACCTCGATCATCGCGATGAACTCGGAAGACTTCGACAAGAACGAGACGATGGAGATTACAGGCAAAGGATGGCAGCAGGATGACTCATGGGGCGGCTATGAGGTGAACCGCTATCATGTGATGGATGAGTCATTCGACCTGAAGAAGGCCCTCACCTATTCCGACAATATCTATTTTGCCCGGACGGCACTTGAACTGGGTGCCGAGGAGTTCACAAGCGGCATGGAAGCACTCGGCATCGGTCAGGAATACGATACGGACTATCCGATCTATACGAGCCAGGTGTCCAATGAGGGTACGATAGAAAGTGATATCCTCCTTGCAGACACTGCTTACGGTCAAGGGGAGCTGATGATCTCACCAATCCAGATCACTGCGATATATGGTGCAGTGTTGAATGGCGGAGATATCTATGAGCCGCATATCCTGGCGGAGTCGGAAGAGAATGTGCAGATCGAAGACATTACAAGCCAGGAAAATCTGGATTATCTTGAAGAAGCCATGCGGGATGTCGTCAGGCTGAACCATCCCGATGATGTTGAACGCCCGTATGCACAGTTCGCCGGCAAGACAGGAACGAGCGAAAACAAGACTTCCCAGGACACCCGGGGCGAAGAGACCGGGTGGTTCATCGGATATGATCAGAATAATAAGGACATGATCATGAGCCTGTACGTGGAAGATGTGGAGGATCGCGGCATGAGCGAGTACTCTGCCAAAAAGTTTGCAGACATCCACGACGAACTGAACGAATAGAAGAAAGTAAAATACCCGGAACTTTTTTAGTTCCGGGTATTTTTGATGAAAACTAAGAGAAAACGTTTTCATTGTAATATTTCCAAATATTCTGGTAAAAAGGGTGGATTTATATGCATTATTATGTATAATTAATAGATATTATCATTCAAACACTTACAGGAGGGGTTAGATGGATAGAGATTTTCTAAAAGACAGCAAACGCGTAGTAATTAAAATTGGCACAAATTCCATTATGAAGACGACTGACGAAATTGATTACCACAAGTTGGACAGACTATCCTTCGTCTGTTCGGCACTCCAGCAGCAGGGCAAAGAAGTGATACTTGTGACTTCAGGCGCTGTCGGTGTGGGTGCATGCACATTGAACATGAAGGAATACCCTGAAAAAACCTCAGATCTACAGGCGTTGGCTTCAGTCGGGCAGGGCGCCCTGATGAACCTCTACAGCCGCTTCTTCCAGCATTACGACCAATATGTTGGACAAATACTGATGACCCGAGACATCATCGACTTCCCAATTTCCTACACAAACTGCAAATCCGCAATCAATTCACTCCTGGAGAGAAAAATCATACCGGTCATCAACGAAAATGATGCGATATCGGTGGATGAAAAGACATACAATAGAAGATTCGGCGAGAATGATACACTGGCTGCGATCGTCACTGAACTCGTGGATGCAGATCTGCTGATCATCCTGAGCGATGTGGATGGTCTCTATGATGAAAATCCTCATACGAACGAATTCGCAAAACTGATTCCAGCTGTCGGCCAGGTGGATACGGATATACTGAGCATGGCCAACGGTACAGGTTCACTGTTCTCTACAGGCGGCATGGAAACGAAGCTTAAAGCGGCCAAATACTTAATAGAAAACAATAAGAGCATGATTATCACAAGCGCGGAAAACCCTGCCCTGATATTCAACATACTCGAAGGTGACGAAATAGGCACGCTATTTAAGAAAAACATACTTGAGACGGCATTGCAAGGGGAGGAGATATGATGGCCCAGACGACAGCGGATATGAACGTCATCCTAAAAGACATGGGAAAAGCTGCGAAATCAGCGGCAAAAGCATTGCGTAAGAGCAGCACCGATGCTAAGAACGAAGCACTCCTGGCCATGGCGGAAGCATTGGAAGAGAACAAATCATTCATCCTTGAAGAAAACAAGAAGGATATGATGCACAGCAAGGAGGCCGGATACCAGGATGCAATGATCGAGCGCCTGGCATTGAACGAAGCACGTATAGAAGGCATGAAGGACGGCCTCAAGCAGATGGCTGCCCTGGCTGATCCGATTGCGAAGACCCAGGACCAGTGGGTGAACAAGGACGGCCTCAGAATCAGCAAGAGGAGTGTGCCGCTCGGTGTCATCGGCATCATCTATGAATCCCGTCCGAATGTGACGGTCGACGCTACAGGCCTATGTCTGAAGGCGGGCAACAGCGTCATCCTGAGGGGCGGAAAGGAAGCGGTCAACAGCAACAAGGCGCTCGTGAAAGTGCTTCAGGAAGGCCTCTCCAAATCATCCATCCCGGCCGACAGCATCCAGCTGATCACCGATCCGTCGAGGGAGCTGGCTGCGGTATTCATGAAGTTCAATGAAGGGCTGGACTGCCTCATCCCGCGCGGTGGAGCGAACCTGATCCAGTCGGTGCTCAAGAATGCCACTGTGCCGGTCATCGAGACGGGTACGGGGAACTGCCATCTTTATGTCCATGAGCAGGCCGACTTTGAAATGGCGGAATCGATCCTGGTCAATGGCAAGACGCAGAGGCCATCCGTCTGTAATGCACTCGAGACGCTCCTGATCGACAGGAGCATAGCCAAAGAAGCGCTGCCGGCGCTCACTGATGCTCTGGTGCAGAAAGGCGTCATCATCCATGGGGATGAGACGGTCTGCAGCATCACCGACGAAGCGGTAGCGGCAGAGAAAGAGGATTATGAGAAGGAATACCTCGGCAATGAAATCGCCGTGAAAGTGGTGGAGGACTATGAAGGAGCGATTGCGCATATCGAAAAGTATTCTTCCGGACACTCTGATGCCATCATTACAGGAAGCTACGAACATGCCCAGAGCTTCCTGAATGATGTGGATTCCGCTGCGGTATATGTCAACGCATCAACACGCTTCACGGATGGTGCAGAATTCGGCTTCGGTGGAGAGATCGGCATCAGTACGCAGAAGCTCCATGCAAGGGGACCAATGGGTCTCGAAGCCTTGACCAGCTACAAGTATGTCGTGGAAGGCATGGGGCAGACGAAGGGGTAGAACGACAGGAGCCAAAAAGGGCCGCGGGATCAGATCCCGCGGCTTTTTTAGTATGTGCAGTAATGGACCGGGACATGAAATTGCATATAAAAAAACCTCCTCTCAAAAGAGAGGAGGTTTTCCATTAACATAAACTTACTAAAATATTATCTAAAATATTATTAGAGTTTAACGATGTTAACAGCTTGTGGTCCACGCTGACCTTCTTCAACGCTGAATTCTACAGCTTGACCTTCGTCAAGAGTCTTGTAGCCTTCGCCTTCGATGTTGGAGAAGTGAGCGAATACGTCGTCTCCGCCTTCAACTTCGATGAAACCGAAACCTTTGTCTGCATTGAACCATTTAACTGTACCTTGTGTCATATAAATGACCTCCAAAAATAAATTTAATAATATCTTAAGCGCACTAACACATAAAAAAATTCACACGTTACAAAAAGTACCGGCCAAATCACGATTACTCTTTGTAACATGTGAATTAGATACTGCTTTGCATTACTTAAAAATCTTATTACAGTTACTATACATCATCCTGAGCATCCTGTCTACCATTAGTGCTAAATAAGTTGAAAAGAATTACGCCGCCTTCTTCAGAAAGGCGGCGCAACAGTATTATTCCTTATTGACGGAAGCATCGTAGATCGTATCTACAGCCTCCTTCAATTTCTGGTCGAACTCCTGATCCGACTGGTTGACGTTCAGATCTGAAGCGAGTGCACGGGAGAAGCTGGCGATGAGGCCATCGTTCTTCTTGAGTTTTTCATTCGCTTCGTCTCTTGAGTAGCCGCCGGAGAGGGCGACGACCCGGAGGACCCTTGGATGCTCGATGAGTGATTTGTACTCATTGGCATTCGTTGGGATTGAGAGTTTCAGCATGACCTGCTGGTCATCCGTGAGCTGGTCAAGATGCTTTTCAATCTCTTCTTTAAGGATCTGCTCGGATTTCTCCTTGTTGTCGCTGTAGACGTTGACTTCAGGTTCGATGATCGGCATGAGGCCTGCTGCCAAAATCTGTTTGCCGACTTCAAACTGCTGATCTACGACTTCCTTGATGCCTTTTTCATTCGGTTCAAGGATGTTGGAACGCATCTTCGTACCGAATACGCCTCTTTCGTTCGCACGCTCAAGCAGCTTGTCGAGTTCCGGAATCGGCTTCATGAGCTGTACGCCGTCCTTTTCGTCGGCAAGTCCCTTGTCGACTTTAAGGAAAGGCACGATGCCTTTGTCTGCAAGGTACTCGGAAGTGTACTTGCCTTCGATCTCCCTGTCCATCGTCTGTTCGAACAGGATGGCCCCAAGAATCTGATCCGAATTGAATGAAGGGGAAGTGATGATGCGTGTGCGCATCTCATGTACAAGGTCGAACATTTCGTCCTCGCTTGAATAGGCATCCTCCTGGACACCATATGCGAGCAGTGCCTTTGGTGTACTGCCGCCACTCTGGTCGAGGGCTGCGATGAAGCCTTTTCCATTCTTGACTTTGTCGAATTGTTCCTGATTCATGAATTCCACTCCTTTGGTATATTGATCCATCAATCTCTCTATTCCCTGAATTGCACGTCGTATAACAGGATTGCACCCTTTTATTATGTCACTACTGCACCGGAAAACTCAACAGATATGCAGGCATACGACAGAAAATGAATTTTCAGATTTTATCCGATTCATGGTTGTAAAACGCTTTCATGTCATTTATACTTTAGTAAATCGTTTTAGTGAAACGGTTTACTAAATCGAAGGAGTGTTACATGAAAAACGTGACGATCAATGATGTCGCCCACGAAGCGAATGTTTCCAAGAGCACCGTATCCCATTATCTGAACGGTCATTTTACGAAGATGGGCCCGGAGACCAGGGAGAGGATTGCGCGGGCGGTCCGCAAGCTGGACTACAGTCCGAATCATATAGCGAAATCCCTCAAAAACAAACGGACGATGACGATCGGGGTGATCGTCGCCAATATTCTGCATAACTTCTCGACGCGGGTGATCAGGAGCATTGAGGATTTTGCACATGGACATGGATATCATGTCATCGTCTGCAACACGGACAACAGTTCCGATAAGGAGGCAGATTACATCCGCATGCTGATGGCCAAGCAGGTCGATGGGCTGGTGGTGATTCCCACCGCCAAAAATGAAGCGCTTTTTATGGAACTTGCCGAAAAGGGATATCCCGTCGTATTCGTCGACCGGTATATAGAAAACGTCCCGATCCAGGCCCATATGCTGGATAACAGGGTGTCGGTCATGATGGCGTTCGACCATCTGTCGGAGAGGGGACACCGGGAAATCGGTTTTCTTACCGAGCCTGTCGAAGCCATCGTCGCAAGGCAGGAGCGGTATGATGCATATCTTGAGCTCTGCGGTTCATACGGCATCCGCCCGATACCCATCCAGGTGAAGAAGGAGGGGATGGTGCCGGCACTGGATCAATCGGCTGCACAGGGCAGCCTGCCTGAGTCCCTGATCGTCGCCAATGACCTGGCGCTGTTCGAACTGCTGAAGATGGCAAAGCAGAGGGATATTCTGGTTCCCGAGGAACTGTCCATCATCAGCATCGATGACATCGAATTTGCGGATTTTTTCAATCCGGGCATCACCGTCATCGCCCAGCCGGCAGTGGAAATCGGTACCGCCGCCGTCAGTGCGCTATTTGAAATGATGAACGGCAGCAAAAATGCATCCGGAATAGAAAGGTTCCAACCATATCTGATAGAAAGGGAATCGGTGAAACAATATGAAGGTCAATGAAATTCTCTCAACAGTATCCAAAGAAGCAATGGAGGTAATCAGCAGGGTGAGCAGCACAGAGCTTGAGCAGCTTGCACAGGAAGTGGAAAAAGCGGAGAGCATATTCATCTACGGCAACGGCCGCAGCGGACTCGTCGGGAAGATGATTGCCATGCGCCTGATGCACAGCGGTTATCGGGTCCATGTCGTCGGAGAGACGACAACCCCGGCACTTGAAGCAGGAGATCTGCTGATTGTGCTCAGTGGTTCGGGGAAAGGCCAGACAGTCGGAAGCATGACGGACAAGGTGGCTGATATCGGTGGCAGAAGTGCAATCGTTACAGCATCCCCGGACGAGGCACTGAAGGCGCAGTTCGACAGTGTGCTGTTCATTGAAGCGAGTACCAAGAACAACGACATACCAACGATCCAGCCGCTCGGCAACCAGTTCGACCAGTCGATGCATCTGATTTTGGATGCGATGGTCATCCACCTCAATACTGCATCAGGCAAAAGCAGTGAAACGCTGAAATCGAAACATTTCAATCTGGAATAGGGGAGTGTATTGAATGAAAAGAACAATCATCACATCAGTACTGCTTGCCATAGTGGTCATACTTGCCGGGTGCAGCGGTGGAAGCGCACCGGATGCAGGGGCAGGGGAACCGATCAAGATCATTGCTGCACACAACCAGACATCAACGGAGAACCCATATCACGATGGGCTGCTGAAGTTCAAGGAAGTCGCAGAAGAGGAGTCGGACGGAAGGATCACTGTGGAAGTCCATGCAGGCACCATCGGTACAGCAGAATCGGAATTGGTGGAGAAGCTGGTGATCGGAGCAGCCGATGTCGTCCTGGTTTCACCGGGGTTCATGACCCAGACGGGCATCCCGGAGTTCGACTTCTTCGCACTGCCCTACCTCTTCGACAGCTATGAGCATTGGGAGCGGGTGGTGGATGGACCGGTCGGTGCGGATATTGCAGAGATGGTCAACGAGAAATCGAACAATGATTTCAAAATGCTCGGCTACTGGTCCGCAGGTGCAAGGCACTATTACGGCAAGAAGCCGCTTGAGGAGATGTCCGATCTGAAGGGCATGACCATACGGACGCAGGCTTCCGGCGTAGTGGCCGATTTCTGGCAGCAGGCCGGTGCAATCCCGACTTCCGTTGCGTGGGGTGAGCTGTATCAGGCGCTTCAGCAGAACGTCGTGGACGCCTCCGAGAACGCCTATCCATATTTCGTCCAGCAGAACCACCACACGACGCGGAACGGACAATATATCACCGAAACGGCCCATGACTACACGACGCGCTTCCTGCTGGCCAATGGTGAACGGTTCGACAAGTATCCTGAGGATATCCAGCAGATTCTGCTTGAGGCTTCAGAGGCTTCCGTCGAAGCCGAAAGGGAGTCACTGATGGCCCAGGAAGAAGAGTACAAGGAAATCGCTTTGGAAGCAGGCGCTGAGGTCAACCAGATCGACACGGAGCCGTTCAAGGAGATTGCAGCGCCAATCCAGGACGGGCTTGCAGAGGAACTGGACATGGAAGAGACGCTTGAGGAAGTCAGAAGCCTCGAATAAATAATATGGGTAGTGGAAGGTGGAAAAATGAAAACAATCATACAATCGGTTGAAAAAGTGCAGATTGGACTCGGGATATTCTTTTTGCTCGTCTTCTTTCTTGCGACACTGCTCCAAATCCTGACCCGCTTCATGGGCTGGTCGGTCATCTGGACGGAGGAGCTCGCGAACTACAGCTTCATATGGGCCATATTCATGGGAGCTGCTGTAATGGTGAACCGGAAGGAGCATTTTACGTTCGATTTCCTTCAGGTGAAGCTGCCGCGGAAAATGAAGCTCTATCTGGATATCTTCATAGACGTCCTGCTGCTGGCATTCAACATTGTGCTGCTGGTATATGGCGTAGTCATCCTCAGCCACTTCTGGCACTACACGTGGGAGACGCTGCCGTTCCTCAAAAAAGGATATGTGTGGCTGTCGCTGCCGATAATGTCGGCGACGATGCTGCTGTATTCGGTTGGACATATCGGCAGGGCCTGCGGCTACTTGAGGAATCTGAATGGAAAGGGGTTGGATAGCTAGTGGGCTATATACTTGTTGCCGTCTTCATACTGCTATTGGTGATCGGTGTACCGATCGCCTTCGTCATCGGCATTACGGCTCTGCTCGGCATCATGACGATTCCCGACATTCCGGGGCTCATCGTGCCGATGAAGATGCTGAACGGACTGGATTCATTCGTCCTGTTGGCCGTACCACTGTTCATTCTGGCCGCAAACTTGATGAATTCCGGGAAGATATCAGAAAAGATGATCGATCTTGCACTGGCGGTCGTCGGTCCGCTCAAAGGTGGACTTGCACAGGCAAACGTGCTCGTATCGATGATGTTTGCGGGTGTGTCGGGTGCTGCCCAGGCGGATACCGCGGGTACAGGGAAGGTCCTCATACCAAGTATGATCAGGAACGGGTATGACCGTGAGACTGCCGTCGGCGTAACGGCGGCATCCTCCACAATCGGTGTGGTCATTCCGCCGAGCATCCCCATGATCATATTCGCCGGCATCGCTAATGCATCCGTCGGCGCACTGTTTCTCGGGGGCATCATCCCCGGCATCCTGATTGGTCTCGGCATGATGATATTCATATATTTCATCTCCGTCAAAAAGGGGTATCCGACATTCAAGCGGGTACCATTCAAGGCGCTGATGAAAAAATTCTTCGTCGCATTTCCCGCCCTGCTGACGATCGTCATCATCATCGGCGGCATCACGACAGGGATCTTCACCGCTACGGAGTCGGCGGCCATCGCTTCGATCTATGCGCTCCTGATCAGCATGTTCTACTACAGGACGCTCCGTCTCAAGGATCTGCCGAAGATCATATTTGATACACTGTCACTCAGTGCGCTCTCGCTGTTTGCACTGGCCACGGCGAGTGCACTTGGTGAACTGCTCAGCTACTACCGACTCGGCACGCTGGCACAGGAATTCTTCACTGAAAACATCGGGGCGAAATGGCTCTTCCTGCTGCTGATCATCGTGTTCTTCCTGCTAGTGGGTACATTCATGGATGCGATACCGGCCATGATCCTGTTCGTTCCGATCGTATTGCCGGCAGCAGAAGCATTCAGCATAGACCCGGTACACCTCGGCATCATCGTGGTGCTGACACTGGCGGTCGGACTGGCGACACCGCCGTATGGCCTGTGCCTGCTGATTGCCAGCAAGATCGGAGGGCTGACGGTGGAACGGTCATTTGCCGCCGTCATCCCATATCTTCTGATCATACTGGTCGTATTGCTGCTCGTCGCTTTCGTACCTGCTATAGTATTCATTATTCCAGACATGTTTGCTGAAGGAGGCTGAATGAAAGATGAATGAAGTTTATGATGCATTGAATACATTTCTCGTAGACGAAAGCGTAGTGGGGATGGGATCCGGATCGACGATCGAAGGATATATCCCTTATATGAAGGAACACGTCGACAGGTACAGCCTGGATGTGGCCTTCATCCCCACCTCGAAAAAGACTGAAGACCAACTGAAACGCCATGGGCTCGCCGTCGTCCACCATGCAGATCGGATGCCCGTCACGATAGACGGGGCGGATCAGTTCAATGAGACGCGCATGGTGATAAAAGGGGGTGGCGGCTCACTGCTCAGGGAGAAGCAGGTCGGATACTTCTCGGATCAGATCGTCATCATCGCCCATCAGGACAAGAAGGTGGAGGATTTCAGCGGCACTGCGATTCCGGTTGAGATCAACACCTATCTGTATGAAATGACGGTCGGGACGATCGAGGAAAACTTTGGTGCGGAGACTGAAATGCGCACCAGGGAGGATGGCCTGTTCATTACGGATAATGGGAACTACATTGTGGACTGCCATTTCAGTGACCCGCAGGATATGGACCAACTTCATAATGACCTTGTGGCCATCCCGGGTGTTGTAGAGACGGGGATCTTCAACAGGAAGATCAGGCACATATTCAGTTTTGATGACCAGGGCGCCTATCAGGAATATGCAAAAGACCGGTAAGGAGGATATCATGGAACTTCAGATTGCGCTCGATAGAATGAGTTATGATGAATGTTTTGAAACGTTGGAGGAAGTGTCGGACCATGTCGATATCATCGAGGTGGGCACAGGCGTCATCAAGGAGTACGGCCTCGGCATCGTCCGCGACATAAAGGATAAATATAAGGATAAAAAAGTGCTCGCCGACATTAAAATATGTGATGCCGGCAGAAGTGAAAGTGAAGTCGCTTTCTCATACGGAGCGGATATCATCACGGTCATGTCGTTTGCCGACAGGAAGACAATTATGGACTGTTTGGAAGTGGCGTCAGGAGAGGACAGGGAAGTGGTTGTGGACCTTCTGAACCATTCCGGTCCGAAGGTGCTTGAAATGCTCAAATCAATCGGCGCCGCTTCGGTCAGTGCCCATATCGGCAAGGACCAGCAGGGCGAAGCGGCGATGTCGGAGCAGCGTTTTGCCGGCCTTGAATCCTCCGGCTTCAGGATCTATGTGGCAGGGGGCATCAATGAGGACAACCTGACAGATTATATGCCGCTCGATCCTGCTGTCGTGATCGTGGGCAGCGGCATTACGAAGGCGGCGGACAAAAAAGGAAAGGCTGCACGCATCAGATCGCTCATGGAGTGATGCGTGCGGCGGGGACGGGCAGAGATGCCCGTCCTTTTTGTATGGAAAGAATGGTTAAAGACAGGTAAATATTCTTTAAGATTATGTAAATTTCCATTATAAGATGTATTGATGTGATTAAATGGAGTATGAGGAGACGGAGAGCTGCAGAATCCAGTACGTTTAAGTGGGGAAGGGCATCTTCCGGGGTATGTGTATGGTAGAGATGCATGAACACCCCGGAGCAGCGGAAGAATGGGGACATGGAAGTCCCGGACGAATACACTGGTCGGGAGGAAGACGGATGCATACAAAAGTCTATGGTCATAGAGGCGCTATGGGGGAATATCCCGAAAACACGATGCTGGCATTCCAAAAGGCAGTGGACGCCGGAGTGGACGGCCTGGAGATAGATGTCCATCTGACGCGGGATGGGGAAGTGGTCGTCATCCACGATGAGCATGTCGACCGTACAACCGATGGAAGCGGCGCAGTCAAGGACATGAGTTTCCATACCTTGAGGAGGTTGAGTGCCGGGTGCAGTTTCGGCACTTTTGAGAAGTATGATCCTGTGATGTGGGGGCAGGAGCGCATTCCAACGCTTGAGGAAGTGATGGAGCTGGTCGCCCATAATGATATCGATCTGAATATAGAGCTGAAGACCAATGTCTACGAATACGAAGGCATCGAAGAGAAGGTTCGTGATATAGTGCGTGAATACGGCTATTCGGACAAGGTCATCTACTCTTCATTCCATCTTCCGAGCCTTCTGCGGATGCAGGCGATCGACCCGGAAGCACGGATTGCATGGCTGACGAGCAAGGTCCCATTATGGCCGATCGATCAGATGGAGGAACTGTCGCTTGAAGCGCTCCATGTCGGCTACCGATCCATACTGAAGCACCCCGGACGGATCACCGGCATTGAGGACCGGATCCGGGTATGGACGGTCAATGAAGTGTGGGAGGCGGAAAAACTGCTCGATCATGGTGTGCAGACGCTCATGACGAACTACCCGGAAAAGATGATGTCCCTTGTGGAGCGGGAAAAGAAAAAGATAGGCCACGTGTAGCTGTGGCCTATCTTTTCATGTCTTCAAGCGTATCGGACATGACCTTCTGAAGGGGGAGCCTGCCGAGAAGCGCCCAGTCCGGCAGATGGGAAATGCCAAGTTTGTCCTGATGCGTATACATGTATATGTTGGCGGGGAAGACCGCCCAAAGGAACTTCTGCATGGCCCCGAGCTGCCAGTTCGTCACTTTCCGGGTCAGCAGAAGCATGCCGAACAACAGTTCAACCACACCGGTGAAGTATGCGATGAATGTCCTGAATGGAAGGAAACGTGGTGTGATATTGGCGAACTTTTCCGGTTTCAGGAAATGCGCAACGCCGGCGATGATGAAGATGGTGCCCATAATTATCCTTTTCATTTTCATATCCTTCTTCCTATAGCTTTGTACCCTTCCATATCCCCGCGATCCGCGCAATGGAAACATGACCGGCCGCTGATGTATAATCGGGGAGGAATCCAACCAGAAGGAGCGGAAGCACATGTTCAAATATTTCATAAGATTTTTCAAGAAAGCATTCCAGTTCAGGGGCAGGGCGACCCGCAGGGAGTACTGGATACCGAATCTCATCCTCGCAGGAGTCGGTGCACTGGTGGGCCGAAAAGGCGGAGAAGAGAACCCGCTGGAGGGGGCATTTACGGCAGTCGTCATGATCCCATCATTAAGTGTGACGGCACGGCGTTATCAGGACGCCGGCATCACAGGCTGGTATCAGGTGCCGCAGGCACTGTCCTTCCTGCTCCTCCCGGTCGTCTTCGTGAAGCCCGCAAAAAAGTGGATGAAGACAGCTGCCATCGCCGTCATTGCAGGCGTAAACATCCTTGGCCTCGTATTCTCATTGATGCCGAGTGATGGGGACAACAAATATGGCAGGAAGCCGATCCGATAAAAATTTTAGGAATATAAAAATTTCCTAGTGAAAACACTTTCATCCTGTGCTATAATTCGCTTAACATTTTTAGAAGGGGAGACGGAGATGGAAGCGAATCTGACAGAATTTCTGCTGCAATTCATTGCTTTGGCAACAGCGGGCGGCTTTGGCTACTGTGTTTATAAAATGAATAACGATACGTCAAAAGACAGGGAAGTGGAGTAGGCATACTCCACTTGTTTTTTTATATCTGCAGCAGCATGATGCCCGTAAGGATCAGCACGCCGCCTAAGATCCGTCTTGTATCCACGGGATGGCGGTGTGTGCCGAAAAGACCGAAATGATCGATGGCAAGCCCGATCAGCATCTGCCCGAATATCACGCTCATCAGTGTCAGTGTTGCACCCAGGTGGGGCATCAGTATGATATTGGTTGTGACATAGACGGCGCCGAGCGGCCCGCCGGCAAGGTGCCACCATTTCAGCTGTCCTGCCCCTTCAACGAAAAACGAGAGGCTCAGCCGGCGTGCGCTGATGAGGGACAGGATGAGCAGTGCCAGTGTACCGACCGAGAAGGAGATCAGCGAAGCGAGGAAGAAGGATGAAACTTCGTACCTGAGCGCACTGTTGATTGCCGTCTGTATCGGGGGCAGGGCACCGGTGAACAGGCCGAGCAGGAGCCATCCGTTCGAACGGTTCCCGGCAACACGGGCGCTCCGCTTCTTATAGTTCATGAAGATGATGCCCCCGATCATTACGATGATGCCGATGATGCGGTAGGCGTTGAGCGGCTGTACGGGTGCTTCAAACCAGCCGAACGTATCGATGAAGAGCCCGATGACCATCTGGCCGGCCACCGTCATGATGACGGTGAGCGCAGCGCCGATGCGGGGCAGCAGTATCATATTTCCCGTCAGGTAGACGACGCCGAGCAGGCCGCCGGTGAACCATATGTAAGAGAAGTCACCGGACAGCAGGAAGTCCGGCGCCAATTTTCCAGGATTCACGATAAGGTTGATGAGCACCAGCAGAAGCGTTCCTGTGAGGAAGGAGTAGAAAGAGGCGAGTATCAGCGATTTCGTGAATAGGGAAAGGCGGCTGTTCACTGAAGTCTGTAGAGGGACGAGCATGCCGGCAAAGATGCCGAGGATCAGCAGGAATATCAATGTGGAACCTCCTTCCGGAAAATGTAGTTGATAATTATTGTCATTTGCTTTGTAAAGCATCATCAAAGTTTGGTAACCTATAATTAGTCATTATAATACATAGTATAGGAGCAATGGAAATGGAAGTCTTTGAAGCAATAAAGAACCGTCGCAGCATTCCCAAACTGAAGGACACCCCGGTGGAGCGGGACAAGATTGAAAGGATACTCGAGGCGGCTACATGGGCGCCGAACCATCATCATACGGAGCCGTGGAAATTCTTCGTGCTCAGCGGGGAAGGACGGAATCCGCTGTCCCGTGTATTGAAGGAAGTGGCACATGGCCGTGTCGAGGACCCGGAATCCGAGACGGGGATGAAGCGGATCGAAAAGATCAGCAGGAAACCTTTTGCTGCACCGACAGTCATTGTGGTCGCACTTTCACCTGACGACAATCCGAAAGCCATCTATACCGAAGATGTCTGTGCAGTAGCAGCAGCGACACAGAATATGCTCCTTGCTGCACATGAGATGGGCCTCGGCTCCATATGGAGGAGCGGACCGATCTACAACACACCGAAGGTCAAGGCGTATTTCAACCTGGGGGAACAGGAAGAGATACTGGGTCTCGTGTTCCTCGGCGAACCTGATGTGGTGAAGGATAATGCAAAGCGCACACCGTTCCAGGAAAAGACGACATGGCTTGAAGCGGATGAGTAAACTGAGCTATGGGCGCTATCACCACCAAAATCCGGGTATAATGTACTAATTGCGTACCTGGAGGAGGTAGAGTATGAGAAATATCATCTATATCGTTGTAGTCGTCCTGATCGTGCTGTTCATACTGGCACTCATACTATAGTGGCGGCATCAGGCCGGACGGTACAGCGGATTTGGAGGATTGGAAATGAAATATGCTGCGGCTATATGCTATCTGCTGGGTTTCCTGACCATGGTCGGCCTGCAGACGGTCATACCGGATCAATATGCAGTGCTTGGCTATGCGGCAGTTTTCCTGTTGTTCGTAACAGGGGTCTACTTCAGCTACAGCAGTGAATTATAATGAAGCCTGTCTTCTGGCAGGCTTCATTTTTAAGGTGTATTATGGGGTATAATGAAATATAAATGTTCAGGAAAGAGGGAAGTGGATGAAAAAGCTATTCGGGATGATCATGGAGCGCAGCCTTTTGTTCATCATCTTGGTATTTGCGGTTTCAGTATTTGGAATCTATACATTTTTGACGATCGAGCAGCGTGAAATACCAGAGACGGAAGTCAATCTGATCAACGTAACGACTCCATGGCCTGGGGCGGACAAGAGTGATGTCGAATCGAACATAACGGAAATTATAGAAGCGGAAATATTCAGTGTGGACGGGGTCGATAGCGTGTCATCCGTTTCCCAGGATGATGTTTCCGTGCTGACGCTGGAGATTGCCAATTCGGTCGAGACGAAGGATGTCCTAAATGAAGTGAATAATCTCCTCGGTGGACTTTCCGGAGAACTCCCCGAGAATGCGGCCGATCCGGAAGTGCAGTCCGTCAGCAATACATTCCCGATTTTGAGCTATCAGTTCCATGCTGAAGAGCGTGGGGAACTGGATGAGATAAGGGGCGACCTGGAGACGCTTGAAAGGGAAGTGTCCCAGATGGAAGGCATCAGCGGTGTCACGGTCAAGGGCTATACTGACCAGGAGTATGAAATCAACCTCGACCGGGACGCTATGGCTGAAGCCCAGGTCAACCCGAACGAAATACTCGGTGAGATAGAAACCGCGCTGAATCCAGTCATCCTTGGCCAGGAAGAGGATGATGGCAATATCATCCGTCTGTCTTTCCAGGATGAAACGCCGCTTTCCGTACTGGAACAGGTGCGGGTGGGTCAGGGCAGTACGCCGCTCCCGGATATCGCAGAAATGGAGGAGGTAACATCTACTCCTGAAGATATCGTCGAATACGAAGGGGAGCCGGCCATTTCATTCACCGTCTTCCTCTCAAGCGGTGAAGATGTCCCTTCAGTCTCAGAAGATGTGGAAGCGGTCATGGATGATGGCATATCGGGTCTGCCCGATTCGATTGATGTCACTACACTTTCTTCCGAACGGGAAAATGTAGAGGATATATTCGTCGGGCTGTACATGTCATTGGCGATTGCCCTGATTGCCGTCATCATCAGTGCCTCACTCGGGCTGTCGCTCTTCGGATCGATCACTGTAATGACGACTGTGGTGCTGTCCGTCATCATCGGCCTCATACCGGTGCCGTGGTTCGGTGTCGATCTGAACCAGATATCAGTCATCGGCCTGATCATCGCACTTGGTATACTGGTGGATGATTCGATCGTGGTCAACGACAACATCGAAAGAAGATTCACTTTAGGGGACGACCGTCTTGACGGTGTCTACAATGGTGTGAAGGAAGTGGCACCTTCCGTCATCGCCTCAACATTGGCGATCGTATTCACCTTCTCTCCGCTGCTGCTGCTCTCCGGAGCGAACGGGGACTTCATCAAGGCGCTGCCGAGCATACTGATCACGACGATGGTCGTATCGACTGTGCTGGCGCTGACATTCGTCCCGGCAGCGCGATATCTGCTCAAACGCAAGAAAGTGCCTGAGCATCCGGGATTGATCGGCAAGCTGTTCACGAAGGGCAGCGACTTCTATGCGGACAGGGTGCTTCCTGCAATCATCAGGCGCCCACTCATCACATTCCTTACGGTGCTGGTCATCGGTGTGCTGTCGCTTGGACTCATCCGGTTCACGCCATTCGAGTTCTTCCCGGAAGCGGACCGCTCGGAAGTTACGGTCGATCTGATCTTCGCTGAAGACCAGACGATAGACCAGACGCATGAAGATGCGAACGCAGTACTCGACTACATGCTCGATGAAATGCCGCATGTGGAAGGGGCCTCCCTGTTTACAGGCACGGGGCTCCCGAATCTCTTCGGCGCATCACTCGATCAGGCGGGCTCCAATACTGCACAGATTGCACTTCAGATCGATAAGGAAGAGATCAGTGCTTCAGAAACAATCAACCAGTTTGAAGAACCCGTGCGGGAGGCCTTCCCGGAAGCAACCATATTCATGGAGACGATCATCCAGGGGCCTCCAGCCGGGGCGCCGATAACAGTGGAGCTTTATGAATCCGACCTCGAGCAGTTAAATGAACAGGCAAACAGCCTGCAGAGAACACTTGAAGACGAGGGTGCACTGGTGACGACGAATATTGGAGACCTGGTGCCTACGATCAACTACAGCATCGACTATGATGCACTTGAAGAGAATGGCGTCTCCATCTCCCAAGTGAAGAATGAGCTGAACATGCTTTCTGAAGGCATACCGATCCAGGGCATCATCGTCGATGGTGAAAACCGGGAGACGACCTTGAAATATTCCAATGACTACAGCGTAGAAGATGTGGAGATCATCAAGATGACCGGTGAACAGCCGGAGACATTCCCACTCACCGACTTTGTCGAAGAGACCGAGACGGAAAGTTCCAAGTACATCCATCATACAAACGGAGACCGTATGGTGGAGCTCAAGGTATATGCAGATGATGAAGCAGCTGCAGAAGAGAAGATCGAAGCATTCCGTGGCGAAATGCCTGAGACCAGCGAAATGATCATCGGTGGGGAGACTTCCGATCAGACGGACTTCTTTGTCGAGATCAGTATACTTTTCGGAATCATACTCGTCCTTGTATATCTGGTCATAGCGATAGAGTTCAACTCCATCGTCATGCCGCTGATCATCGTCTTCAGCATCTTCCTTGCCATCAGTGGCGGCATCATCGGCCTGTTCGTCACCCAGACGCCGATCAGTTTCCTCGGCGTCATGGGGATGGTTTCACTATCCGGTATCGTCGTCAGGAATGCCATCGTCCTCCTCGACTTCATCGAAGCCCGGAGGAAGAGCGATGCATTCGATATACACGAAGCGATATATGACAGCGGACGTGCACGCTTCAAGCCGATCCTGCTGACCACCATCACGAGCATCATCGCTCTGACACCGGTGGCCTTCAGCGGCGACGTCCTGTTCGTGCCGCTTGCAGTGACCGTCATTGCGGGTATTGCATTCTCCACGATACTCTCCATGATTGCCACACCGAGCCTTTACTACCTCTACTATAAGGTGAGGTACAGGAACAACTAGAATAAAGTGAAAAATCCCGATGACACTGTCATCGGGATTTTTACTGTTGCTGTCTTTCATGCGTAAACACAACAGTGGTCCAGGGATCGAGGGTGAGGCTCTGGAGACGCTGCTTCAGGTCCTGGCGGATCCTGTCCTGTTCGTATATGGTGAGGTCATCCTCGATGGGGACGATGAAGTCGACTTCGATGTAGAGTTTGGTGCCCATCTTCTGCAGCCTGAGTGCGTGATCTTGGAAACCATGAAACTTACGGATATGGAGGACCTGCGTCTCGACCGCTTCGGCGATGGGACGTTCAGGTGCCATTTCCAGCAGTTCCCTGAGTGATGCATACAGCTCGGACAGGGGGACTTTGATGAAGTACCCGGCAACGAGGATCACCATGACCGGGTCGATGAAAGGGACTATCGGCTCCATGAAGGTCAGGCTCAGGAGCCATCCGATTAGGAAGCCAGCCAGTACACCGATGCTGAGCAGGGCATCCATGCGCCACTGGTTCATCTCGGCAGTGATGAGTGCGTCACCTTGTCCCCTGGATTTGAAATAGGCGTAGGCGGCATAGCACCCGACGGCGGATATGAGGGCATAGAGCACGCCCGATCCCATCGACATGGCATTGCCGCCCGAGAACAGGGCGATGAAGGCCTGGACGAGGGAAATCAGGATGAGGACCAGTATGCCGAAGTATTTGATGACGATGGTCAAAGGGATGAAACTTTCCTTGCCGAAGGGGAAGCGTTCAGGGTCCTCCTTCGAGATGAAGCGGAGTGCCATCATCGAGATCATGGACAGCAGGACGCTGATGAATGAGTAGTAGCCGTCGAACTGGATCATCTGGCTGTCGGCATAAAGGCCCCAGATGATGCCGAGTGCTGCAAATGCAAGGGCGCCTACAATGGAGGCCATGATCATTTTTTGGGCAGTGTTTTCGTTCATATTTAAACCCTCTCCTGTGTAGTTGAGTCCATTATACACAAGAAAGGGCAGGGATTCCTATTCGTTTACGAGGGCGCCTTCGTAGGAGGGGATCTTGCCCTTATGGTAGGTGCCGAGGATATTGATGTACTTGCTGACTTCCCCTATGTCTTCGAGTGCCCCGCTCAACGTCTCGTCGGCACCCTTTTCGACATCGATGAAGAATCCGTAGGAGAATGGTTTGTGCTGTATCGGCCGTGAAGTCAGGTTCAGCAGGTTGATGCCGTGACTGCTGAAAATGTTGAGTATTTCATTCAGTGAGCCTGTGCTGTGGTCGGTCTCGATGTAGAGTGATGTCTTGTTCGTGTTCTTCAGCCGTGGCTTCTCCGCCTTTCTGAAGAAGAGGAACCGTGTGGTGTTGTATGGATTGTCGCTGATGTTCTCCCGTGCCACATGCATGCCGTACATCTCGGCGGCATGGCTGCCGGCGATGGCTGCGACTGTATGGTCGTCGGAAGCCTTGACCATCCTGACCGCATCGGCCGTGTCCGAATATTCACGGACCGTGAGGTGCGGATGGCCGCTCAGGTAGCCGTAGCATTGTTCGAGCGCTTCCGGATGGGAATAGACTTCGGTCAGTTCGTCGAGCGGGACCGGCCCTTTGGTGATGAGTGCATGGTCGATCTTGACATAGATCTCCTCCACCGCATCCACTTCGAGGTATTTCATCAGGTCGATCGTCCGTGTGATCGGACCGCTCGTGGAGTTCTCGACCGGGAGGGCGATGTAATCGACCCGGTCCCGCATCAAGTCGTCGACTAGCGCCTTGAATGTGGGGTACCCCTTCATTTCATATGCTCCGTCCTCTGCGAAAG
This sequence comes from Salinicoccus sp. RF5, assembly GCF_020786625.1. Classification (NCBI taxonomy): domain Bacteria; kingdom Bacillati; phylum Bacillota; class Bacilli; order Caryophanales; family Staphylococcaceae; genus Salinicoccus; species Salinicoccus sp. RF5. The sequence goes on from NZ_JAJGRC010000003.1 coordinate 45,693, forward strand.
TCCCGCACGCCATTTCACTATATGATCCTTCTACACCTTGATATCCGATCAGCATCTTTACCACTCCCAATCATAAAATAAAAGACCACCTGGACTACTCTTTTCAAAAGAGAAACCCAAATGGTCCATAAAAATAAAAATCCCAGCCATTTAGATTCCTTAAATGGCCAAGAATGAAAATTCTCATTCAAATCAGCCATCATAGATACAGTCCGCCTATATCCACGATGGAATATAGACGCTATCTAAAATAGCTGAAGAAAAAGGTATTCAATTGAGTTCCATAATATGTGCTGTCCATATGAATCACCCAATTCCTTTAAGTTGTGTCCAATCCTATCAATTAAATTTTGAATTGTCAATATATTTAGTCATATAATTCAATTTTTTTATCATGCTGTACATTTTATTGAGGGAAGTGCAAGGTGCTCTGTGATAATATAGGAGTACCATTCCATTGGTGCATGAAGACTTGCAAACAATGAAAATCTCGATCTGGGAGTGTTAACATGGAAAAATTGAATTTGGGAATATTATACGGTGGACAGTCGACTGAGCATGAGGTGTCCATGCGCTCTGCCGAAAGTGTACTGGGTGCACTCGACAGGAAAAAGTACACCATCCACCTGATCTATATATCAAAGCAGGGGGAGTGGCTGCTGGCGGACCAGTCGGAACGGATTGAAGCGGTGGTGGACAAGGAGAACGGCCACCGCCTTTCCATCCTGCCATCCCAGCAGTTCGTCTCCGAAGGCGGGATGCACCATTTTGATGCCATACTGCCGATCCTTCATGGGACGGCCGGGGAGGATGGCATCGTCCAGGGTGTGCTTGAAATGGTCGGCGTCCCATACGCCGGCTGCAACGTGAGAAGCTCAGCAGTATGCATGGACAAGGATATGGCGAAGCGCCTGCTGAAGCTTGAAGGCATAAACGTGGCGGACTGGATGGTCTTCCGGCATGAGGACAGGGACCAGGTCGATTACAGCGCAGTGGAGGCGGAACTCGGCCTGCCGATGTTCGTCAAACCGGTGAACCAGGGGTCTTCCGTCGGGGTATCGAAAGTGACGGATGAACAGTCGTTCCATGAGGCGATTGCGCTGGCATTCGAATTCGACACGAAGGTGATGGTCGAAAGTGCCGTACAGGGCCGCGAAATAGAAGTTTCGGTCCTCGGCAATACGGATCTGACCGTCTCCGTACCTGGTGAAATCGTTGCGAACACCGATTTCTACTCCTACGAATCGAAATACATCGATGAGAGCGGTGCGGCACTGGAGATCCCGGCAAGGCTCGAACAGCCGGTCGCCGAAAAGATACGCCAGACTGCGTATGATGTCTATAGGGCCCTCGACTGTGAAGGCATGGCGCGGGTGGATGTCTTCCTGGCAGAGGACGGCGCAGTCATCGTCAACGAGGTCAATACACTTCCGGGCTTCACCAGCATCAGCATGTATCCGAAACTGCTTGAAGCGTCAGGCATCAGCTATCCTGAATTGCTGGACCGTCTGGTTGAGCTGGCGGTCGAGCGCCATCAGCTGAACACCCAATTGAAGACGGATCTGCTGTAAAATCCAAAGGGGGATGGACATATGAAATTCAATCTGAGAAAAGCAGATGCCGTTGATGCATCTGCCATCGCGAAAGTGCAGGTCGACAGCTGGCGGACGACCTATAGCGGCATCATAGATGAAGACTATCTGGAGAATTTGAGCTATGGGGACCGGGAGAACATATGGACCCGTGCCATCGAGGAGAACCCGATATTCCTGCTTGAGGATGGGCGAGAAGTCGTCGGCTTCGCGATCGGCGGCCCCGAGCGTTCCGGGGAATACATCGGATATGATGGTGAACTCTATGCCATCTATCTCTATGAATCAGCCCAGCAGAACGGTGGGGGCAGGCAGCTGGTTGAGGCGGTGGCCGGCGACCTTCTGGACCGCGGTTTTGAAAAGATGGTCATAGCGGTACTTGAAGAGAATCCGGCATGCGGGTTCTATGAAAAGCTTGGTGGGCATAAGATCGGCAAGGAAGAGACGACGATCGGCAGCACCGTCCATGCAGAACTGGTATATGGCTTTGATGATCTCAGGCAACTCATATGATATATGAAAAATGCGCCGCCTCGTCACGAGGTGGCGCATTTTTCAGTCTATCTGCCTTCCCACTGTGCAATTTCATCCCTCACGATGGGGGCGACCTCTTCTCCGAACAGGCGGATGGATTTCATGACCTGGTCGTGGGGCATCGTGCCGAGCGGGGTGTGCAACAGGAACCGCTTGATGCCGACATTCTTCCTCAAGTCGATGATCTTCCTGGCAACCGTCTCCGGACTGCCACAGTAGAGCGCACCATTTTCCGAGCGCGCAATATCGAAGCTTCGTCTCGTATAGTTCCCCCAGCCGCGTTCAGAACCGATCTTGTTCATTCCCTGCTGGGTCGATGGGAAGAACAGGTCTGCGGCCTCTTCATCCGTGTCCCACACGAAGCCATGGCTGTGGGAGGCGATGCCGAGGGATTCGATGCGGTGCCCTGCATGTGCTGCCGTCTGCTTGTGCAGTTCGACAAGCGGGGCGAAATTCCGGGGGCTGCCGCCAATGATGGCGAGGGCAATCGGGAGTCCGAGTTTTCCTGCTCTTACAGTGGAATCCGGGGTGCCTCCGCTTGCGATCCATATTGGCATCTCCGTCTGTTCAGGCCTTGGGAATACTTCGAGGCCATTGATCGGCGCCCGGTGTTTCCCCTCCCAATGGATGGGCCCACCCTTCTGGAGCTGGAGCAGCAGTTCGAGCTTCTCTTCGAACAGTTCATCATAATCATTCAGATCGTATCCGAACAGAGGGAATGATTCGATGAAGGACCCTCTGCCTGCCATGATCTCCGCCCGGCCGCCGGAGATGCCATCCAGCATCGCAAACCTCTCGTGGACCCTCACCGGATCATCGGATGAGAGGACAGTCACTGCACTGGATAGCCTGATGCTGCTGGTGCGTGCGGCGCCCGCCGCCAGTATGACTTCAGGGGCGGAGACGGCATAATCTGAGCGGTGGTGCTCCCCGACGGCATAGACATCGAGGCCCACCTTATCCGCCATCTCCATCTCCTCGATGATGTCCCGAAGTCTTTCAGCGTGGGTGATCGTCTCGCCTGTATGGGGGTCCGGCAATGTTTCTGCAAAAGTACTGATTCCAAGTTCCATAAGATTCCTCCCTTATCATATTGCCTCCATTCTACCATTGAATCTTTTTTACTTCTGAAGAACCGCCCGGGGATATGGTAAAATAAAGAAAAAACATAGGAGATGAATGAATTGCGCACTCAACTGATCGAAAGACTTGCAAGATATGCCAAAATCGATACCCAATCCGACGCTTCAAGCGAAGCCGTCCCTTCTACATACAAGCAGTGGGATCTGATCCGTCTGCTCGAAGAAGAATTGAAGGCGCTCGGGATGGAGGAAGTGGAGACGGATGAGAACGGCTATCTGATGGCGACCCTCCCTGCGAATGCCGAAGATGCACCGGTCATCGGCTTCCTCGCCCATGTCGATACCGCCACGGATTTTACGGGCAAGAATGTCAATCCACAGGTAATCGACTATGATGGTGGAGAAATCGTACTCAATGAAGCACTCGGCGTCATACTTACTCCGGAACAGTTCCCGGAACTTGGAGGCTACAGCGGGCATACACTCATGACTACGGATGGTACCACGCTTCTCGGGGCCGACAATAAGGCCGGCATCGCTGAAATCATGACGGCGATGGAATATCTCATCGACCACCCCGAAGTGAAGCATGGGAAGATAAGGGTGGCCTTCACTCCGGATGAGGAAATCGGACGGGGGCCGCACCACTTCGATGTCGAGCGCTTCGGGGCCGATTTCGCCTATACGGTGGATGGAGGCCCGCTCGGCGAACTCCAGTATGAGAGTTTCAATGCAGCAGCTGCGAAAGTGACCTTCATCGGCAACAGTGTCCACCCCGGCACGGCCAAGAACAAGATGGTGAATGCAGGAAGGATGGCCGCCGAATTCATCACCCGCTTCGATGCCGCGGATACCCCCGAGCATACGGAAGGGTATGAAGGGTTCTTCCATCTGATCAACATCAACGGGGACGTGGAGAAGACGGAAGTGAATTTCATCATCAGGGATTTCGACAAGTCGGCATTCGAGGACCGGAAAGACCAGATGGCCGCCCATGCCGATGCACTGAAGGCGCAGTACGGAGAAGACCGGGTGATACTGGAAATGAATGACCAATACTACAACATGCGTGATCGGATCGAACCCCGCATGGAAATAGTCGAGTATGCCAAGCAGGCGATGGAAGCCCTCGATATCACACCGGTGATCATACCGGTCAGGGGCGGCACGGACGGTTCCCAGCTCTCCTACAAAGGACTCCCGACCCCAAACATATTTACAGGCGGCGAAAATTTCCACGGGAAGTTCGAATACATTTCCATAGACAATATGGAGAAGGCGGTCAAAGTCATCACTGAAATTTCCCGCAATGCAGCCGAGCGGAAGTAGTTGATATTTATCTTCCGTTGAGGCAATATTGTATATGCTGTTTTTGGAAATATAATATTGTTTCGTTTTATATATAGAAAGAAGGATTTTTTATGTCAGCTAGTGAACAGCAGTCCCCATCAACCGTCAAAAGATTACCGTTGATGGCTGTCCTTATATCCGGTGCATTCGCAGCCATCCTGAACCAGACGCTGCTGGCTACAGCCATACCACCGATCATGGAGGATCTGGAGATTGAAGCGGATGTAGCCCAGTGGCTCCAATCGGTATTCATGCTGGTCAACGGCATCATGATTCCGATTACCGCATTCCTGATAGGGAAGTTTACGACGCGGTCACTATTCTTTACGGCGATGGGCCTTTTCGGGTTCGGTACACTCGTCTGCGGGCTCGCACCAGGCTTTGAGATCCTGTTGGTCGGAAGGATACTCCAGGCCTCGGGGGCAGGCATAATCATGCCGCTGATGCAGACGATCATCTTCCTGATCTATCCGCTTGAGAAGCGGGGGACGGCGATGGGCATGTTCGGTTTGGTCATCGGTTTCGCGCCGGCCATCGGCCCGACATTGTCCGGCTGGTTCGTCGAGAGCTACCCTTGGAGAGGCCTCTTCTTCATCATCATACCGATCGTCATCATCGACCTGATCGTCGCCTATTTCATACTTAGGAATGTGACGGAGCGTACGAATCCGAAGCTCGACATTCCATCGATCATCCTGTCCACCTTCGGGTTCGGTGGACTGCTCTATGGCTTCAGCGTCGCAGGCAGCAGCGGCTGGCTGAGTACACCGGTGCTTGGTTCACTCGCACTGGGTGCAGTGACCCTGTTCCTGTTCATCATGCGCCAGCAGAAGCTCGAACAGCCGATCCTCGAATTCAAGGTCTTCCAGGACAAGATATTCGCGCTGACGACGGGCCTCGGCATGGTCGTCTTCATGTCCATGATCGGCGGGGCTGTCATCCTGCCGATCCTGATGCAGGATATGATGGGATTCTCGCCGCTTGAATCCGGACTGATGCTGCTGCCGGGGGCATTGGTCATGGGTTCGATGAGCCCGGTGACCGGAAAGCTCTTCGACATGTTCGGGGCAAGATGGCTCGCAATCATCGGCCTCAGCCTCGTGACGATTACGACATACTTGTTCACGATGATTACAGTGGACACCAGCTTCACCTATCTGGCGACCGTCAATGTCTTCAGAATGCTCGGTGTGGCGATGGTGATGATGCCGGTGACGACAGCCGGATTGAACCAGCTGTCTCCAAAGCTCGTACCGCACGGTACAGCCATGAACAATACGATGCGCCAGATTGCAGGGGCGGTCGGCACAGCCCTGCTCGTATCGATCATGACCCATACCGCCAATCCATCAGAAGGGATGCAGGGCATGATCAATGGGGTGAACACGGCCTTCCTTGCAGCGGCCATCATTTCACTCATCGGCCTGCTGCTTTCATTAACACTGAGGAAGCCGGTATCACACGACTAAAAAAATCGCTGATCCATAAAATGGATCAGCGATTTTTTCATTTCTCTTCTGCAGGTTCTATCGGCCGTGCTTTCGTCATCGAGTCCCCGAGGACTTCATCGGTCGTGACGCGTTTCAGGAAGAATGACAGGCCGAGGGCGACAGCAAGCAGCAGGGTGGCTATCAGGAAGGCGAAGTTGATGCCGTCGAGCATCGCCTGGTCCATCATCATCGCATCCGGCTGGGAGACGCCTGCGAGCCTTGCATTCATCGTGTTCTGCATGATGGTGATCAGGAGTGCCGTGCCGATGGCGCCGGACACCTGGTTCAGCATGCTGTTGATGGAAGAGCCGTGTGGTGTCAGCTTCGGCGTCAACTGATTCATGCCGTTCGTCATCACAGGTGTCATGACGAGCGTCATGCCGAATGCACGGATCGAATAGAGCATGATTAGGAATGTATAGCTCGTATCAAAGGTGAGCCGGCTGAAGAAGAATGTCGTCGAGACGGTCAGGACGAGTCCGACTATGGCGAGGTTCCTCGGGCCGAATATGTCGAAGAGCTTTCCGGAGACCGGACTCATGAACCCCATGATCAGCGCCCCCGGCAGAAGTAGGAGACCCGTTTCGAGCGGGGAGATTCCTTGGATATCCTGGAGGTATATCGGCATGAGGATCATCCCGGAGAAAAGGGCCATGTTCATTGTGCCGATCAGCAGGGAGGACAGTGTGAACATGGGGAACTTGTATACCGAAAAATCGAGCATCGGTTCACGCATGCGCGTCTGCTTCCGGATATAGAAAAATACGGCGATGAAACCGACGAGCAGGGCGAATATGACATCCGCCCTCAGCCACCCGCTGTTCCCTGCGGAACTGAAGCCGTACAGAATGCCGCCGAAGCCGAAGGTGGACAGTATGACGGATGGAATGTCGATTCTGGTGGAATACCCGGTGTCCGTCTCAGGCAGCTTGAACCATCCGATGCTGAGCACGACAAGAAGTACGGGTACCATGATGAAGAACAGGTAATTCCAGGAGTAGCTCTGCACGATGAATCCGGAGAGGGTTGGACCGATGGCTGGCGCAAAGAACATGACCAGGCTGAACAGTCCCATCGCTGTGCCCCGTCGTTCCGGGGGGAAGCTTGTAATCATGACATTCATCAGCAGCGGCATGAGGATGGCCGATCCGGATGCCTGGACCATGCGGCCCAGGATCAGCACTGGGAAGGTCGGTGAAAAACCTGCGATCAGTGTACCGGAGAGGAAGAGCAGCATCGCTGCCAGGAAAAGTTTCCTGGCACTGAATCTCTGCATCAGGAAGGCGGTGGTCGGTATGACGATGCCGCTGATGAGCATATATGCTGTGGAGACCCACTGGACGGTGGAAGTGGTGATGCCGAAGTCATCCTTGATGGATGGCAGGGCGACATTCAGGAACGTATTGGAGAGCAGTGCGACAAAGGCGCCGGAGAGCAATATGACGATAAGACGGTAGTCCGGCGCAGATTTTTCGGTTGTTTCCATGCAGATACCTCTGTTTCTTTAAAATCAATATTACTATTATATTCCGATTTTCGAAACAATCAAGGATTTTGCACTTTATATCATCCGATCCTATTGTCTATTGTGATGTAGATGAAGAATCCGAGCGTGATGCCGAGAAGTAGTGAGATCGGGATGGCGTAGGTGCCCATCGTCGGCACGAATGCAGTGATGAGCCAGTAGATTGCGAGCGTGATGATGCCCATGAGCACCAGGTTCAGCAGTAGGCGTGTCATAATTTTACCTCCATTGTTTATTATGTCGAATATAACTTTCCGAAGGGGCGGATGTCCATCAAAGCGGACTGCACTTCACGGACCGTCTGATGAATGAAATGCTGAAATCAGGGTACAGGGATAATGGATTAAAATTACGGAGGGAGATTGTTTATGAGTAAGGAACTTCTGTTATTTGAACTTGAAAAGACAAGAGGATGGACATTGGATCTGTTCGAGGGAATGGAAGAGGAAGACATGCATATCATCCCTGAAGGATTTCCGAACAGCATCCACTGGCAGCTTGGACATATTGCAGGAATGATGGAGATGGTGACCGCTGCATTGACCGACAAGAACACTGATACGTCCAAGCGTTATCAGAAATATTTTGGATTCGGTACGAGTCCCGACGATTTTGACGGTGAGACACCAGCGACCGATGAAATTGAAGCGCTGCTGAAAGGGCAGCCGGAGCGTCTTGAAGATCTGGATGAAGCAGTGCTGGATGAGGATCTGCCCCGGGAATTCATGGGAATGACGACCCGCAGGGAGCAGTTCGCTTTCATGATCATCCATGAAGCCATGCATGTCGGGAAAGTACAGGAAATGAAACGGGTACTGGAGAACCAATAAGGAGCATCGCAAGATGCTCTTTTTTGATGGGTAAATTATGATGTTCATTTTGAATTGGATTTATAGTATCTTTAAGGTAAGACTTATGTATGAAAAAACCCCCGGCTCAACCGGGGGAGTGATCTACTGCAATCTGTTGACGACAGCTCTCGCTGCGGCCTCTGCAGAGGCTGGATTCTGGCCGGTGATGAAGTTTCCATCTGTAACGATGTGCTCTTCCATCGCTTCTCCGACGACGAAGCCTGCGCCATTGGATTCGAGTTTCGACTGCAAGGCAAATGGCATATCATCAAGGAGTCCCATGGACTTTTCCTCTTCGTTCGTGAAACCGGTCAATTTGACTCCGTCCACGACATATTTGCCATCTTTGGTCTTGGCATCTGCGAAAGCAGCCGGGCCGTGGCATACAGCACTGATGATGCGGCCGTCATCCTTGAAGAATGCCAGGATGTTCTGGATGTCCGCCTGGCCTGGGAAATCGTACATCGTTCCGTGCCCTCCGGCGAAGAAGATGGCGTCATATCCTTCATATACCATATCCTTTATACGTTTGGTGTTTTGGAGGAGCTTGATGATCTCATTGTCGCCTTCCGCTTCTTCACCATCCAAAGAGTTTGGGTCCAGGGGAACTGAACCGCCTTTCGGTGATGCGATGTCGACCTTGAAGCCTGCGCTCTGGAAGACATGATACGGCTCTGCCGCCTCGCTGAGCCACAGGCCTGTAGGCTTGTCTTCATCGTTGTTGATCTTGTCGTGATTGGTCACTATAAGTAGTACGGATTTAGTCATATTGATATCCACTCTCCTTTCTTTATGGTTTACCCCGGGTGGATTGTAATTAATCTTTTTTAAGGAATCTTAATTTGCAGAATGGCCAAAGAATCAAAAATCATCCATATCATGGAGGGAAAGCAATGAATGTAAACTTTGGGAATGTCGCTGAAAATTATTTGAAGTATAGGGATGACATCCCTGACAGTCTGATCAAAGGGCTGGAGATGCGTGGGGTGGCGATCGCAGGCAGCAAGGTGGCCGATCTCGGTGCAGGGCCTGGGCTTCTCAGCAAAATGCTGAGTGACAGGGGTGCCATCGTCGATGCCGTGGAACCTTCTTCCGAACTGGTTGAAGTGGGGAAGACGCATATCGGCAATGACCAGAGGATCAATTTTACACAGCGGTATGCAGAGGATACCGGCTTGGCGACGAACAGTTATGACATCGTCATGGTGATGCGCGCATGGCACTGGTTCGACCGTGAGGGCACAATCGATGAAGTGAAGCGTATCCTGAAGCCGGGCGGACACCTGGTCATCATGGATTCCGGTTTCACCTCGGCTTCCAAGATCGTCAAGGAATCGATGAAGATCATCCAGTCCTATTCGACGGACAAGCAGATCAGGCCAGCGGGGACGAAGGACATGGCCACACAGATGATCAACAGCTTCCCTGTAGAATGGTTCGACGAATGGAAATACGCGAAGTTAGATCTGATGGAGCTGTACAAGATGGACTACGAGGTCAAGTTCACCAATGAAGAATGGGTCGGACGGCTGTCCTCGGTATCATGGCTTGCTGCTTTCAAGGAAAAGCAGAGGAAGAATACATTGAGCCGGATCAGCGCCTACCTTGAAGATAATTTCCCGGACGGCAGTCATAAGATTCCGCATATTCTGAGTGTGGCAATCCTGCAGAACAAGAATAATCTGCAGCCCTGAGCTGATAAGTTCCCTTCAAATGAAGATAATTTGTGATTCTTGAGCATTTATATTCACAAGTCACTTACTTATTGTTATTATATTTGTTATGTGATAACACAGATATTATCTTATTGGAGGATCATAAATGAAAAATGTACTTGTAGTAAAAGCAAACAACCGCCCGGACGGCATCTCCACAAAAATGTATGATGCGTTCATGGAAACGGTGGAAGACAATAAAAATATGAACATCAATGTATATGACATATTCGAGGAAGATATGCCATATATCGGACATGAACTCTTCAGCGCCCTCGGCAAGATCCAGAATGAAGAAGCACTGGACGCCGACGAGCAGCGTCTGATGGATGCGAAGCAGAAGGCGATGGACGCATTTGAAGCGGCCGATGTCATCGTGTTTGCATTCCCGCTGTGGAATCTTGCGATTCCTGCACGCCTGCAGACTTTCATCGATTACGTATACTCAGCAGGATTCACATTCAAATATAATGCAGACGGGTCAATGGCACAGCTCATGACCGACAAGAAGGTCATCCTCCTCAATGCACGCGGCGGCATGTACAGTGCACCTGAAATGGAAGGCATGGACATGTCCCACAACTACATGAAGAATGTCATCGGCGGCGTATTCGGAATGGAAATCATCGATGAAGTCATCATCGAAGGTCATAATGCGATGCCTCAGGAGGCAGCAAGGATCGTCGAGGAGGGCCTTGAAAGTGTGCGTGAATGTGCACGCGAACTTAACGCCCAATTTGCATAAGATACCAAAAAACCGACGCTCCGGCGTCGGTTTTTTTGTGCTATCATTTGAATATATTTGAATGGGAGGGTATTGGATGTGGCATATCAGAGCATTTGACGAACTGGATATCCTCACATTGGAGGAAATCTATAGACTCAGGACCGCCGTATTCGTGGTGGAGCAGGAATGCGCCTATCAGGAAGTCGATGGGGTGGATCCTGAATGTACACATATCTATAAGACGGATGATACGGGGATCATCGCCTATCTGAGGATTGTGCACGGCGACCCATTATCCATCGGACGGGTCATCGTCAGGGAAGACCGACGGGGCACCGGACTCGGACAGGAACTCATGAACCAGGCTATGGAATATGTACATACACACTTCAAGGGTGAACGGATCTATCTGCATGGTCAGGCGCACCTGGAGAAATTCTACAAGTCATTCGGCTTCAGGACGACTTCCGAAGTCCACCTTGAGGATGGCATACCGCATTTGGATATGGAATACAAAGAGGGATGAGCATGCTGGCATGCTCATCCCTCTTTGTTTTTCGTCTCATCAATAAGCCAGCGCCGATCCGCGTCCTTTTCATAGAGCTGCCGGTTTTCAATTCTGATCCGATCGAGTTCCTCCCTCATGGAATGGTTCTCAAGAAGGAAGTTCTCCTGTCTGAGACGTTCCAGTTCAATTTCGCGGTCGAGGACATCCAGGCGGATCTGTTCCATCTTTCGTTTATGCTTCAAGTAGTCGCTGCCGAAGCCCCCTGCAAAAACAATCAGAACAATTATAATGATCCACCACATGGGCAGTCTCTCCCTTCAATTTCAGCCCGGGTCTTGTCATGGCGAATATGAACTGCCGTGGTTGATGCCAAAAGTGTTAGTCGTCATCCTCATCTTCTTCTTCGTCCTGAAAATCTTCTTCCAGATCTTCAGCAGCCTCATCACGGTCTCCATCATCTTCTTCAGGATTGCCAGTATCTTCATCTTCACCAACTGGTGCATCTGTATCTCCAGTACCTTCGGGCGCACATGCACTTAAAATGAGCATCATGATCATTCCCATCGAAAACATCCATTTTTTCATAATCATCCGCCTGCCTTTCTTACGGTTTATTAGGAAAATACCCCAAGTATGCACAAAACAAACAGGAAAGCGTAATCATGGGCATAATAATGCACTTAAAGGCATGTATTTGAAGAATGTAAAGGAAAACAGAAATATAATTTCACGTATTAATTAATATAATAGAATTGTTTAAAAATTTATAATAGATTTACTTTGGTAAAATAATCACATGATTATTGATGAACCCTCTATATAATGGTATATTAAAACTGAGATAAATGATATCTGGAAATTAACTGTTAAATAAAATTACAGATTATTAGGGGGAAATTAAATGTTTTCAACAGACCGTATTTCAGCAGACCTGCGTATGGAAGAATACAAGAAAATTGCTGACAGCTACACTTACCTTTCAGAAAAGAAGAAGGAAGATAGAAGCGGAAAGTCCATCTTTGCAAGAATATTCGGCAGAAAGACTGCATAATGACATAAGCAACCCCTGATCAAATGATCAGGGGTTGCTTTTTTCTACGACAGGTTGAGCTGCCAAGTCACGCCGAACTGGTCCTGGAGCCAGGCGAACTGTTTGGAGAAGCCATATTCGTCGAGCGGCATATGGATGGCACCCTGTTTTTTAAGCTTCCTGTAGTAGAGTTCTATTTCCTGGGGGGTGCTGCATTCGATATAGAAGGACATGCTCGGGGTGAAGGTGAACTCATGCGGCACGCTGCTGTCCATCATCATGATCAGCTGATCCTGTATCATGATTGCCCCCTGCATCACCTTGCCTTCGAGCTCGGGATCTGCATCATCATACTTCCTGATCATCCGGATTTCTGCATCCTTGAATGTCTCTTCATAATATTTCATCGCCTCTTCGGCACGGCCTTCAAATGTTAAAGATGGAGTGATGGATTTCATTGGAATGCTCCTTTTTCCTCCAGTATAACAAAAAAACAGGACAGCCCTTAAATGCCATCCTATTTTTCGTCCGTCTGTCCCAGTATGTTCGAGCCCTGTATGAAATACTTCTGGAAGAAGAAGAACAGGATGATGACAGGCATGAGTACAAGCAGTGAACCGGCCATCAGATAGTTCCACTGTGTGCTCGACTGTTCCTTGAAGACCTGGAGGCCGAGCTGCAGCGTATAGAGGGATTCATCGTTCAGGTACAGCAATGGTCCGAGGAAGTCATTCCACACGCCGTTGAAGGAGAATATCGCCACTGTGAACAGTGCCGGCTTGATCATCGGAAGGGCAATCTTGAAGAATATCTGGAAATGGTTTGCCCCCTCCATCCTGGCCGCTTCGATCATGCTGTTCGGTACACCTTTGAAGAACTGCCGCAGCAGGAATATGTTGAATGCACTGCCGAAGAATGAAGGCAGCACGAGTGGATAGTACGTATTCACAAGGCCAAGCTCCGCAAAGATGACATACTGCGGAATCAGCGTAATGAACCCGGGCAGCATCATCGTGGAAAGGACGAGTATGAAGAGCGCCTCCCGGCCCTTGAAATTGATCTTGGCAAACCCATATGCAATGAATGCATTCACGAATACGTTCGCCAGCACGACAAGCACCGTAATGACGGATGTATTGATGAAGTAGGTGAAGAAAGGCGCAATTTCAAAGATATCTACGAAATTGGAGAACTGGATGTCCTGTGGGATGAATGTGAACTCCCCGCGATAGATCTCCTCCATCGATTTGAGGGCGATGGATATCATCCAGAACAGTGGTGCCATCATGAAGAGGCTGCCGACGATCAGAAGCGCGAAGTTGAAGATGCGCCAAAATTTCATCTTATTGGAGTTGTACATTCAATCAATCCCCCTCATAGTGGACCCACCGTCTGGCGAATTTGAAATTGATGATGGTCAGGATAAGTACGATGATGAAGAGTATCCACGACATGGCCATGGCATAGCCCATATCAAATACATTGAATGCCTTGATCCACATGTAGAGATTGTAGAACAGCAATGAATTCTCCGGTGCCCCGGCATTGTCGGCACTCATTACATAGGCCTCCTGGAAGATCTGGAAGGAGCCGATTGTGCTGGTCACGATATCGAAGAAGATGATCGGCGTCACCATCGGCAGGGTGATCCTGAAGAACATCTGCACACGGGTTGCACCGTCCATGATTGCCGCCTCATAAAGTGTTTTGGAGACGCCCTGCATCGCGGCAAGATACAGCAGCATGCTACCGCCAGCGCTCCACAACTTCATCATGATGAGGGAGGGCTTGGCCCATTCCGAATCGAACAGCCAGTTCGGACCATCGATGCCGAAGATGGCGAGGAACTGGTTGATCAGTCCCGTCGACGGGTCGAGCAGCTGCATCCACAGAAGATAGACTCCGACACCGGACAGGATAGCAGGCAGATAATAGATGGTGCGGAATACGCGCATGCCCGGAATGTCCTGGTTCATCAGGGTCGATATCAATATGGCCGCAATTGTGGTCAGGGGGACGGAGAAGGCGACGAAATACAGAGTGTTGTAGAGCGATGTCCAGAAGAGGTCATCGTACATGAACATCTCCTTGTAGTTCGCGAATCCGACGAAATCCATCCGTGATGTCACATTATAGTTTGTAAAACTGCCCACAAGAGAAAAAAGCAAGGGGCCGAGTGTCAGCCCCAAAAACCCGATGATCCACGGCAGGATGAAAATATAGCCGTAGAGGTTCTCTTTCTTTTTATTCATGGAATCACCTATCTGTTATTTTCAACTATGCGTTCAAGGTCTGATTGTGCCTTTTCCAGTCCCGCTTCAACGGTTGTATTCCCACTGATGATGGATTCGAACGTCGGGTTCACCGTGCTTGCGAAATCGGGAGCCACGAGCGGCTGAGGTGTAAGCAGTGTATTGTCCATGTTCTCCACCATGAGGGAATATACTTCTTGTCCTGCTTCACTGAATTCATCACTCTCTGCAGCTGAGCTGCCGGCTTCCTCATGGGCGACGAGGTCGAAATTGTTCTCCGCCCAGTAGAGCTGTGAATCATGGTTCGTCAGGAATTCGATGAATTTATAGGAGGCTTCAGGGTCTTTGGCGCCTTTTGGTATTTCGGCGACGAAGCCGCCGCCCCATGAAGTATGTCCGTTCCCTTCCTCTTTTTCAGGCAGTGGTGCCACACCGAAGTCCATATCCTGCCCAAAATCCCTGAGCTGGACGTAGTAGTTGGCGTTCTGTACCATCATGCCGATGTTTCCGGCCATGAATGGGTCCTGCTGAGCGTTTTCAAACTGGGAGTTGATTGAGGTGATGGTATTCTCCCCGTATTTATTCTTCTGTTCCAGAATCCAGTTGAATGTATCGTGGACAGGTTCCGTATCGATCTTCACATCCCCATCAGGGCTGATGTAGTTCTCACCGAGGGCGTTCATCATCCATACATCCGTCCCCGAACCGATCAGCGGATAGAAGCCGATGCGTTCGTAGCTGCCGCCTTCCTCTACATCAAGCTGGGCGGCATACTCCTCAGCCTCTGCCCATGTGGACGGTGGATCTTCCGGATCCAGTCCGGCCTCTTCGAACAGATCCTTATTATAGAAGAGGATCTGTGTATCCGTATTGAACGGCAGGGCATACATCTCATCCTCATACATCGTCGCTTCCGTCATCTGGTCGTAGAAGCGGCTCTCGACATCGGAGTCGACGAATTCCGTGATCGGCTCCATCTGCCCCTCCTGTGCCCTCAGCTTCACCGTGTTTATGTCATTGATGATGACATCCGGCGGGTCGCCGGCAGCGATCGCTGCAAGGTTCTTGGTCCATATGTCACCCCACGGGACATAAGTATGCTGTACTTCGATTTCATCCTGAGAACTGTTGAAGTCCTCGATGATCTTGTCGATCACCGGACGCCTCTGTTCGGATCCCCAGAATGACCAGAAATCAAGTGTGACCTTTTCACCGTTCGAGCCTTCAGCATCACTGCCTTCCGTATCGCCTGATGCATTGTCTTCCTCTGAAGAGTTGGAGCTTTCGGAATCCCCGATCTGGAATCCCCCGCAGGCTCCCAGTATAAAAACTGCCGTTAAAATAAGAAATAGAAACTTCTTCATGATTTGATCCTCCATCCCGGATTAAAAAGTGTGAATATTCAGTTATGCGTTCATTATAGCAAAGAAGAAGTGGAATGCTATAAAAAACTCGAACCAAAGGGTAATTTATTTTTAAGTGTTCCATGCATAATGCATTGAAAACCAGCAGCGGCAAAGGGTGAAGGGTTATTCAGAAAAATGATGAGAAAGAATTGAACATCGACTCAGCGAGGATTACAGTGTATTCATACACCAATTTCGTTTTCCGTAAGAAATTTTAAATATTGAAGGAAGAATAAAAAAATGAAGTGTAATGATATTAATTTTGTTCCATAATATGAAATTATGATTAAATAATTTCATAAAAAAACCGGCACTCCGAGTGCCGGTAAAAACTATGCTTCTGCTGTGAGTTCATCGTAGCGTCTTTCATCATAGACATCTTTGTCCAATGAGCGGTTCGTCTTTGCGGTTATCGTTCCGGCCGTCATCGAACCGCTGACGTTGACGGCTGTCCTTCCCATATCAATCAGGGGTTCGATGGAGATGAGGACGGCGGCGAGGGCAATCGGCAGGTTCATCGTTGACAGGACGATGATTGCTGCGAATGTTGCACCGCCACCGACACCGGCGATCCCAAGGGAGGCGATGACCGTCACGGCAATCAGCGTAATGATGAACTGCGCGTTGATTTCAACACCGGCCGCCGGTGCAATCATGATGCCGAGCATTGCAGGGTAGATGCCGGCACACCCATTCTGACCGATGGATAGTCCAAAGCTCCCCGAGAAGTTGGCTATGCTTGCCGGTACGCCGAGTCTCGTCCGCTGCGTCTGTATGTTGAGCGGCAGTGTGCCGGCGCTTGAACGGGAAGTGAAGGCAAACAGCAGTGCTTCCGCCGTCTTCTTGAAGTACTGGAGTGGATTCAGTCCTGTCAGCCCGATCAGCAGGAGATGAACGAGGTACATCGTCAGCAGTGCAGCATATGAAGCAACGACGAACAGTCCAAGATCGTATATTGCCTGGAAGTTCGAAGTGGCCACAGTAGAGGCCATGATCGCCAGGATCCCATATGGGGTCAGGGCAAGAATGATTTTGACCAGCTGCATGACCCAGTCGTTCAGGGCGATGATGCCTGTTCTGATCTTTTCACCGCTCTCGGGATTGCGCTGCATGAGACGGACGAAGCTGAATCCCATGAAGATGGCGAAGAGGACGACTGCAATCGTGGAAGGGGCCCGATCTCCTGTGAAGTCAAGGAAAGGATTGGCCGGCAGCAGTGATACAAGCTGCTGGGGAAGTGTCTGGTCTTCGATTTCAGAAGCGGTGCTCTCGAGTGAGAGTGCCCGTTCATTTTCGGCTTCACCCAGGTTGAGGCTTGAAGCATCAAGGTTGAAGAGCAGGGCGGCAGATATGCCGATGACAGCAGCAATTGCGGTGGTGCCGAGCAGCAGTGCGATGATTTTGATGCCTGATTTCAGAAACTTCTCCTTTACATCCATCTTTGCGAAAGCACCGAGGATGGAAATGAAGACGAGCGGCATGACGATCATCTGCAGCAGCCGGACGAATCCGCTGCCGACAATGGAAATCCAGTCCATCGTATTTGTTATGACCGTACCGTCCACGCCATAGATCAGCTGGAGTCCAGCGCCGAAGAACAGCCCGAGGACGAGGCCGATCATCACACGGTGGGAGAACTTAACATTCCGCTGCTTGAGGAACACCAGGGCACCGATGAGCAGCAGGAAGGCGATGATATTTATGACGACAAGTAATGCATCCATTTGATGACAGCTCCTTTTTAAACAAGTAGCCTCATCATAAACAAATTAATCCTACTTTTCAAGTAGGATTAATATATTCGTACTATTCAGTCGGGTTGAGCAGATGGAGATGCCTTGTTGCCCGGGAGGCCAGAACATACAGTATATGCTTCGAATCGCTGTAGGATTGTGCATCCGTCAGGATGACGGTGTTGTACTCGAACCCCTTCGACAGATAGTAGGGCAGGATGATGAATGACTGGTTGTACAGCGTGTCCGTCTCCCCGAGGTTCTTCATCTGTGGGAACTCATCCTCCAACTGTGCATAATAGTGGTCGGCTGCTTCTCTTGAAGGGGTGATGATGGCGACTTGCGGATATTCCCCGGAGCGCAGTATGTCCCTGACATAGCCGAGTTCATCTTCAGTGTGCACTTTCTGCACCTCATCGCCGTCGACGGAGGCGGACTGTATGGAATCCGGGATGATGCTGTTAAGGAATGCATTGATCTGGTTTGTGGAGCGGTAGGAGCGCTCCAGCTTTTTCTGTATATGGTTTTTGGCGATCAGTGCATCCTTCCTGCCGGGATGGATCTGCTGGTTCGGATCGCCCAGGCTCGTGAATGTCGCCTTCCTGTAGTAGTGTCGCATGACATAGTATTGGATGTTCGAATAGTCCTGCACCTCATCGATCAGTACGTGCTGGATCTGCCTGTCGTGCCTGCCGAGGAGGTGGATGTACATGTAGAGAAGAGGGGCGATGTCTTCATATTTGAAGTCATTCTCCTTGACGGAACGCACGGTCATGTTGCGGAATTTCCTGTCGTAGATCGAGTTAACATACAATTTCTCGAAATGGACGAAGCGGAAGAGGGCGACTTGCCGGTGCACGGTCTTCAGCTGCTTCTTGGCGAAGTCATGCGCCTCTTTCTTGAGTTCGTGCGCCTCGCCGATGTACTTATTGCTGTCGCGCAGTTCCCTGTATCTTTCGTTCGTCAGCCTTTTGACTTCCTCGGTATACCGGCTGAGCAGCCTTTCCTGCATCTTCGAGAGGCGCCTGCTTATGGGGTGGCCGCCGAGTTCATTATAGAATGTGTGGACAAGCTCTTCCCTGCTTGCGAACAGCCCATTTTCACCCTGCAGTGTCCTGAACTCCATGCCGTCGGTCTCGAGCTGCTTCATGAAGCCGTGAAGCGACTTGAAGTATTCGAGGGAATTCTTGAATTCATAGATGTCGTGCCCTTCGTCGTCCTGCCTCAGGCGTTTGATGTTGTCGTAGACATGTTCGAAGTGCCTCCCCTTGAAGTAGGGGAAGTGCGAGATGAGGCGGAAGAATGTCGTGTTGCGCACATGGTTTTCGCCGAGTTCGGGCAGCACGTCCGACAGGTAGTCGTTGAACACTTCATTCGGTGAAATGAGCAGTATGTTCTCAGGATTCAAGGTCTCCTTATGCTGGTACAGCAGAAATGCAATCCGCTGCATGGCAAGGGAAGTCTTTCCGCTGCCCGGTGGTCCATAGACGAGCGTATCCTGCGACAGGGGAAGACGGATGACGTCATTCTGCTCCTGCTGGATGGTGGAGACGATGTTCTTCAGCTTGGACTGGGAGGAGTCGGTGATCATGCGCTGGAGTATTTCATCTCCTATATAAACGTCGCTGTCGAACATGTTGAGGAGGCGGCTGTCCTCGATGATGAACTGGCGCCTCTGTTCGACCGTCGCATCTATTCTGCTGCCGTCCGGGATGCGGTATGACAGGTCGCCTGTCGTATTCTCATAGAACAGGCTCGCAACCGGGGTGCGCCAGTCGTAGATGAGGATGTCGTTGTCCCGGTTCTTTATTGTGCCGGTGCCGATGTAGATCGGCTCCCCATCGACGGTGATCTTGCCGAAGTAGGGTTTTGGTATCATGCGTTCTGTGCGTTCACGCATCGTTTCTATATAGTTGTAGTTCATTTCGGTTCTTCTGATCTCCGGCAGCATCTGGACGAATTCCATGACATTGCCATCTGCAAAGTCGACGACATTTGAGATGTTTTCATTGATGTCCTGCCGTGTATCCAGTATGCCTTGGGCTGTGGTGCTTTGCCTGTCCTTCAGATCTGCATTGAATACTTTGAGAAAATCGACGATGAAGGTGAGATGCCGGGCTTCTTCTTCAAATGATAGAATTTTCATAGGGACCCTCCTTTGGTTCGACATTCAGCATATCGGTATTTTGAAATAATTAACAGTCTTAAATTAATATGGGGCATATGATATACTTGATGTGTAAAATCGAGCGAATATTATACTGGTTAAAGGACAGCGATCATGAGGAAAATATTAGTATCGGGACTGATCACCGGGATTGTTTCCGGCGTGCTGCTTCTTCTTGCTTCTGCATATGTGGAATCCAGCGCAGGCATCGAAATCATGACATTGCTTTTGAACGTGGACTTCATCTTCGAGCGGAGTCCGGGGCTGTTCATGGAGATTATTTTTCATCTGATGGTCTCTGTCACTCTGGCCATCATACTGAAATGGCTTTATGTGTATAAGCCGCGTCTCTATATACCGGGACTGGTGACGGTGGGGGCAGTTGTGACACTGCTCTATTTCATCCTCTCCAGCCTAGCCGTACAGACTTTGGATCTGAATGGCTATATCGGCTTTGTGCTCTGGGTGATATTCCATATCGGTTATCTCCAGGCCCTGCATCTGATGTTCAGGCTCGGCCTCTGAAATTCCAGCTGCTTTCGACCGCCACGGCCGGAAGCGGCTTTTTTATTATACAATAATAGTTTGCACTCAAACGGGTATAGGGAAGAAATGCTTATGATAATCGGAAGAAGGTGACTGGAATGGACAGGAAGAAAGCACTCCCGCTGCTTGAAGAGGTCATGGAAATCAGGGCTTCTGTAGAACAGGAGGGGGATTGGCTGTTTAAGGAATGGGACAGCACACCGATACGCGAAGGATACAGGAACAGTGCCAGGAATCTGGCATACTATATGGCCTTCAGACGGAAGGATATGAGGGAACTGCAGGAAAAACTGATTCCCTGGGGTGTTTCGTCGCTTGGGCGTCTGGAGGCGGATGTGCTCGGTACACTGAATGCGGTCACCCGGACACTCGGCTACATTGCTGATGAGGATGTGTCGGATATCGACTACCGCTCCTCGGACTCCTTTTTGGATCGCAACTCGGCCCTCCGGCGGAATTCTGATGATATCTTCGGGCCGCCGCGCAACGGCAGGGACACACGCATCCTTGTAACGATGCCGTCGGCCGCCGGCAGCGACTATGAACTGGTGAAGACACTGGTTGAATCTGGAATGAACATGGCGCGCATCAACTGTGCGCATGATGACGCGGACACATGGTCCGGAATGATCGGCAACATACGTAAAGCGGAAGATGAGACCGGCCTCGAATGCCGGGTGCTGATGGATATCAGCGGCCCTAAAATACGGACCCGGCATCTGCTCACTTCCATGCGCAATCCGAAGCTCAAGGTGGGGGAGAGATTCCTCCTCTCGAATGCGGAATCGATGACGCTGCCGAAAAAGGTTGAAATTGCGCTCAACACTTCCGTGCCTGAGGTGATCGGGAAGATAACACCGGGCCAGAAGATCAAGATAGATGACGGGCACATTGAAGCAGAAGCGGTGGAGCAGACGGATGACGGCATCATCTGTGAAGTGGAAAGGACCGTGAAGGAAGGCGGGGTGAAGGTGAAGACCGAAAAGGGGATCAATCTGCCGGATCTCGACTTCAAACTGCCGGTCCTGACGGAAAAGGACTACAGGGACCTCGATTTCGCGGTTCAGCACGCTGATGCCATCGCCTTTTCCTTCATCAAGGATGTCGAGGACATCGACCTCATTGAAGATGCATTGTCAGAGCGTCTGCCTGAGGACCGGAAGGGGATACCAAGCATCGCAAAGATAGAAACGCCCGAGGGCATCAGGAATCTGCCCGACATCATCCAGCGCGCAGCAGGCGCACGGCCTTTCGGCGTGATGCTTGCCCGCGGGGATCTTGCAGTCGAGATTGGCTACGAACGGCTGAGTGAAATCCAGGAAGAGCTACTCTGGATATGCGAGGCTGCCCACGTGCCTGTCATATGGGCGACCCAGGTGGTGGAGTCGCTCGTGAAGACAGGCATACCGACGCGTTCGGAGATTTCCGATGTGGTGGCCGGATCGCGTGCCGAATGCATCATGCTGAACAAGGGTGAATATATCGCAGACGGCGTCGACGTGGTATCCGAAATCCTGGAGAAATTCGAGGACCACCACTACAAGAAGACATCGATGCTCCGGGCACTCGGCATCGCCAATCATACGTTCAACAATAGGGGATAGAAGACCAGATAGGAGATGGATACCCATCTCCTTTTTTTATGGAAACGATTACTTTATCAGAATGCTCAATTATTTCCGAAAATTCCTTTATTTTATCCTTATGAGGGCGTATACTACCTACATCGTAGATGATTAGGAGTGATGTATATGTTGCAGGAACCTATTGTAGCGACAGTCATGCTGTTTGCACTGATCGCCCTCGGGGAATTGATTTCGGTCTATACACGTGCCCGGATTCCAATGCTGATGACAGCGATGCTCGGCTTTTTGATACTTACATGGACAGGGGTGTTCCCGGAGAACATCCTTGAGCTTTCCACGCTTCCGGCACTCGGAGCGATTCTGATCGGTCCCCTCATTGTACATATGGGGACGCTCATGCGCTTCTCGATCCTCAAGAAGCAGTGGCGGGCGGTCATCATCGCCCTGTCCGGCCTTGCAGGTGCACTCACACTGGTGCTCGTCATCGTGACGCTCGTGTTCGACTTCACGACGGCAGCAAGCGGTGTCGGTCCGATTTCAGGCGGGGTCGTGGCGCTCCTGATCACCAATGAAACGCTGACGAACCTCGGCCTTACAAGCCTGGTCGTCGTTCCTGTACTTGTCCAGGCATTCCAGGGGGTCATCGGCATGCCGCTCGCGACCGCATTCATGAAGCGGTACGGACAGGCATTCATGGCGGAGGGCCGCAGGGTCGAAGAGGACAGCATCGGCTTTGAGGAGGAGCGGGGCATCTCCCGCTTCAGCCTGATGAAGAACAATACGATCAAACTGTTCGTCATCTTCGTCCTCGGCATGCTTGGGGTCATCCTCGGTGATATCACGGGCATCCACTATACGCTGTTCTGTCTGCTCTTTGGTATACTGGCCCTGAACTTCAATCTGCTGCCGAAGAGCGCGTTGGAGTCTGCAAACTCGTTCAGCTTCATGATGGTCGCGCTCATCTTCGTCATCATCGGCACGATGGGCGGCATCACACCGCAGGATGTGGTGACCAATATCCCTGCTGTGGCATTGATTCTCGCCCTCGGTATATTCGGCATCCTAACGGGTGGGTTCATCGCTTCGAAGCTCGTCGGCTGGCATCCCTATAAAGGCATCCCGGTCGCCCTGACTGCGCTGATCGGCTTCCCGGGGGACTACCTGATCTGTGAAGAGGTGGCCCGGAGCGAAACCAACAATCTGGAAGATCAGAATAGACTATTCCAGGAACTGGTGACACCGATGCTGATCGGCGGCTTCGTCACGGTAACGGTTGCTTCTGTATTCATCGCAAGCTTCGTCATGAGCCTGATATAAAAAAAGTAAAGAAATGGGAGTGTAGAAGATGGGAAAACTTTTCATCAAAAATGTCAATCTGATAGACGGGACCGGTTCTGAACTGGTGCAAAATACGAATGTACTCGTGGAGGATGGCCGCTTCAAGGCGATCGGTGCCGAGGAGTCGGCAGCAGAGGGTGCAGAAGTGCTGGATGGTGCAGGACAGTACATGCTGCCGGGCATGATCGATGCGCACGTGCACATGATGATGGAATTCAAGCCGCTCGAACAGCGGCTCGTCACTCCGTTCTCATATAATTTCTATGCCGCGATGGAATATCTGAACCGTACGCTCAATGCAGGCGTGACGACGGTACGCGATGCCCTCGGCAGTGACCTTGGACTGAAGAAGGCGATAGAGGATGGCCTGGTCAGGGGGCCGCGCATGCAGATCAGTGTCAACGCTCTGACGATCACAGGAGGACATGGGGACGGCTTCAACTACTCTGGCGTCGTGACGGACCTCATGCAGCCGCACCCGGGCATGCCGCACGGTATATGCGATGGTGTGGAGGAAGTGCGCAAAAAGACGCGTGAGATGCTGAGGGCGGGTGCCGACATCATCAAGGTCCACGCGACGGGCGGGGTATCGAGCCCGACCGACCATCCTAAATTCACCCAGTTCTCGCTTGAAGAACTGAAGGTCATCGTGGAAGAGGCGAAATTCCGGAACGGCGTCAAAGTCATGGCGCACGCCCAGGGGCTGGAAGGCGTCAGGCAATGTGTGGAGGCGGGCATCCATTCCATCGAGCACGGCATATTCCTCGATGATGAAGTATGCGGCATGATGAAGGATCAGGGGACATACCTCGTACCGACGCTGCTGGCACCGGTATCCGTCCTCGAGTTCGCCGAAGAGCTCGGGATGGCGAAGACTGCTGTAGAGAAGTCTGAGGAAGTCATCGAAATACACAAGGAAAGCTTCACGCGTGCATATAAGGCCGGCGTCAAGATTGCCATGGGTACCGATGCAGGCGTCTTCAAGCATGGCACGAACCTGCGGGAGCTTGAACTGATGGTGGAATGCGGCATGACCCCGGGTGATGCCATCACGGCTTCCACCAAGACCGCCGCGGAGTGCATGGGCTATACGGACCTTGGTCTCGTCAAGGAAGGCTATGTCGCCGACTTCATCTTCTCGAAGGAGAATCCATTGGAGAACATCGGTGCTTTGAAGGATAACGACAACATCAAGGTCGTCGCAAAAGAAGGCGTCGTATACAAGAACATAATAGGAGAATGATGGCAGCCCCGGCCGGGGCTGTTTTCCATTTCCATAAAAGTGTCATGACAATGTATGGAAGCGGGCATCCGGCTCATGCCGGGTGCCTTTTTATATGCACAATGAATCCATGCATCGACAATGGTCTTACTATCTTATATGATTGGAGAAACTAGACGAAGACGGGGGAAGTATATGAAGAAGGCAGCGCTGATCATCAACAGAAAATCAGGGAAGAAGAAAAAGCCGCCGGTCGAATATGGTGTGCTCCGTGCCCTCCACGGCCAGAACTATGAAGTGGAAGTATTATATACGGACGGATCCGATGCAAAGGAGCTCGCTATGGAAGCGTCACGGTATGCAGAGCTGATCGTGTCTTCCGGCGGTGACGGCACCATCGGTGAAATCATGGACGGTATGGTTGAATGTGGTTCTGAGGCGGCCCTGTCGATCCTCCCGGCCGGCACCGTCAACGATTATACACGCGCCCTCGGCCTCCCCCTCGATATGAATGAGGCGATCCGGAACCTGTCGAAGCCACAGAAGACGGTTGAAGCGGATGTCATCCGGTTCAACGGCCGCCATGCAGCCTATCTGATTGCACTGGGTGATTTCATGGAGTCCTTCACGGGGGTCAGCTCCAAAGTGAAGAACAGGTTCGGCATACTTGCCTACCTCTATGCAGGGCTGCATGCACTGTTCACCATGAAGAACTATCGGGTGAAGATAGATGCGGACGAAGAGAAGGTGATGAGCGATTCGATCCTGACGATCGTCGCCAATACATCATCCGTCGGCAGTTTCGACAGACTGCTGCCTGAAGCGCGGATCGATGACAACCATCTTCATGTCATCAACATCGTGCCCTCCACCCCGAAGGAAATCGTTGAAATCATCATCGCGGCGTTCCGGGGCAGGCTGACCGGGCACAGCAATGTCCATTATATGCGCACGAAGAAGCTGTTCCTCGATACAGACAGGCTGGAAGTGATGGATGTCGATGGGGATGCCGAAGACTTCAGCGCCATGGATATAGAAATCGTGCCCGCCTGTGTCCGCATCAATGTGCCGGAGGGTCATGCCGAATGACGACATCCACCGACCTATGTTGAAATATTTCCCTCAATCGTATATCATATACCGGTGGATAAAAAAACATTGAGGAGGATGATGATTGTGAAGATCAGAGATAGGCTCAAGCGCATCAATTTTGAAAAAAGAAGAGTTTCATTCGCACCAAAGATCACGCAACAGACCCTGATCAACATTGCTACGGTAATCATCGGGTCTTTTATTTTTGCCATTGGGGTCAATTCGTTCATGATTGCCGGCAATCTCGGGGAGGGCGGCGTCACCGGGCTCGCAATCATCCTCTATTATGCATTTGATATCTCCCCGGCCCTGTCGAACCTTGTGCTGAACTCCATTCTGCTCGCCGTCGGCTTCAAGTATTTGAGCAAACGTTCGATGTATTATACGATCGTTGTTGTAATCCTGACGTCATTCTTCCTATGGGTGACGGAGACCTGGCATGTGCAGTCGGATGAAATACTGGTCAACACAGTGTTCGGCGGGATGTTCGTCGGACTTGGCATCGGTCTGATCATACGGATCGGCGCAACGACGGCAGGTACGACGATCCTTGCCCGGCTGGTCAATAAATATATGGACATCAACGTATCCTACGCGCTCCTGTTCTTCGACCTGGTCGTCATCACCATCGGCCTGACCGTCATGACGCTCGAACAGGTGCTGCTGACGGTCATCGCCCTATACATCGCAACGAAGGTCATGGACTTCATCATTGAAGGTATGAACCCGAAGAAGGCCATCACCATCATCTCCGACCATCCCGAGCGGCTCGGCAAGATGATCAACAGCGAAATCAGGCGCGGCGTCACGATTATGAACGGCCGCGGCTTCTACACGCAGGAGGACAAGGACATCCTCTATGTCGTCATCAACAAAAACCAGCTGACACGGCTCAAGCGCCTCATCAAACGATATGATGAGAACGCATTCGTCGTGGTGCACGATGTGAACAGCGTGCTCGGCAACTATTTCATATAGAAGAAGACCCCGCCTTGGCGGGGTCTTCTTCATTTCCTCTTCGTTTTCAGGTAGATGGACGAAGGGTCGCTCCCCCTCGTTTCAAATCCTTTATGTATCAGCCAATTCCTCGTGAAGGCACTGGTCGGCCCCTGCATCATCAGATAGACCTTCTCCACATCATCAGCCGCCTCCAGATAGGCGTCCATCAGTTTCGAGGCGACCCCTTTTGACTGGTGGTCCGGGTGGATGACGAAATCCGCGACATACTGGGTGAACATCAAGTCCCCGGAGGACCGGATCAGGCCGATGAGCTGGCCGGAATCCCAGGCCGTGACGAGATAGTCGGAAGCCATCACAGCCTCGAATAGTGCATCCATCCGCTTGTCATAGGATGTATGTCCCTTGCTCCTGTAGAGCTGTTCAATATCATCGTAGCCGATGTCCCTGCCTGTAGAAAGTTCAATCATGGCTTTACCCCTTTTTCATTTAATCATAGCGGCTGATTTACCCTTGCGCAATGTCTATTGAAAATATATCATAAAGAAAGGATTATTTTTACAGAATATTAAAATATTTTAAATGAACTGGGATGGGTTGCCATGTTTGCATCAGTATTCAGGGAGACATTCAAACGCACATGGCGGAATCGAAAGAACCGGCTTGTGCTCATTCTCTCCTTCGTCGCCATATTCGTCCACCTCTTCTTCTATATGCCGGGCCAGGAGCACCCGATGACGATCGACAGGGAAACTTTGCGCCTGGAGATGACGGCGGCCTACGGGATGAAGGAATCCCGGCTCGAGTCGGGGGACATTGCAGTGAACAGCATGACCGGCATCGATACATACAGTACTGCGAAGCAGCAGTATGAAGATTATTTCGGCCATCACAGCGCTATTGAAAATGGTGATGTCGCCATGCTGGCCAAGATGACCGCGGGAGGGCTGCCGGATTTCGCCATGGACGCCGTATGGGAGGAATTGAATGATAAGTACGAGGGCGACCTCCAGATGATGGGCTATCATCAGACACGCCTCTTCCAGGAGATGCGGAGCATTGCCGATCATGAGGGGATTACGCTTCATATGTACGACAGGAAGACGGCCTTCCAGCAGCTGTATAGCTTCTTCGCCAATTACGGACCGCTCATCATGCTGCTGATCACGGTGTTCGTGGCGAGTGAGATCCTCGTCGATGACCGGCGGCACAGAACACTCAAAGCAGGTCAGCCGATGGGATGGCGCCGTTACATATTACATCAGTCGGTCTCCCTTGCCATAATACTCGCGACCATCTTCTCCGTACTGCTTGCGGTGTATTTCCTGGCTGCCGGGATAATGTACGGGTTCGGTTCGCCGGGGCTTGAAGTGGGTGCCTATAAATACGATGAGGGCTATCGTGGGGAGAACTCGAACCTCACCACTCAGACAATCGGCACCTTCATCGGCATGTCGCTCATCCTCATCATGCTGCTGATCTACTTTTTCGTCCGTTTGAATGCACTGCTGTCCCTTGCCTTCCGGCACGATATCCTCGTCATGCTCATCGGTTTTGTGATCCTCGGCTTCAACCGGATCTACAGCGCCACGGGAGAGGAGGCCATCTTCGGCATCGGAGGGGAATATTTCCTGCACAACTATTTTGAGACGGGTCTCGTGCTGAGCGGGGAGCGGAACTTCCTCGCCATGACCGATGCCTACAGTTTCACCGGCGCCGTGGTCATGATCGGGGCATCGATACTGGTGCTTGAGATGCTCACGGCTCTTGCGGCAGGGTGGATGCATCGTCAGAAGTTCGAAAGGGAGGTGCGGTGATGCGGCTGTTCAAATGGGAAGTGCTTAAAGTCCTCCGGGACTGGAAGGTGCGGATACTGCTTGTGGCACTGCTGCTGTTCCTCGCCACATACTCGACCCTCTATCAGGATCGTACAATAAAGCTTCCTGTGGAGGAGGCCAGGGAAGAGTATCACGAGACGCAGCGCCTCTTCCATGCGATTCCTGAGGCGCACTTCGAGACTGAGGCCGGCCAGGACATTTACGACCGACTTGCCCGTCAGCAGCAGATCCTCGGCATGCAGCGCTTCATCCTCTCCGAAAAGGAGGGAAACACGGTGGAAGGGCTTGAGGAGATCGTCAGCGACTACGTCGATCAGGGGATAGAGATGTCGGAGAACCAGCTCCATTTCCATGAAGCGGACGATTTCGAATCACAGGAACTGCTGCTGAGCTTCATACCCGATGAGGGGGAGATTGAGAACAGGTTGAAATTCCTGAATTACCTCAAGGAAAATGATGTGGCGATCGACTGGAATCCGATGTCGCCGAGTCTTGTGCTCTACAGTCTCATCAATATACTCGCCGGCGTCTTCATCTATATCGTCGCTGCAGTCTTCGGTGCGGATCGGTTCAGCAGGGATCAGGAATACAACTGGAGCATCACGCAGGGGATTCCGCTGACATGGAAGTCACAATGGCGGATGCGGTCGATCATCAGCTGGGTGCTGATATGGATTGCCATCCTCATCGGTCTTGTGGTCTCCTACATCATCAACCGCGCATCGGTGGACACCGGGACGCTCCTCTATCCTGTGCCGCTCTACAGCGGCAGCCAACTGGAGTACATCAGCATAATGGAATACACTGTGCTCGTGGTGGCACTCACCATGGCTGCGAGCTACATCATACTGAAGGTCTCTACTGGTTTCAGCTGGATGTTCAGGAACACTTATCTTACAATCACGCTCGTGATCGGTATATTCTTCATTCCCTATATCTTCACGATCATCCCGCCGCTCGGCAGTTGGAACCCGTTCCTCTATCTGCAGATACTTCCGGTTCTGGAAGGGGAATGGGCTGGAGCGGGCAGGGTGGATGTGCCGAAGCTCCTCATCAGTCTTCTAGTGCTTTATATGCTGGTCGAGCTCGCATTCCACTTCATATTCAGACTCATTCCGACACGTTCAGGAAAACTAGAAAGGAGGAGGCACTGATGACACTTGAAATTAAGGATCTGACCATCAGCTATGGCAGCCACACCGTCCTTGAAGATATCAGTTTCAGCATTCCGGACGGCACAATCATCGGCCTCGTCGCGCCGAATGGTACCGGAAAGACCACGCTCTTCAATGCGATCATCCGTTTCATCCCGATCAATCAGGGTGAAATAAGGATTGACGGCAGAAACTTCAGGAATACTGCGAAGGACGTCAGGGCGCTCCATGAGCAGATCACATTCTTTCCGGACCAGGCGGAGCTCTACGAAAACTTTTCCGGCTACGAACATATCCAGATGTATAGGGATATCTGGAACAGGGAGGAGCGGGACATAGACGGCATCATCCAGCGGCTGAATATGGAGGGGTATGTCCGCAACAAGGTCAGCTCCTATTCCCTCGGCATGCGACAGCGGCTCTGCTTTGCAATGATGATTGCCGCAGACACGAAGATCATGTTCATGGATGAAATAATGAACGGTCTCGATCCGATCAATGTAGAGCTCGTGAGCCGCATCCTCCAGGAGGTGAAGGCGGAGGGCAAGATCATCATTGTTGCGAGTCATCTTCTGGATAACCTTGATGACTACGCCGATCAGATATTCTTTCTGAATGGCCGGCGTCTTGCCTACACGTACGACCGCAGGAAGGAAACGGAAAAATACATCAAGGCCACAGTGCCGGATGCAGTCCTCCAGGCTATGAAACCATGGCCCGAGGGGACCATCCATCTGAACGGTAGCCGGATCTGTATACCGGCAGCCGAGCTTTCGGGGGAGCGGAAGGCCGCCTTGTTGGAGAAGCTTCTTGAAAATGGGGCGGAATCGGCCACAATCGGACCGCTCGGAACATATGAACATTACTTGAGGATCTATAAGGGGATGGAGTCATGAGATGGTGGCTGTTTGCGGTGGTCCTCATGGCTGGATGCAGCCATGGAGGCCTCATGCCGGAGAAATATGATGGTGAAGCGTTTGAAGCGGATGGGGCGGCCGTCACAGCCTATGAAGAAAACAATATACTGATGACGGAAGATCTTCCGGAACGCTTCCCATTCACCAAGAGCACGGAGATGGCCGGCATCCAGGATGATACCGGTGAGGAGATGCAGCTTGAAGCAGGTACATATGATGTAGGAACCGATGTTCCTCCAGGCAGGTATGATGTCCTGCTGCAGGATGAGGCAGGGGCCCTTGTCATAGAGGATGATCAGGGCGTGCGGCTGCTTGAAATCCCAGTCGGTGTGCGGACACCGGTGGCACAGGTCGATCTCGCGCGTGGTTATACGCTGACGTTTGCATCCAGGGACGGCCAGCTGGCGATTACGCCAGTGGGAAATGATATGATGGAAATGGATGGGGAAGAATATATCGAAATTCCGGCCGGTACACACACGGTCGGCACCCATGTGCCAGCCGGAGAATATGAGCTGCTGTCGGAAAGCCTCCCGATCATGGGTGATGACGGTCTCCCACGCATCTATTGGAATCCGTCCCCAATGATGCCGGGACTTGACGAAGATATGGAAGACGTGAAGGGTGTCCCTACTGAAATGAAAGCAGGGGATACCATCGTTACGGAATATCCTTTACAGCTGAAGAAAATAGAATGATGGGAGTGGTTGATATCAATATAAAAGCATTGCAGTATCAGGTGGCATTCGGAGATGTCGAAGAGAACATTACCAGGGTCAGGGAGCAGTTCGACCGTGCAGAGCTCAAGGGGACCGACGTCGTCGTGCTCCCTGAGATGTGGACATCGGGATATGACCTTGAAAATATCCAAAAGCATGCCTGCCAGGACCTCGAGCCGGCGAAGTCTGTAATTTCCGAACTTGCACAAAAATATGATGTGAACATCGTCGCGGGTTCCGTCGCCAACATCAAGGATGATCCGGATGAGGTGTACAACACTGCATTTGTCGTCGACCGGAGCGGGGCGCTCGTATATGAGTACTCCAAGATGCATCTGGTCCCGATGCTGAACGAACCGGAATATCTGACGGGCGGAAAGGACAAGGTCGAGACATTTACGCTCGATGGCAATACTTGCGGCCTCGTCATCTGCTATGACCTCCGCTTCCCGGAACTCTTCAGGGACCTGGTATTGAAGGGGGCGACTTCCATCTTCACCGTCGCCGAATGGCCGATGGCGCGCAAGGCCCATTGGGAAGTGCTCATCAAAGCCCGGGCAATCGAGAACCAGTGCTACCTCATCGCATCGAACACATACGGGGAGATCGGTGATCAGGAGTTCGCCGGCCGTTCCATGATCATCGATCCCTTCGGCAAAGTCGTCGATGAGGCTGCAGATCACGGAGATGCGGCCGTAACCGGTCAATTGGACGGAAATGAAGTGGCACGGATCCGCAAGGAAGTGCCGATATTCGATAGCCGGAAAAGGGAGATGTATCATTTCCTGTAGGGGAGCAGCTTGAAAGGTTAAAGGGGGGGACGTCATGGAATTCAAAAAGATATATACCACAATAGACGCCCATGTTGCGGGTGAACCATTAAGGATCATCACAGGCGGGGTGCCCGACATCAAAGGGGATAAACAGCTTGAGAAGCGCACCTACTGTATGGAGAATCTCGACTACATACGGAGGGAGCTCATGCATGAGCCCAGGGGACACGATGGCATGTACGGGTGCATCATTACACCGCCAGTTACAGAAGGAGCGGCCTTCGGTGCGCTGTTCATGCACAATGAAGGATGGAGCACCATGTGTGGCCATGGCGTCATAGCCGTCGTCACAGCAGCCGTGGAGACGGGAATGATCGCCGTCGATGACAAATCACCTGAATTAATCATCGACTGCCCATGCGGGCCAGTGAAGGCACATGCAAGAATCGATGGGCAGAAAGTGGCGTCTGTGGCATTTGAAAATGTAGCTTCCTTCCTGTATGAAAAATCATTTCCCCTTGATATTGAAGGGTACCGATTTAAAGTCGACATCTCATATGGTGGGGCTTTCTATGTTCTCGTCGATGTGCATGATCTTGATCTGGCATTGGATCTTCAGGCTCTGCCTGCCCTGGAGAAGTGGGGAGAAAAAGTGAAGCGTTCCGTTGAAGCGCAATTGGAAGTGAGACACCCCAATGAAGATATTGCAGGGATTTATGGCACCATCTTCCATGATCCATTCAAAGGAACGGATGTGCCTTCACGGAATGTGACGGTCTTCGGCAATAGGCAGATCGACCGTTCTCCCTGCGGTTCAGGCACTGCTGCAAGAGCAGCAGCGCTCCATGAGTCAGGAATGTTGGGTGCAGGAGAGTGCTTCATCCATGAGGGGATCACCGGTGGGAAGTTTATGACGCACGTGCTTCAGAAGACAGAAGTTGGGGGCACCCCGGCAATCATACCGCAAGTCGAAGGCAGTGCGTTCATCACGGGCCACCATCAGTTCATCATCGATCCTGAAGACGATTTGAAAGCTGGTTTCCTGTTGAAGTGATGATGGTAAATGCAGTGGAAAATCAGAAAAGTACAGTCTAAGGATTCCCGGCATGGGTATTGTCTAATATCATCATCACCATAAGCTGCAAGTGCAGATGAAGAGGATGTGGAATGGCGCAGGAGTTGAAAGGAAGCACAGGCAGTCATTCTATACAGGATAGGGGCGGTGTGTATGAAAGAACAGGTGTTGCCCGGTATAGGTACAAAATATTCCCTGACGACCTTGGATGGACTGAATATCGTAATCGTCCTCCATACCAACGGTAAACGCGAGTTGTATATCGTCAATGAAGATGAGGATGTGGATTACAATGTTGCACTCACTTCTGACGAAGCGAAGGATATCGGCCTGAAGCTGATCGACATCAACCATGACACCATCGATGAAGCGGAATTCGAGCGCTTCAATATCTTCAGGAAGAAGAAGATCATGGACTGGATCAAGGTGCACCGGTTTCAGGTTTGACCGTCGGAGAGGCAGAGGATCGGTCCAAGGCTGAAATCTCCATCGTAAGCGTCAATAGGGACGAGGACATCCTGCCGCGGCCGGATGCTTCGTTTGGAATTATGGAAGGTGATGTACTTCTGGTCGTCGGCGAATATGATGCAATCACAGAATTTGAAGAACGCTGCAAGAGCGGTCATGGATGAGCGGACTCCTCTCAGCGCCGACGCTGTTTGTCAGTGGCCTCCTGCTGCTTGTGCTGTTCATCGGGGGGCTGTTGGCATACAGGCTGAAAATACCTGATGTC
Organism: Salinicoccus sp. RF5; assembly: GCF_020786625.1. Lineage (NCBI taxonomy): Bacteria > Bacillati > Bacillota > Bacilli > Caryophanales > Staphylococcaceae > Salinicoccus > Salinicoccus sp. RF5. The sequence continues at coordinate 79,605 of NZ_JAJGRC010000003.1, forward strand.
ATCATTTTCCTTCTGCTTGGAATCATGATTGGACTCTTCATGGAAGAATCGGAGCTGATGCACTATGCGGCCGAAATCGGAATCGTCCTCCTGTTCTTCATGCTGGGTATGGAATTTCCCATAAAAGTGCTCGGCCGTATGGCGCGGGACATCTATATTCCCGGTCTGATCGATCTGGTGCTGTCCTTCGGGGTGACCTTCTTCATTGCCCTATTCATGGGACTCGACATAACGAGTGCCATGCTTGTCGGCGGGGTCGTCTATGCCACCAGCTCATCGATTACTGCGAAGATGCTGCAGAAGAGCAACCGTCTCATCAATGATGAGTCGGGCTTCATGCTTGGACTGCTGATATTCGAGGATATGGTGGCGCCGATACTTGTAGCCGTCATCGCGAGCATGTATTTGAGCGGCGGCATTTCAGGTGTGCAGCTTTTCATCGTCTTTGTGAAGATTGCGGCCCTGATTGCTGTAGCGATTTTCCTCGCCAGGGTGGTCTTCACCCGCCTCAGGCCGTTCATTGGACGCCTGCTGGATGAGGATTTCTTCATCCTGTTCATCATCGGGTTCTCCCTGTTGTATGCAGGGCTGACTCTGTGGCTTGGCCTGTCGGAAGTGCTCGGTGCCTTCCTTGCCGGCATCATGTTTGCTGAAGTGAGGCAGTCTAAAGACCTGCAGAACCATACCCGGAACATGCGCGATCTTCTGATTCCGGTTTTCTTCATCTATTTCGGAACGACGATAGATGTCACAGAAGGGGTGCCGATGATTCCATTGCTGAGCGTCCTGCTCGTATGGTCCATCGTTGCCAAGATCGCCGTCGGGTATTTCGGCGGACAGATATATGGTCTGGGGATAAAGCAATCCTGGACTGCTGGCTTCTCGCTCACCCAGCGGGGCGAGTTCTCGATCATCATCGCTGCACTCGCTGCGACTGAGCTCAAGACATTCAGCGGCATGTTCATATTCTTTTGCGCTGTGGCAGGAATACTGCTGTTTGAAATGGCACCCCAGATCGCCGCGCGGCTTGCTGCCATGCGTAAGGCAGGAGGTTCTCCGTAGGACAGCCGGAAGGGGGATCATTTTTATAGGTGGACGGAAATTTATTCTCTGTATTTTTCAGAAGTAGGGCGGTCTCTTGTACGGGGCTCCGCGCTACTTCTTTTTATTCATCAATTGTTGTTGCAATCAACTAATGAATGAATTATCCATAAAGGGAAATTAAAAAGCATTCTCAGACAATTTTACAAAGAAAATGGGCATTATCATTTAATGAATTTATTCATCAGACATGAGAAGATGAATACATAGAGGGTGGTAGCATTGAAGAATTCATACTTTGTCAACTATCAGATGAAAGGTATCTGGGAAGAGGCGTCCTATCATTCACATCAGGAATATGAGATATATATCTTTCACGATGGAGTCTGTCGCTATCTGATCAATAATCAGATCTACGACCTCGAGCCTGGAGATATTCTTCTGATGGATGGGTTGGCGCTTCATAAGCCCAATGTACCACGCAACAGCGAATATGTGCGCAGTGTCATCCATTTCTCCCCGCAGTGGATACGAGGTCTGCTGAAAGAACTGGGGGGACTTTATCTGCTCAAAGTATTCGAGGAACGTCATCATTACTTCATTCGTACGAAAATGAATGACGAATACAAAAAACTCGAAACGGTCATACGGCGGATGGATGAATTGGAGAAGTTCGAAGATGAAGAGAATGCAGAAATGGAACAGAAGGCTCTGTTCGTTCAAATGCTTACAATCATCCATCGTATCGGTGAACCCGATAAGCTGAAACAGCCGGGAGTCCATTCAGAGAAAATTGAACATGCTGAAAAGATAGCAGCATACATCCAGCAGCATTATACGGAGAAGGTGACGATCGATATGGTTGCATCCGACCTCAATATCAGCAAGTCATATGTATCCCACGTGTTCAGGGAAATGACGGGATTCACGGTTATGGAGTACGTTATGGGGTCGCGTTTGATGCGGGCGAAATATCTGCTCGAGGCGGAGCCTTCGAAACCGTTGAAGGACATAGCCTTTGAAAGTGGATTTGAAAGTGCTTCACATTTCAGTCGCTATTTTAAAGAGAAAGTGGGCGTAACGGCAAAGGAGTACCGCCAGACACGCTTGAAAATCTATATATGAGGAGAGGTTAATATGAATAAAGTGAAACTGGGAATTATAGGATTCGGCGCCCAAGGAGGCGCATATGCAGGGTTCATTGCAGAAGGCAGAGTGAAGAACATGGAAATCGGAGCCATCTGCGACATTGATTCTGCGAAGAAAGAAGAGGCGGCAGAGAAGTACCCTGATACCCCTTTCTATGAAGACTACATAGAAATGATGGAAAGTGGTGCAGTCGACGCAGTAGTGACGACTGTTCCCCATTATCTCCATCCGGAAATGGGAATTGAGGCGCTGAAGCGGGACATCCATCCCCTGGTCGAGAAACCGGCTGGTGTGTATACGAAGCAGGTGAAAGAACTGAACGACTATGCCGCAGAAAAGCCGAACCTTACCTACGCGATCGTCTTCAACCAGCGTACGAACGAATTGTATCGGAAGGTGAAAAGCATCATCGATAACGATGAGATAGGTGATATAAGGCGTACCAACTGGATCATCACGACATGGTGGAGGCCACAGGGGTACTATGATCAAAGTGCATGGAGAGCGACATGGGAAGGAGAAGGAGGCGGGGTGCTCGTCAATCAGGCCCCTCACCAGCTGGACCTCCTGCAGTGGATTGCCGGTATGCCAGAGTCAGTATATTCCAAGGTGAAATACGGATATCAGAGGGATATCGCTGTTGAAGACGAAGTGACGACGCTGCTGGATTATGGGAACGGAGCGACGGGGGTATTCGTGACCTGCACCCATGACATCATCGGTACAGATCGTTTGGAGATCCTTGGAGACAAGGGAAAGATTGTTGTCGATGACAGTAAAACCCTGACAGTAAAACGACTTAAGAAACCTGAGCCTGAAATGAACAAATCCATGAACATGGAGGATGTAGCCAAAATTTTCATGGGAGAATCCACCGATGACATCTATGAAACGGAAGTGAAGGAGTTCGAAAGCGTATGGGGCGGCCAGCATATTGCTGTACTCGAGAATTTCGCTGCGAACATTCTTGATGGCGTCCCGCTCATTGCTCCAGGAAGCGACGGTATTCAAGGGGTCGCTCTGGCCAATGCCATCCACCTCTCCAGCTGGTTGGGCAAGGAAGTCGAACTGCCGGTGGATGAAGAACAGTACCTGGCTGAGTTGAATGAAAGGATTGCTGAAGAAAAGCAGTGAGTGTAATGGAAAGGGGGAGTGCCTCCCTTTTCCAGATATGTACAGTGTTATGCAGGAGAGGAAGGAATAATCATGCTTAACGTAGGAGTTATTGGACTCGGGGATATTTCTCATATCCATCTTCCGGTCATTGAAAAGCATCCAGAAGCGCGGCTTCGTGCTGTATGTGATATCGATGAATCGTTGGAGAGTACAGTGCCGGGAGCCGCTTTTTATACAGATTATGAAAAAATGCTCGAGGAAGAAGCACTGGACTGTGTGCATATCTGTCTACCGCATCACCTTCACTATCCAGTGACGAAAGCCTGTGCAGAAAAAGGTGTACACATTTTTCTCGAAAAACCGCTTGCGCGCAATGCGGAAGAAGGGATATTGATGGTGCAGCTGGAGAATGAATATCCGGAGATCAAAATGTGCGTCAGTCTTCAGAACCGTCTCAACGAGACCTTCATACAATTGAAGAAGCTCGTCGAAAGCGGAGATTATGGCAAGGTGATGGGCATCAAAGGACTTGTAACCTGGTTCAGGCCCAGAGCCTACTATGAAAGAAAACCGTGGCGGGGCATCATGGAAAAAGCCGGTGGCGGAGTGATGATCAATCAGGCGATCCATACACTCGATCTTATCCAACTGATTGGCGGGGAGATCGATACGATGCGCGGGTCCATAGATAACCTGTTCGATTATGGAGTTGAAGTGGAAGATACCGCTACCGCAAATATCCAGTTCAAAAATGGGGCTACCGGCCTGTTTTTTGCAACGGTGACCAACGCGGTGAATTCTTCCGTGGAATTCCAGGTGATTTTAGAAAAAGGGAAATTGACGATCAAAGATAATATTCTTACCGCTGCCGATGATTCGGGCAGGAAAGTGAAAATCGTTGAAGATGAAGCGCTGCCTGGAGAGAAGTTCTATTATGGAGCAAGCCATTCAAAGCTGATCAACCAGTTCTATGAATGTATCCTGAATGTAACAGAGAACTATATAGGACTGAATGATGCACAGACTTCGATGGAAATGATCAGTGCTATAAGAAAATCTTCACAAATCAAAAAAGCGATCAATCTGGAGGTATATAGATGACCAAGGGCAAAATTGGTGTACAAATGATGATGTTGAAGGAGAAAGTGGAAGAGAACGGACCTTACGAAACGCTGAAGAGACTTCATGAGTTGGGTTATGGTGCTGTGGAAGTGTCCCAGATACCTATGACTAAAGAGAATGTGTCGGAACTTAAACGTGCGAGCGATGATTTCGGCATTAAAATTGCCGCCCTGTCTGCTGGACTTGAGCCTATATTGCCGGGAGCGCCAGGGGAGACGCTTACAGAGGACTTCGATAAAATCGTTGAAGACTGCAAGACACTCGACTGCGAGTTTGTGCGTATAGGAATGATGCCACTGAAGATGATGAGTGATAAGGACAGCATCATGTCTTTCATTGAACGTGCAGAAGAGATGGCGGGAAAGCTCGAGGAACATGGCATTCACCTGTATTACCATACGCACCATATCGAATTCCAGAAGTTCGATGGGGAGTATCTGCTTGATCTGATGAAGGATAACACGGACAAGCTTGGGTTTGAGCTGGATGTCCACTGGATACAGCGGGCGGGCGTCAACCCGGTGGAGTTCATCAAAGAGTATAAGGGGCGGATCTCCCTGCTGCACCTGAAGGACTACCGTGTTGGTGCGTTGGAGACAGAACCTGAAGATTTTGAAGATATGGCGAAATTCTTCCATAAGTTCACGAACATCATTGAATTCGCGGAAGTAGGGGAAGGCAACCTGGATATGCCGGCGATAATCGAAGCGGGACTGGAAAGTGGAGCGGAATACTTCCTGATCGAACAGGATGATACTTATGGAAGGGACCCGTTCGACAGTCTTGAGATTTCTGCCGGAAACTTGAGGGAACTGGGTTACGGCGATTGGTTTTAATAGTATATAAAAACATGTGATTAAGAATGGAGGACTGAACAGACCATGGGTAATAAAGACGGTATGAACTATGCACCGAAAGGGAAGCCGAATCCCGTAGTGAAGGAGGGGGAGTTCCCAATAGCCGCAGTGGCTTTGGATCATGGACACATCTATGGCATGTGCAATGGCCTTCTAGAAGCAGGAGCCACCCTGAAATGGGTATATGATCCCGACCCTGAGAAGGTGGAAGCCTTCAAGGAACAGTTTCCGGAAACTGAAGTGGCAGAGTCGCTTGAACAGATATTGGAGGATGATGAAGTGCAGCTGGTCGCAGCTGCAGCAATTCCTTCAGAGCGGAGCCGCCTCGGGAATACGGTCATGGAAAGTGGGAAAGATTACTTCACGGATAAGACACCATTTACTACGAAAGCGCAGTTGGAAGAAACGAAGCAGGTGGTCGCAAAGACGAACCAGAAATATATGGTCTACTTCAGTGAACGTCTGCATGTGGAAGGGGCTGTATTTGCAGGAGACCTCATCTCCGACGGCGCAATAGGCGAAGTGGTGCAGGTCACCGGATTCGGCCCCCACCGCCTTAATGCACCGAGTCGTCCGGCCTGGTTCTTCAACAAGGAGCAGTATGGCGGCATCCTTTGCGACATCGGAAGCCATCAGATTGAACAGTTCCTCTACTACACCGGCAACAAGGACGCCCGGGTTCTGCACAGCAAAGTCGGAAATTATGACAATGCCGAATATCCTGAGCTGGAAGATTATGGGGATGCTACGCTCGTCGGCGATAATGGAGCCACCTTCTACTTCAAAGTGGACTGGTTCACCCCGGTAGGATTGAGTACATGGGGAGATGGAAGGACGTTCATCACCGGAACAGAAGGTACTATTGAAATCCGCAAGTATGTGGATGTGGCACGAGAAGAGTCCGGGGACCACCTCTATCTGGTCAACGGAGACGGCGAGAAACATTATGACCTCTCCGGTAAAGTCGGATTCCCATTTTTCGGAGAGCTGATCAAGGATTGCATCCACCGTACGGAAAATGCCATGATGCAGGAGCATGTCTTCAAAGCCGCTGAATTATGCCTGACGGCCCAGGAAGAAGCCCTGAACGTTACACAGTAGGAATGAAGCTGCAGAAGGTCCTCAAAGCCTTCTACTTTTTCATGTCCGGGATGATGCCTTACAGATTGCAGAGATGGAGTTCCATCATCGATGATATAAAGTAGGCGCAATGTTTCATTGGCCGCTATAGAGAGAATAGATAAGGACACTATTACTTATAGAGAGAGTGAAGTCATATGTCCAGACAGAAGAAGTGGGCGACCGGGTACCTTGTCGCATTCATCGTCATGATATTCGTAAACTATTTGACCACCACCAATGTGGGCGGGGTGGCCAACAACAATGAAACGATCATCCAGCCGGCAGGATTTGCATTCTCCATCTGGGGACTGATCTATATTCTGCTGTTCATCTGGATAATCAAGGCATTCTTTGCGAAGACATGGGAGGAATCCGTGGCCTCCCGCCTGAAGTTCTGGCCGATCGTCAATTTTATGCTGAATGCCCTGTGGATCATCGTCTTCACGCAGCAGTGGATATTCGCCTCCGTCATTGTAATCATCGCTCTGCTGTATACGCTGGCGGAAATGTATACCACATTGACGGAAACCGGCTACCACTGGTTCGATCGGCTGCCGTTTTCCATCTACTTCGCATGGGTGACGGTGGCGACCATCGTCAATATCTTCAATTTGACGGAGAAGTACAACCTTGACGGCCTCTTTGGAATGGGTGAGCTTGGATGGACGCTCCTCATACTGGCTGTGGCGACACTGATTGGTGTTGCCATCGGAATCTACTTTAGAGACTGGCTGTATCCCCTTATCATCATCTGGCCATACTTCGGCATATACACGAAAAATGCCGGTGAGTATGGCAGCCTGGATATCGTCCTCCTCGTCGGATCGGTCATACTGCTGATCACCGCAATCATCGTCATCTTCATGAAGGTGCGCAGTGGATCGGGGAGGCCTGCAGAAAATCGATAGGAATAATCAATGGGAGACGCCCCTGATGCCGACAGCATCAGGGGTGTATTCTATCTCATCTTAAGATTGAAGCGTTCCACATACTCTTTGATCGGCCTGATGTTTGCTGTGGTGGCGGCCACTCCGACGTGGCCGTCCGGCCGGACGAGGAAGGCGGCGTTTCTTTTGATACCCTTCTTTTTCATATCCCTCGTCCATCGTGTGTAGTGGAGCGGGAGGCCGGACCGGTCGGACAGGTGTCTGATATTTTTGGCCGGACGGCCATAGACATGGAGCTGCCAATCCACACTAGTGAGCGGTTCGAAGTTGTCGCCCTCTTCAATGGGCAGCCAAGGCAGGCGGTCACCACCTCTGATGCCCCCACTTCTGCCCGTACTCAACTCACTGTCCGGATAACGGATTCTTGTCTGGGAAATGATCTTGAAGAGGATGCGTCGGACTTTGTAGGACTGCACCACTCTCGGGAATATATATGGCATCATGATGTTCCTGAACCGTTTCCTGTTGACCGCCTCCTTGAATATGCGATCCGTCGTTGCAACGAGCTTCCGTGCAAAGGCGATCCGTTCCGTCTCGTACGTATCCAGGATGGCGGGGTCCATCCTTCCTTTAATGGCACAGGCGAGTTTCCATGACAGGTTGAAGGCATCGCCGATGCCTGTATTCATGCCCTGACCGCCGGCCGGACTGTGTATATGGGCGGCATCCCCCAAAATGAAGGCCCGGCCTTTCCTGAATTTGTCCGTCACACGGTGATGGACCCTGTAGGGAGAATACCAGTTCACCTCTCCCACTTTGATGGGCAGTACGCTCTCGACATGGGGGATGAGCGGAGAGAACACCTGAGGGGGTTCGGGATCGATCAGGTGGGGTGGGATGATGCCGATCAGACGGACGGTGCCGGTTGTCCGGATGTTCAGTGCCAGATTGAACTCGCTGCCCCGGAAGCCGGCCGACATCCCTTTGAACGGCTGGGTGTTTTCTGCATCTGCCACAAAGAAGATCTGGCTGTACGTGCCGCCGGGGAAATCAAGATCGAGTTGATGCCGTACTGTGCTGTGTGCACCATCACATCCGCATACATAAGCATATCTGGAACGAGAGTTCCCCGAGTGGTTCTGAATCACTGCTTCGATGTGGTCTTCCTCTTCTTCGAATGAAATCAGTTCGGTCTGCCATTCCACCCGTATCCCCTTTGATTCCAGGTATTCGACGAGGATGGATTCATGTACATCCTGGGCCAGGCTCAGCAGGTAGGGGTAGGGGGTGATTCCTGTGCCCATCTCCCCGATTGGGATCCTGCCGACTTCGAGACGGTCCTTATAGATGTGCACGGCATCCTCCACGATGCCGGCTTCCGTCAACCGATGTGCCAGTCCGAACTGCCGATAGAACTCGAGTGTCCGGGCATGGACGACCATCGCCCGTGACGTCTTGCCGGGCCCGTCATTCTGTTCGATGATGCGGAACGGTACTCCCTGCTTCTCCAGTCCGATGGCAAGCGCGAGGCCGGTCGGTCCCGCACCGACGATCAATACTGCATTTTCCATGCATATCACCTCCGTAATGCGTTGTCCTTCCATCATTCATTACTACTATACCCATTATCCTCTTGGGTTCCTCCTGCGGTTTCGAATGACACCCGCGGTTCTGTACCCCGGATTCTGTGCTAGAATGATAGGGTCTGAACAATCATCCCATTACATATTGGAAAGAAAGGGGCAATTCACATATGAAGAATAAAAAGGACTACCGCATACTGGCCAGTGACATCATCAGGCTCGTAGGCGGGGAAGGGAACATCGATAAAGTGATCCACTGCGTCACCCGTCTCCGCTTCTATCTGAAGGACGACACCCTCCCGGATAGTGAGAGGATAAAGGAATTGGAGGGCATCATGGGGGTGGTGGAGGCAGGAGGCCAGTACCAGGTTGTTGTTGGGCCTGCAGTCGATGATATCCATAAGGAAGTGGTCAGCCAACTGTCCCTCTCTGATGAAACGGATTCGGAAGATGCACCTGCAGCCGCTCCTAAAGCGGACAGAACCGCTTCTGAAAAAGTGCGGCATGGCTTCAACACGCTGATCGGCATCATTACCGGCGCCGTCATGCCGATCATCAACATTCTTGCTGCCGCAGGAATCATCAAGGGGCTCCTTGCTGTACTGACGAGTTCGAACATCATTTCCGATACCGGGACGGCCTATCTGATCATCAATGCCATGGCTGATGCGGTATTCTACTTCCTTCCAGTACTGGTCGGCTTCAATGCGGCGAAACGGCTTGACGGCAATCCGCTGCTGACAGCCGTCATCGGGGGCGTCATCATCCATCCGACGATACTTGAAGCTGCAAACAGCGACGTCAGCATCTTCTCGATCGGTACGGTCGACTTTCCATTCCTGGCATATACCTATTCGATTTTTCCGATGATACTTGCCGCATGGATGGTCAAGAAGCTTGAGGAGTGGCTGAAGACATGGGTATCCGCCTACATACAAGCGATCTTCATCCCCATCGCCGTCATTGGACTTGTGTCGACCATCACCCTCATCCTGACCGGGCCGGTTCTGATCGGCTTCTCCTCACTACTCGCCAATGGGCTGGAGTCGATGCTGAATCTGAATGCCCCGATATTCGGTGCAATCATCAATGGGTTCTACCAGCTGCTGGTGATATTCGGCCTGCACTGGGGCATCATTCCGATCTATGTCAATGATTTTGCGACCCTTGGCTACAGTTATCTGTCTGCGATGGTGAGCATGACCATCGTTGGACAGGGTGGGGCAGCACTTGGAGTAGCCGTCAAGACGAAGAAGGCCGACATCAAGGAAATCGGGTATGCAGGCGCCTTCTCCGCCTTCTGCGGCATTACGGAGCCCGCCATCTACGGCATCAATCTGCGTTTCCGCAGACCGTTCATCTGTGCGAGCATCGCGAGTGCACTTGGCGGCTTCCTGGCCGGGCTGCTCAACATCAACATGTGGAGCATCATCGGATCCCTCATCGGCCTGCCATCGTTCATAGATCCGGACAACGGCATCACCGCGAATTTCTGGTACGCCATCCTCGTCACAGCAATCACCCTTTTCGTAGCCTTCGGCCTCACTTATGTATGGGGCTATAATGACAGAATGGAAATGGCAAAGAAGCGCGAAAAGCCAAAAAATCCGGCTAAAGCGGACCTTGCGAAATGATTCTTTGATCCAGGAAATCGAACTTCGATGGTTCAAACGCCGTGATTCAGGATATGGATATATATATAAATCAACAATAAGGACAGGTGATACGATGGAACAATCGAAGGCGATAGAACGCATTACTGAAATATTGGATGAATCGAAGATCGGTGTCCTCTCGACAGCACAGAATAATGAACCGAATGCTCGCTACATGTGGTTCTATAATGATGGACTGACGCTGTATGCGAAGACGAATGACCAGTCGCCGAAATATGATGAACTCGGGGATAACCCGAAAGCGCATGTATTGCTTGGGTTCCATGACTCCCCGAGTCACGCCTTCGTTGAAGTATATGGCGATGTCGAACGCATCAATGACCAGGAGACGATCGACTGGGTGTGGGAAGATGCCGATGCGGAATTCTTCGATTCCAAGGACAATCCACATCTCAAAGTGCTGAAGATCACACCGACGGATATCAAAATCATGAATGATGATAAGTATGAAGAAGTGAAATTGTCACTATAAGGAGGGGACACAATGCTTGCCTACGTGTGGGCGGAAGACGAAAACAAACTGATCGGCAGGGATAAGGCGCTGCCATGGCGGCTCCCGGCCGACATCAAGTTCTTCAAGGATGTGACGATGCAGGGGGATATCGTCACAGGCCGAAAGACATATGAGACCATCCCCAACCGGCCGCTGCCGGGCCGACGCAACATCGTCCTCACACTGCAGGCGGACTACGAGGCACCGGGCGCCATCGTCGTACATTCCAAAGAGGAGATACTGGCGCTTGAAGAGGAGAACGGGGAGGACCTCTACATCATCGGCGGTGGTACACTGTTCAAGATGTTTGAGGATGAGGTCGATGTACTTTATCGCACCGTCATCCATGACACTTTCGAAGGAGATACGTATTTTCCGGCAGATTTCGACTACAGCCCGTTTGAACGCGTCGAATCATGGGACGGGCCTGTCGATGGGAAGAACAAATATCCGCATACCTATGAAGTATGGCGGCGCAAGTGATGCATATAGAAAGTCCCCGTATCATGGATACGGGGACTTCTTTCTACTGGTCCGTGCGCGGTACGGGATAGAACCCTTTATAGAGCTGCTGCCACAGCGGGTCCGGCAGTTCGTGCTTGTCCGACCGTTCCGGGTCGAACACATTGATGATTTCATTTTCCCTGCCGGCTTCCGTCTTCTTGACGAAATCATGGTCGAGCAGTGCGGCACGGCCGATGGCGATCATGTCGACATTGCCCGCTTCAACGGCTTCAAGTGCCTGGTCCGGTGTGAAGATGGAGCCGATGCCGATCAGCGGCATGCGGCCACCGATCCATTTATGCAGCAGTTCGACGCGTTCGATGCCTGCGTACTTGCCGTCGCGTGTCTCGGAATGTATATCGAACAGCGAGACGTGGAGGTAGTCGAGCGGCTTCTCGACCAGCTTGCCGATCAGTGTTTCGGTGATTTCCATGTCTATCCCCGGGGACTGTGGCTCCTCAGGGGAGAAGCGGTAGCCGATGATGAAGTCGTCGTCCGCATGTTTCCTGGCTGCCTTGACCACCTCGTCCACAACTTCCATTGCAAACAGGTAGCGGTCTTCTCCCCATTTGTCCATCCGCTTATTGAAGTAGGGGGAGACGAACTGATGGATGATGTAGTGGTTCGCGCCATGGATTTCCACGCCGTCGAATCCTGCTTCTGCCGCGCGCCGTGTCGCCTCGCCGAATGCCCGGATCGTCTCCTCGATCTCCGCTTCAGTGATCTCACGTGCTTCATGGGGTTCTGTTTCATCGAAACTCTGCATGGTGATCGGGCTCGGTCCGACACAGTCGCCGTCCGGTGTCCATTTCGGCAGAGCCTGTACGCCGCCATGGTGGATTTGGGCGACGGCCTTTGCCCCGTCCTCCTTCATGGCCTGGGCAACTTTCCTCAGTCCTTCGATGTCCGAATCATGGGCGATGGACGGCTGGCCGGGGAAGGCCTTGCCGAGGTCCGTCACGTTGGAAGCTGCAGTGAGCGCGAGTCCCATGCCTCTGGAGCGTTTGCCGATATATTCGATTTCCGCGTTTGATGCGGTGCCATCATCGTTCGAGGTGACGTGTGTCAGTGGTGCCAATACAAATCTATTCCTGAGCTCGACGCCGTTCGGCAATGGAACGGTCTCGAACAGGGGTGCATATTTTTCGTTCATTATGTTGAAGCCTCCTGATATTTCTTGATTGGTGCAACAGGATATACTATACCAATCCACTTTCCATCTTTTCAATTTTCCTGTTCGGGAGGATGGTTAAGGGAAGGAAATATGGTAGAGTATGAAGAGAAAAAATGATGGAGGAGAAATACATGAGCATCTGGTTTCTATTGAATGGGCTGCTGCTCGTCTGGGCGATATGGAATGTCGCTTCGGGTGTGGCGGTCCATACATCCTACATCCATATCCTGCTCGGTTTCACGGGCTTCCTGTTCTTCATCTTCAACTGGACGCGCAACGCGGTCTTCTCCACAATCCGGAACCTCGAAAACAGGCAGACGAAGATCAGGCTCGCCACGATGTCCAAGCGGATCCGGCCATACCACCGGTGGATGGGGACGGGGGCGTTTCTGATCATACTGCTGCATGCCTGGGCGGTGGTTGCTCTATATGGATTTGATCTTGGCAATATGAAGATACTGACCGGTTTCCTCGCATCCATCAATTTGTTCGTTCTCGTCCTCTCGGGCTGGTACCGCCTGCTGGTCGATCCAAGGATCAGAATCCGGAAACTCCATATACGCCTCGGCATTTCAATGTTCATCCTCACGGTGGTGCACTTTTTGTATTGAAGCAGGCTGGAGGAATTCATTGCAGATATGGGGGCGTTCATACATCAAAAACCCCCTTCAAAGTTTTTACTTTTTCAAGTGTCTACTTTGAAGGGAGTATACTATCCGTGGGTAATGCGCTTTTTTGCATGGACTCATATCGTGATGGTGCTTACTGCGCTACAGGCTCCAGGCCGAAGGCCGCCCCGTTGCGGCTGCTGTCGGCGACCCCTCTGAAGGTGCCATTCTCCTGATCGATCAGGATGCTGTTGACGTTGCCGAGGGACTCGGGCTCGTCACCGAAGTTATGGCCCATGCCGTTCAGCCGATCAATGACATCACTCGGCACCCCTTCCTCATAGGTGTAGTTCTCCATGCCATTCGTGAAGATGCGCGGTTCTTCGACCGCCGCCTGCAGTTCCATCTCATATTCGAAGTTGTTGATGATGGTCTGCAGCACGGAAGTGATGATCGTCTGTCCGCCTGGTGATCCGACGGTCAGCATCGGCTTGCCATCATCGAAGACGATGGTCGGGGTCATGCTGCTGAGCGGACGCTTGTTCGGCTGGACTTCATTGGCGCCGCCCGGTTCTGCATCGAAGTCGGTCAATTCATTGTTCAACATGAATCCATATTCCGGAACCATGATGCCTGAACCGAATACCTGCTCGATTGTGGTCGTATAGGAGACGACATTGCCGTACTGGTCGGCGACACTGAAGTGTGTCGTCTGTCCGTCGACTTTATCTCCCGGCTGGTCGACGGAATCATAGTCCGCCATGCCGCCCTGGTAGTCGAACGGATTGCCCGGTTCCGGTTCTTCGATGACCGAATCGAGGCTGATCATGTTCCGTCTCTCTTCGAGGTAATCCGGGTGGAGGAGTCCTTCAATCGGTACTTCGACGAATTCAGGGTCCCCAGCATATTCACCACGGTCGGCATAGGACAGGTGCATCGTCTCCGCCATCAGGTGGTATTTCTCCCAGGACTTCATGTCATATTGGGAAAGGTCGAAGCCATCCAGTATGCCGAGCATCTGGAGGAGGAAGACGCCGCCGGAGCTCGGTGGCGGCATCGTGGCGATGTCATAGCCTTTGAATTCTCCCCATACCGGCTCATCGACCGTCACGTCATACTGCATCAGGTCGTCCTTCTCCATCGAGCCGCCGAATTCCTGGACGGTATTCGCCAAGGCTTCTGCAATCTCACTGTTGTAGAAGTGGTCGATGCCATTATCTCTGATCAGCTGCAGTGTATGTGCAAGGTCTTCTTGGACTAGGGTATCCCCTTCAGCCAGCGGTTCGCCATCATTGAAGAATACTTTACTTGCTGCGCTCTCCATCAGCTTTTCCTGGCTGTCCTCAATGGAGAAGGCAAGGACATCATCGATCGGGAAGCCCTCACTTGCGATATGGATCGCCGGATCGACCAGATCAGGCATGGCCATGGTGCCCCACATCTGGTGCGCAGTGTCCAGACCCTTCAACGTGCCAGGAACACCGACTGAAGTCCCCTGCATGACACGTTCCTCAAAAGGAATCGGCTCTCCATCCTCATCGAGGAACATATCCGGTGTGGCGCCGGCAGGTGCCCGTTCCCGGCTGTTGACGATGGTCGTTTCACCCGTCGCCCCGTCATGGACGACCATGAAGCCACCGCCGCCCATGCCGGACATCATGGGTTCCACGACATTCAATGTAAACTGCATCGCAATGGCTGCGTCGATGGCATTGCCATCCGACTCGAGAATATCCAGCCCCACTTCGGATGCGAGCGGGTGCGCTGAAACCACCATGCCGCCATTCGCTTCTGCCACATCATTTTCCGTACCGTAATCCGCTTCGTAGTCTGCTGCGAGGACGCCTTGGGAGACTGTCGCGATAATCATCAGCAGTACGCCGAACATCAAACTGGAACGTACAAGAAACTCCTTCATCACTACACCCCTTATAATTTATTAATATGGGCTGGATATCCGTGCATCGGTATCCAGTCCATATTATGTAATCGGGATTGCGCAAGCGGTTCTGTAATATGTGCGGGGGTGAAGCAGGATATTAATTTTTGTAATATTACAACTATTAAACTAATAGTAGCAATATTTTCCATATGAGTCAACGCTGCACTATGGCACACGGGTGGGGACGCAGTATTCGGGTCATAAAGAAGTAGGTATTTACAGAGCGGGCGAGGGTATAGAAAAGGAAAGGAGTGAGCAGAATGGAAGAATTGAAGAACGTGCTGTATAAACGTGTGGAGAAGCTGAAGAAATCCTACAGGGATTATGAGAACAATCCATACCATCCGAAGACGGCGCACGCATTGAGGGTGAGTTCGAGAAAGGTCCGTAGCCTGCTGAATTTCCTGAAGCATACTTTCGACGAGGAGGAATATGACCGCCTCAACAAGGAACTGAAGGATCTTGCACAGATATATGGACGGTTGAGGGAATTCGATGTACTCATCGACCTGTGCAGTGAGATTGCCCTGCGTCAGCCTGACTTGAGCGACCATTACAGGGATATGTTCAAATATCTCAATCAGGAACGCGCCAGGGAGATGCGCCGGACGTTCAACAAGACGAATATCCAGTCTACAGTATCAGTAATCGAAAGCGTCGACTCCGCAATCCATGCATTGAACTTTGAAGTCGACGGCGACTGGGATGCGTATATCGGCAAACGGCTGAAGAAGCGGAGCCAGAAGCTTGCCGAGGACTATGAGAATGTCGACATGACCGATTATGAAGCGGTGCATGACATACGTAAGCGTGCGAAGAAACTTAGATATGCCGCCCGCTACTTCGGTGGCCTGACTTCAAAGAAGCACAAGAAGATCATGAAGCGGGCCAAAAAAATCCAGGATGAATTCGGAGAAGTGACCGACGCCCGGATCAACCAGCATCTGCTTGATCAGCTGGCAGAAAAAGTGGATGATGAGAATCTGAAGATGACCTTCCAGTACATGAGCCGGATCGAGGAGCAGACGAGACAGCCCTAGGCTGTAGAAATCAAGTGATGAAGTCTGTGTCATTACAGTATTTCAAGATTAATTTTGGAAGTATATACGTATATACTTTTTATAAGGAGTTGATACTATGATTATTCGAAGAAAACTAAGGAAAACAGGGAACAGTACTGTTGTCAGCATACCTAAAGATATTCTCGAAAAATTGAATGCTGGGGAAGGGGACAATCTGGAGTTCGTCATAGAGGATGAAGCAGTGGTTATAAGGAAGGAGGAAGATTCACAAAAGGATATATTGACACTTTCCAATGAAATGTTCGAGAAGTATGACAAGACCATGCGTGATCTGGTAGAGAGATGACTCACTATTTAACAGAGCAGGATTTGATACTCATCAATGTCAATGTAATAAGAAGCTATTCTCCCGAAGAACAGATTGGAATCAGATAGCCAAATTCATTGAATATGACGATTGAGTCGCCCAAACAGGAGGCTTATAGGAGAGAACTTTATCCCACTTTGGAACTGAAGGCTGCAAATTTATATAGGAACATAATAATAAAACATATATTTTTTAACGGAAACAAACGGACGGCAGCCAATGCATTATATGTCTTTCTCCGGTTGAATGGTGTTGTCCTGACAGTTGGACCGGATGAATTTACTGAGTACACTGTAAGAGTAGCCATGGATAAGACTGAAGAAAAAGAAGTTGCGGAGTGGCTGGCACTTCATACTAAATGTACGGACTGATACCAGGATTCCTGTTCTCACCACTCGCAATCTTAGTGTTTTCCAAAGTCGGGTCAGTACCGACTGCGTACATGAGGCATGAATTCGAAATGGCCAAAAGAGGTTGATCAATAAACGTGCCCCCATAAGATGTCTTTCATCTTATGGGGGCTTTAATATTGTATCAAATCCTGTCTTCCTCCATTGAAAAGGTCGCAAGGCTGAAGGACTCGGATCTCTCGACAAAAGAGGGAGTGGAAAAACTGCTTGCTGAACTCTCGAACCATGAGCCGTTCAGCCATATGATACTCTGTCATGCGCACAGTACAGAGTGTGAAATGGAAGATTGGTCATTCGAAGAGATCAACAGTCACCTGCTGACGAATGTCACTTCAAGCATGCTGTTGATCCAGGCGTTCTGGGAAAATTTCGAAGACACTGCAGGATGCATCACCCTGTTCACTTCAGGTCAGGAGCTGGGTCAGATAACGAATGAAATTCCCTATGCCGTATCGAAGGCGGCGGTTGCCAAACTGGCGGTGCAGGCTTTCCACGTTCTGGGCAGCATGGATATCCGTGTCAACGCCGTGAATCCGGGTCCGACGGATACGGGCTACATTTGAAAAGGAAGAGGGCGAAGGAGAGAAGAAGCGGGACAGTGATGGGCTGCCCGGGTAGAAACCGGTGAGCACCCATCCATTCAAAAGTTACAGTTTCCCGAATTCTATAATGGATCAGCGCTGCGCCCCCTCATACCGAGGGGGTTTTTCATTAGTCTTTTCATATGCCGGGGGATTTCCAGTGGATGCCCCGAAACTTGTCCAAGATACTTGATGGCCGTCAATTTTTATTTCGCGTGCTGCCTCTATAATTATAAGTAACAGGAGGCACGGATTTAAAATTAAAGGAAGAGGTGGCACTTATGAGCAAGTGGTTCAACAGGCATCTGAATCAATTGATGTACATTTCAGGCGCATTGATCGTAATCGGCATACTGGCCAAAATACTCGGCTACAGTGAAGTCACAAATATCACTTTCATCGTCGCAACAGTCGTTGCAATCGGCCCAATCATCAACAAGGCATGGATGGCACTCACAATGAAGAGCTTCAGCATCGAACTCCTCATCACCATCGCAGTCATCGGCGCGATGTTCATCCAGGAGTATACGGAAGCGGCAATCGTCACGTTCCTGTTCCTTTTCGGGGCATACCTCGAAAAACGGACACTGAACAAGACGCGGAGCTCCATCCAGTCCCTGGTGGATATGGCGCCGGCAACGGCAACGGTCATACGGGATGGCAAAGAGATGGAACTCGATGTGGATGAAGTGGAGGCCGGTGACCATGTCATCGTGCGGCCGGGCGGCAAAGTGCCGGTCGACGGTACAATCCTGAGCGGGCAGGCCCACATCAACGAAGCAGCAATTACAGGAGAATCCAACCTGCGGTTCAAGGCTGAAGACGCGGAGGTCTTCAGCGGCAGTGTGCTGGACAGCGGATACATTGAACTGACAGCAACGAAAGTCGGGGAGGACACGACCTTCTCCAAAATCATAGAGTTGGTCGAGGAGGCGCAGGAGCGGAAGAGCGGCACAGAGAAGTTCCTCAACACATTTGCCCAATACTACACACCAGCCATCGTCGTACTCGCCATCGTCGTCTATTTCCTTACACGGAACCTGCATCTTTCCATCACGTTCCTCGTCATCGCGTGCCCGGGCGCACTCATCATCGGTGCACCGGTCGCCTATGTGGCAGGCATCGGCAACGGCGCGAAGAACGGCGCACTCATCAAGGGCGGGGAAGTCATCGACAACTTCGCGAAAGTCGATACGGTCATCTTTGATAAGACCGGGACACTGACGGAAGGCAGTCCGACCGTCACAGACATCACGATATTCGATGATACAGATGTAGAAAACTTCCTGAGACAGGTGGCGAACGTCGAAATGGTCAGTGAGCACCACCTTGGGCAGACCATCGTCAAGGAAGCGAAATCGAAATCCATCGCTGTGGACAAAAGCACTGTCGAAGACGCGGAAGCCATCAAGGGTAAAGGCGTAAGCGGCATATTCGAAGGTGCGGAATATATCATCGGCAACAAAAAGCTGATGGAAGACCATAATATTGAACTCGATGTGGAGACTGAAGAAAAGTATATCGACCGGCAGAAGGCAGGCAACACCGCAATATTCGTCGCTCGAGACAACGGGATCGTCGGCATCGTCTCCATCATGGACAAGATCAGGCAGGATGCGTTCACTGCCATCCAGACACTCAAGGACAAGGGCGTCGGGTCACTCATCATGCTGACGGGGGACAACTACCACTCGGCGAAGAAGGTCAGCGACATCCTTGGACTGGACGACTTCCACGCAGAACTCATGCCTGACGACAAGATGAAGTATATCGAAGATGAGAAGGAGCACGGCCGCAAGGTGATGATGGTCGGGGACGGCATCAATGATGCACCTGCACTTGCATTCGCAGACGTCGGCATTGCCATGGGACATGGCGGCACGGACATCGCAATGGAAACTGCGGACGTCGTGCTCATGGGCTCCAGGATGGAACAGCTGGCACACGGGTTCACAATATCCAAAATGACCTACAGGGTCATGCTGCAGAACACAGCCATTGCACTGCTCACTGTTGGCCTCCTGCTTGGTGGCGTACTGTACGGCTATATCCATCTCGCCAGCGGCATGCTGATCCATGAAGTGAGCATCCTGCTCGTCATCCTGAATGCAATGCGGCTCAGGAAGATCAAGGAACATGTACCGAAGGAGAGGAAACTGCAGGAACGCTACAGTTAGAGTAGAAGAATCAAGCGCGCTGCTCCCGGAATTCCGAGAACAGTGCGCTTCTGCGTTCTACAGCTATCCTGGAATGCACCTGAAATTTATTGTACAACTCATCTCAAGCTGTAATCCATTAGGGAAAGGGTATAATAATAGTAACAGGAGGCGGTTTTTATGTTTGCCATTGAGTCAAAAACCAACAGGCAAATCGCACACAACTTGGCGTTGGAGGGCATGGAAGTCTCTAAAGAACAGCAGAAATTAATTTTGGAAGCAATTAATTCAAATAGAGAAATCACTAACGAATTAATTCGTAAAATTGCATCAAAATGATGAAGTATAATACACATGATCAAGATGAGTATCTGTTGCAGTCGAACCTCCTAGGGGCGGAGAGCACAGATGAACTGGAGCAACTCGAAAGGGTTGCTTTTTATATATCTGCTTCAAGATTAGAAAAGAAGGGTTTCGATTTCCTGTTGCCTGTTTCTGCTGATTCCATTAGAGAGTTACATCGCTTTTTATTTAAGGATATCTATCGTTTTGCAGGTGAAATAAGAAGTGTCACTCTAATGAAAGATCAAACAAGGTTTTGTGAACCTGGCTATATAGAAGATCAACTCAAAGAAATTTTTCGGGAATTAAATTTTGAAGGAAATTGGAATTCATTGGAGCAGGCAGCTAAGCGTTTAGCCTATTTTAAGACGGAGTTGCATATGATACATCCGTTTCGTGAAGGAAATGGAAGAACCATCAGACTTATCATTAGAGAAATTGCCAAGTCTAAAGGCTACGTATGGCATTTTGAAACTTTAGACAGGGCGGAATATCTAGAAGCGATGGTCTGTCTCTTCACAGATTGACACTTCTTCTTTAGAGAAATTATTTTTAAAGTCATTAAGTTTCCTGGATCAAAATGAGCTGCATTGAGAACCGTCCTGAATAAACTTCTTCTTGGATAGGATAATTCTCTGCCCATAGTTCTAATCCTTTGATGATGAGGTGATATTTTTATCACTGCAGGCTATAATCTTTTCTCGACAACCAGCTTATAGGTATTGAAGAAGAGGGAAGTGATGCCAACAACAATGAAGGCAATGGCCAGCAACAACCGCAGTAGCCCTGCCCATTCATGGTCATATGGTGCACCAGTGACGAGGATATAAATATTGGCTGAAAGGAAATAAAGGAGTGTGATGACAAAAAGCAAATGTGTCACCTTGCTCAAAGTGGTCCTCCTTATCGTAATGACATCCCCTTGTCTCACACGAACCTGGTCACTTCTATTCAGCGACTCCACATATTTCAAAGTTCCTTCTGACACCGGGATTGATACGACTTTCTCTTGAAAACCAGAAAGCGAAGTTATCATATCTCCATTAAACTCCAGAGGGATGGGTGTGAGGGCACCGAGTATCCCAGTCCTTCTCTTTACGGTAATCTCCATAAGGTATCCACTCCTTTACCGTACAGGTTACCACACAAAAATTAAGCTTCAAATCAACAAGGAAATATGGATGGCAATGAAGCTACACTTGATTTTTGGATGTCGGATCAAAGGGAGTATATAAAAAAAGAAACCGGACAACCTGTCCGGTTTCAAGCATATGATTAAGGTTCATCGTATACGGCGACCAATCGCCCTTGAACTTCACCGCGGTGGAGTCTATTGATTCCTTCAGGAATTTCATCGAAGGTGATTTCAGAGAGTTTAGGGGAGAGCCCACCTGTTGCCATCAGTTCATAGATGGCTGCGATATCTTCCTTGTCTCCACCTACTGATGACAGAAGTTGTTTCCTGTTCACGATGAAATCTGTTACATTGATCGTCGTCTGGAGTTTACCCATGCCGACGAGTATGACTGTCCCTCCCGGCTTTACCGTCTCCAAAGCCTTGGAAGTGGTGACGTCAAATCCAGCATAATCCACTACAAGGTCGAGTTCCTTATCGGCCAGTTCTGAGATATCGGAAACCACTTCTTTGGCGCCGATTTTCTTGGCCAGTTCCTGTGCCTTTTCAGAAGTATCTACTGCATAGATATCCTCGATGCCTTTTGCGACAGCTGCCTGCAGGGCAAACTGGCCAAGTCCCCCGATACCGATCAGTGCAATTTTCATGCCCTTTTCCGCCTTGCCTCTGTTGAAGAGTGCATGGTAGGAAGTCATTCCGGCATCTGTGGCCGAAGCTGCTTCTTTGATGGATAATTCATCAGGTACCGGCACCAGGTCTGAAGCAGGGGCATGGATATGGGTACCGAAGCCACCGTCATATGCGTAACCGGGAGCCAGACCTGATGGGCCGGTTGGACAAATGGCTACACGGTCGCCTTCCTTGAAATCCGTGACGCCTTCACCGACTTCGATGATGGTCCCTGCGTTCTCGTGCCCCATGATGACCGGAGCATTCATTAGAGACATCCAGCCCTCATCTTCCATCGTGCCCACATCAGAGTGGCAGAGGCCTACAGCCCCTGTTTTGATGACTACATGGTCTTTCTCAGCTTTTGGGTTTTCCTTTTCGACCAATTCCAACGGTTCATGCGTTTTTGTGAATTGCCAACCTTTCATTTAGAACACTCCTTTTTATGATCTGTCCTGATGAAGGACTCTACTACTTATAATTTTCCCTCGCTTCTTCTTCCTAAACCAGAGCACACATCGAACGAAAAAGTAAAAGGGAGTTTCTACACTCCCTTTTCAATAGTTGATATGTGTTCCTAGCTGGATTTGACGCTCTCTACTTCGTAGCCGAGCTTTTCGACGAGTCCCCTGATTTCATCAGGGCTGATCTTGTTCTCGTCGTGTTCCACTTTAACCTTGCTGGAGTTGAACAGCACCTTCGCTGTGTCCACACCATCACTCTTGTTCAATGTGCCTTCAATCTTCTTGATGCAGCTTGGGCAGGTGAATGTTTCCGTCTTAAGATTCGTCTTCATAATGTTCTTCCTCTCCTTAGTAGTGTCTTCCTATCTCACTTACTATTATGAGGCAAAAGAGGGAAATAAAAATTGACGCACGTCAATCCTTATGAAGAAATGGGGAGACTTCTTTAACGCTTTGGATATTATTGGTGAAATGGTACAGAAGTGCGCTACAATGGCTTCAATCCGTGTTGATCGAAGAGGAGGATAATATATGGAAACCATACTTTTGAGTATACTAGCCATTCTCTTATTTATAGTATTTATACTGATGAGTAAAATAGACAGGCTGGAAGGCCGTCTGAAGAATACACAGCAGATGCTGGAGCAGATCGCAGCGCATTATGACATGCCTGAAAACCCGGTCAATGATGAACTACGTCATCTCATTAATGAAGGGAAGGAAATCCAGGCGATCAAGCGTGCCCGGGAAGCCCTTGGTCTTTCGCTCATTGACGGCAAGCAGTATGTCGATAGGTTGAAAAGCTGATTAGTTCATAGCAGGGGAGGTAGCCACTATAGTTCAGACCCCAGTTCTAGCGGGCACCGCCGCCACCACCGCCTCCGGCACCGGCACCGCCGCCCATGCCCGTGGAGCCTCCGCCACCTGAAGCAGCAGAGGAGTTGACTGAACTGAAGCCGCCCTGACCGAGGCCCTTCGACCAGCTTTGCGCTGTCAGATGCGAGCCGTAGTAGTAATGGATCATTACTGGATATGCTGCCTGATTCCCCTCATCCGGGGTCAGCTTGGACAGGTGTTTCCGAACGTCATCCCCTTCGCCGACGAGCAGGCTCCAGATGATGTGGCTCCTGTAGGTGTCGTCTGCGTAAACCCTGGCAGGGTCGTCTTTGAGGTAGTTTTTGTACTGCGAGAGCCGATCGAGCAGCTGTTGTCCTTTTTCTTTAGGGGCATCTATCGGAAACGGAACGCCCCACACCTTATCCTTGCCGAATTTGAAATAGCGATGCGCCTCGAGCCAGCGCTTTGAATACTCGGTAAGCTCATCGGCTACGATGCCGACTGCCTTCGCATGCTTCTTCGACCACTTCCTCAATGCTTTTTCCTCAATGACACCTTCAGCATCCGCAGTATCGAGCATCATCCTCCATAACAGCGGTTCATAGCTGCCCTCGAGATCATTGTGCTTGAGCTGTTCGCTTACTTCCTTGAAGGAATAGGAATACCCCTCCATCATTTCCTGATAGTCATGGATGATGATTTTAGGCGTTCCTTCATCAAGCTTCTGGCGTTCCTTCCGCTCGACTTCAATCGTAATCCTGCCTTCGTCCATCCATTTCATCAAGTATGCCTGGAATATATCCTCAAAGTAGCTCATTTTCAGGTGTCTAAGTACATATGCGATTCCTGCAAAATCTTCAATCTCAGGCGGCGTTTTGGCTTCAAGTCCTTTATTCCTACGTTTGATATGATATGCAGAATCCACATGTCCAGCCTGTTTCTGCCTTCTGCCATACTGTGTAAAGAATGTGATGACTGCTGTCAACGCCACGCCGATTGCACCGATGATTGCAGCAATGGTCCCGCCGCTGAGGCTGCCGTCATCGTAGATTGAGCCGTCCATGGCCGCTGCCGCCTCCTCTTCGAGCGTCCCGTCATCCGTTGAGTCCGTATTGAACGTCCCTTCAGGAAAATGCATCAGCAGCACGACATCATTGCCGCTCGTCAATGTCTCCCCGGCAGTCCAGCGGATGCCGTCCTCGACCGCAACGATGTCCCCTTCAAAGCCGAATCCCCAGAAGCGGATGTCTTCATCATTGAGCGGGACATCCGATGTCACATCCATTATGAAATTATCCGTCGGCAGCCCGGTGAATGTATCGAAGTTCCAGTAGAGTGACTGGCCGTCCTCCAGATTGCGCACCGCATTTTCCAGGGTGTAGTTCACGACATACGTCTGTTCACCGTAGTCGCCGATCCCCCAGACGAGCTCTGTCCCGTCATCGGTATCGATCATACCGTACCGGCCCGCCTTCTCTTCGAGGCCTGCATCCATATCCCAGTCCTCTTCTTCCGTAAAGCCTTCGACGGAGAAATCTGTGACTTCGACTTCGCCCATATCATCATCGTCGAACACCATATAATTCTCCGTGCCCTCCGTCATATCGGCCTCCCGCGTCTCCGTCACCGTCACCGAACCGTCCGGATTGATCTCCACTTCCATATGCATATTGGTGATCTCGTTCGCTTCAGCGTCCATACTGAGCATCAGCACTGCTGCGAAAGTGACCCAAATTCCCAGAATGTATTTCATATTCCAACCCTCTTTCATTAAACCAATATTAAATGTCCTTCTTTCCATTATTCCACTTTATGCTAAAAAAATGAAATACTATCACATGAAGTTACGTTATTATTAATTCCGTTCTTCTCATTCATTTATAGTGAACCAATCAGAGCCGCTTAAAGAATTTAAAATAAAAGGTGTGTTGCAAGATGATTAAGCGGTTTGGAGGAGAACAGAAATATCCGGTTGGGAAGTATATGATACCGGTCATGGAAAAAATCCACATGGGAACGTCATTTCCTTTTATACTTAAGACATGAAGCAGCAGTGGAAGATGAAAAGGTCTATGAGCATTCACCAAGAAGGAGAGATGGGAATGAGTGAGGACTACAGGGTCGAGTTGACGTTGGATGAAGAACTGGATGAGAATCACATCGTCATTCAATGCCGGTCTCAAACGCTCGGGGCAAGGATATTGTCGCACTTGAACAGTTTGGCCAGTGACAGGAGGAGATTAGTGGTGAAACAGGCGGAGGAGTATGTGATGGTACAAAAATCGGAGATCATATTTGCTGAAGTGTATGGGAAAGAGCTGACATTGTACACGCAGGAGGAAGCACTGAAAACCTCGAAAACCCTCTCTTCACTGATGGGGGAACTATCGAAAGAAAAGTTCGTGCAAGTATCCAAATCCTCGGTGTTGAACATGGAGATGATCCAGCGGGTCGAGCCTTCTTTTTCCGGGAACCTGGTTGCAAGGATGGCGAATGGTATGAAGGTGAGCATCTCAAGGAGATACGTACCCCAGTTGAAAAGTATGCTTGGAATATAGGAGGGGAAATGATGACAATTTTAAATCTCATGAGGTTTATCATGCGGGCGCTCATGATCGGAAGTTTCATGTACAGCGTCAATATCGCTTTCGGTCACGCATCACAAGGTAGTGCAGAAGTTATCAGCGTGTGGGTCGCTTCAGCTGCGATCGGCGCAGTCTCAGTGCTCTACACATTGAATGTTCCTGAAATGATTTGCGTATCGGCACAGGTGGCAGTCGGGCTGATCGGATTTACAGCAGCGGCGGTCTTCAATGGATGGATCGGAATGTCGACGGGTGAAATGATCGGATTTGCTTTGGTGACATTTGTTCTGATGATGATCATCATCGGGGTTCAATATGTCTTTGCAATCCTTGACTCGAAGAAGATCAATGAGAGGCTGGACCGGAGCGAATGATTCAGAGTTGGCATTTTGAAAATTCATGATTTAAGTGTAAAGCGCACCAGCTTTTGACGTGGTGCGCTTCATATGTAGCAAATAAATTTTTTCATTCGAATAACTAATGTTTTTTTGATCAAAGGATTCATTCCTTCCACCTTAATTATACATCATGTAAAAAGTGAATTACAGACTGCACCTGCAATGGAAATCGGTATATACTATTGGCAGATTTAAAATACTATTGTTGGGAGTGTTGAAGATGATGGAAAAAATGCTGGATGAGGGACCGTTCTTCCATGGTACAAAAGGTGAGCTGGCCCTCGGAGACATGCTGAGTCCGGGGTTTGAATCGAACTTCAGGCGCAGGGGGCTGAACCATGTCTATTTCACTGCCACGCTGGATGCCGCCAAGTGGGGTGCAGAACTTGCACAGGGCGAGGGTACGGAAAGGATATATATCGTCGAACCGACCGGCCCGTATGAGAATGATCCCAACCTTACGGACAAGCGCTTCCCCGGGAATCCCACCCGGTCCTACCGCTCGAAGTCGCCGCTTAAGGTTGTGGCGGAGCTGGGCCGTTGGGATCGGCACACGGATGAGGAGATCGACCGGATGCATGAAGGACTTGCGAAACTACGTGAAGCGGGGGAGGATATCATTGAAGACTGATGGCATCACCCTCTGAGGCGTGCCATGTACATGTCATGCATGATCGTCAGCTGCTGCTTCGCATCAGGGGTGGTCTCGAGTTCGAGGATATCGTTCATCAATGCAAGCTTTCTCGCAAACAGGCCGAAATTGTTGATCATGGTCATGACCTCATCCGTCACGGATGCCTCTTGTGGCAGTGAACCGTCTGCCTGGCCTTCCTGTACGATATTTTTGACGATGACGGCGATCTCTTTACGGATTTCAAAATATTTGGCGGCAGCAGTCTCATAATCCTCGATGTCACTGATATTGGCGTCGAACCTGTCGATGAATTTTGCTTCATCTATAGCGGCGGGTGTCTTCAGACGGTTATATTGATGAAAAATTGCCTCGATCTTTTTGAGGCCGGACAGTGTTTTCGTCTGTATATCATGGAAGAATCCGAGTTCTCGTAAGAGAAGCTGTTCCGCAACTGCGATGATGACAAGCTCCTTCTTCGGAAAGTACCTGAAGAGTGTGGCGACACCAATACCTGCCTTATCAGCAATGTGCTGCATCTGTACCGTCTCCCAGCTGTTTTTTATGAACAGCTGTTCTGCCGAGTCGATGATGGCTTGATACCGCTTCTCCCTGTTGCTCTGCTGTTTTGACATGACATTCCCTCCTGTATTGTAACTATTATAATACATGTGCAATTGATAGCCCATCCCTGAAGAAAGTAGTATAATAAAAATGATAGTTGAACTATCATTTTTAGAGGAGGGTTATCATGAGAGGATTATCAGAGAAAGTCGCCATCATTACAGGTGGTGCACGGGGTATGGGGGAATCCCACGTCCGCAGATTCATCGAAGAGGGTGCAAAAGTGGTGTTTACGGACATCAACAAATCCGCCGGGGAGGCACTTGCGGAAGAACTTGGCGGAAATGCGGTATTCGTCGAGCACGATGTGACGGACGCAGACGGCTGGAAGGCGGTCGTCGATCAGGCCGAGTCTGCTTTCGGACCGGTCAATGTACTGGTCAACAACGCCGGCATCAGCATGAGCAAGACGATTTTCGAAATGACGGAAGAGGAATACAGGAAGATCATCGACATCAACCAGGTCTCCGTCTTCCTTGGAATAAAGGCTGTCCTGCCATCCATGCAGAAGGCAGAGGGCGGATCCATCGTGAACATCTCGTCCATGAATGGCATCGTCGGTGGTGCACCGGGCTATACCGACTCAAAATTCGCAGTCAGGGGACTGACGAAAGCCGCAGCCATCCAGCTTGGAGGACTCGGGATCCGGGTCAATTCCGTGCATCCCGGTGTCATCGAAACACCGATGGTGTCAGAAGGCGATGCCGTCGAACAGATCCGGGAATTCGCCAAGCAGATTCCAATGAAGCGTACAGCGCAGTCGGAAGAAGTGACGAACATGGTCGCATTCCTGGCCAGTGATGAAGCCAGCTATTCCACCGGTTCCGAGTTCGTCATCGATGGCGGTCTCACTGCAATGTAGAAAAGAAGCATCTGTCCTCAACTGGACAGATGCTTCTTTATTGGTATGAGAGGACTTGAAGCCTACATTGAAGTATAGCCGCCATCTACATTCAGGACCGTTCCCGTCACATAGGAGGAGAGGTCGGAGGCGAGCCAGAGGTTGGCTTCTGCGACTTCGTCGGCCTGGGCGAAACGGCCGAGCATGCTCAGCTGCTTCGCATATTCATCCGGGTCAAAACCGAACTGGTCGAGTGCCCCACGCAGCATTGGTGTATCGATTGCACCCGGTGCCACACTGTTGATGCGGATGCCTTTTGGAGAGTAGTCCATGGCCGCCTGCTTGGTCAGACCGATGACGCCATGCTTTGCTGCTACATATGCTGGGTTTGTCGGCTGTGGACGTATGCCACTGACGGAAGATGTATTGATGATGGACCCTTGTGTGCCATCCTTTTCCATCTGTGCAAGCTCGTACTTCAGGCAGAGGGCCACACCATTCAAATCGACGGACATCAGTTTTTCATAGTAGTTGAAGTCCATGTCTGCGATCGGCTTATCATCCGGCGTGATGGCCGCGTTGTTGATGGCGACGTCAAGGCTGCCATACGTGTCAACGGCTTTCTGGACCATCTCCTTGACGGATGCTTCTTCAGCGACGTTCACTTTAACGAAGGTGGCTTCACCGCCATCTGCCTTGATTTCCTCAACGGTTTTTTGGCCTTCTTCCTCATTCATGTCGGCCACGATGACATTGGCGCCAGCCTTGGCAAATTTCAATGCTGTTGCCTTGCCCATGCCCATTGCGGCACCAGTGACGATTGCTGTCTTATTTTCCAAAGATATCATTGTTGTATTCCTCCTGACACATTTTGATTGCACTTCCATTATACCGCGCTTCGGCGTCCGTATGGCGCCATTTGCCTTCTGTAGTGTGACAATATTCTGAAACTTATCTTCGGCACATGGTCTGAAGCATACAAGGCCCATGGGACGGGTACAGCACAAAGTAGAGCAATATATAAGGAGGCGCACATCTCATGGTCATCAGACTGATATTCAGTGCCATCGTTCTGCTGCTGTTCACGGCTCTGTTCATGAAGAAACTGAGCAGGGAATCAAAAGAGCAGGGCAGGGTGTCGAAGTGGAGCATCTTCTTCCTCGTGCTGGCAGCGGTGCTGTGGATTGCCCTGATTCTTACAATATTCGGCATGGCGATGTAGAATGGAGGGGAGCCGTATTTTCCTGGCCAGAATTTCTATAATCTGGGGGAAATGACTGCTCCCTTTAATTTTGCCGGTACAGGTTGTCATGAAGGATACATATCACAGACGAGGGGGAGAATGAATGGATTTCAGAAGGGTGATTGAAGCAAATAGGGAAAGCTACATGGATGAACTGTTCGAAGTGCTGAATCAGAAGAGCATCAGTGCACAAAACGATGGCATCAGGGAGTGCCCTGAATTGATGATGGAAAAGCTGAAGGGTGCCGGCATCGGACATGTGGAACTGATGGAGACGGAGATACACCCCGTCGTCTATGGGGAGTACCATGTGTCAGATGATGCACCGACGATACTGATCTATGGGCACTATGACGTCCAACCGCCGGACCCGATTGGAGAATGGGAAAGCCCGCCCTTTGAGCCGACAATCCGTGACGGCAGGATATATGCGCGCGGTGCCGGGGACAACAAGGGCCAGATCATGGCACAGATCATGGCCATCCGGACCTATCTTGAAGCGGAAGGCGAAATGCCGGTGAATGTAAAGTTCCTCATTGAAGGCGAAGAGGAGATCGGCAGTGTGAACCTTGATTCATTCGTGGCCCAGAACAGGGAGAAGCTTGAAGCGGATCTCGTCTATACTTCCGATGGTCCGATGCTGCCGGAGGGCCATCCCTATGTACTCCTCGGCGTGCGGGGGATGCTGTATGTGGAGCTCGCATTACGTGAAGCGGACTTCGACAACCATTCTGGGAATAAAGGGAACATCGTGCCGAACCCGGCATGGAAACTGATGGATCTCCTCCATACCATGCGTAGCGCGGACGGACAGGTGCTGATTGAAGGATTCCACGACACCGTGAAGGCACCGACGGAACGCGAGATGGAATTGATTGAAAAGCTCCCATTCGACTTGGAAGAAGTGCGGCGGAACGTTGGACACGCTGGCATCGAAATGACAAAGGCGGAGTACTATAGGAAGCTGTGCTTCGAGCCGACCTTCAACATCTCGGGCTTCACCAGCGGCTATGGCGGGGAAGGGGCGAAGACGATCATCCCTAAGGATGCCAAGGTGAAGATTGATATGCGGCTTGTCATGGATCAGGATTCGGATGTCATTTTCGAACTGGTCCGGGACCATGTCGCGAAACATGCGTCGGATGTCTCGGTGAAGAAGCTTGGACAGATGTCACCTTCCAGATCATCCGTAGACCTTCCATTCATCGAACCGATACGGAAGGCTGCCGAAGCGTCATTCGGGAAGGAGGCCTTCATCTAGCCGAGCATGGGCGGCAGCCTGCCGGATGCCGTATGGACGAAGGTGCTCGGAACCCCGTCGGTCGTCGTCCCATATGCGAATGTCGACGAGGCGAACCATTCACCGAATGAGAATCTTGTGGTCGAGCATTTCTACAGCGGGATTGAGACGACATGCCGGGTGATTGCTGAAATGAAGAACATCAAACTATAAGTAAAGGGCGCTGGAGATTTCCAACGCCCTTTGTTCATTAAATTCAATTTGTCATCGGCTGCCCGGCCGGATGTTCGAGAAATGCCTGCAGCGCTTCGAACTGTACCTTCGCGTCATTCCAGCCGAGTTCATATAGGGCTTCGAGCTTTTCCCTGCTGCGCTCGGTCCGGCCGACCTTGAGGCTCCTGCTCGGGCTGATGACGAATGCATTGCCGTCGCGTTCACGTTTGGAGACGTCATAGAGGGTTTCATTGTAGTGTCTGTATCGGACGCCGAGCTTTTCGTTGATGATGGGATGGTCCCTGTATTTGATGATCTTCGTCATCCGGCTCGGTTTCTTGAAGTAGCCTCGGGGCTTTGTGAGGATGACGACATTTTTCGGGAAGCCGTCCGATTCCGCTTTCCTGATCGGAATCGGGTCGGAGATGCCTCCATCGAGCAATTTCCGGCCACGGTAGTGGACACTCGAAGCCACGAATGGAAGCGAACTTGAAGCCCTGAGCAGTGTCGGAAGCGACTCTGCATCATAGTCCTGCTTCCTATAGTAGGCCGGTTCGCCGGTCTCACAGTCCGTCGTGACGATGACGAACTCTTCTGGATTTCCGAGCAGCGTCCCGGTATCGAATGGAACGAGGGTGTTCGGAATCTCATCGAAGATGAAATCCATGCCGAAGAGCTCGCGTCTCTGGAGATAGTTGGAGAGGGAGATGTAGCGCTTGTCATCGATATAGTCCAAGTTGACGCGTCTGTTGCGTCCACGCTGCCTGGCCAGGTAGGATGCACCCATGCAGGCACCTGCAGATACACCTATGACATATGGGAAGTAGAGCTCACGGCTCATGAAGTATTCCAGCACACCGGCGGTATAGAGGCCCCGCATGCCGCCGCCTTCAAGCACCAGTCCTGTGTCTGTCATAATTTACACCTTCAGTCCTTTTAAATGTAGATATCATATAATAATTCAATTCTAGCAGAATTCGGGTCTACGTGTAAGGCGGACGGACTGTGGGAAAACCTTCATATGTTAGAATTTGTCTAAGGGATTTTAGGAGGGGAAAAGCATGCCGGAATTGAATAAGACTTCTTTGCTTCTTGGACTGGTATGGGTGGTCCTGTCATTCATCGCTGTGAGGACTCTCCTCATGGAATGGCTCCAGACGATGCCGGTGGTCACCATCGCAATAATCATTATAGGTCCTGCGATGCTGATCAAGGCTTTGTTTGAGAATATACTCAAATATGACTTCTTCAACAAGGACTACAAGAAGGGGAAGAAGCGGAAGGACAACCGGGGAAAAGACGAATGAATATTAAGAACGCCGCATCCCGTCCGGATGCGGCGTTCATCGTATCATGAAAATCTAGAAGCCTGCCGTCCAGCCGCCATCGACTGTAAGCACGGTGCCGTTTACGAAACTTGAAGCCTCTGAGCCCAGGAAAAGCGCTGCTTCAGCAACCTCTTCAGGCTGGCCGGTACGTGGTGACAGACCGTGCGTCATGCCCGCACGCTGCATGCCGAAGTCGCTGACGTCCTTCATGCTGGAACCGATATTGGTTTCGATTGCGCCCGGTGCAATGCCGTTGACCCGGATGCCGTTCTTCGCGTACATGAATCCTGTGTTCTTCGTGAGTGCGACGACTGCGTGCTTGGAAGCACCATAGGCGACTCCGGCATGTGCGCCATTCAGTCCGCCGGTGGAGATGGTGTTGACGATGACGCCTTCCTTCTCGTTCTCCATCCAGTAGTTCACCGCCTTGCGCATTGCACGCATGACACCCTTCGTATTGACATCGAAGATCTGGTCCCACTTCTCGTCGGTGATTTCACCGACCGGCTCGAAGCCGTCCATGATGCCTGCATTGTTGACGAGGATATCCAGCACTCCATATTCACTGATTGCCGTATCGATCATCTTCTCCACCTGATCCTTGTCCGACACATTGACGCTGACCGCTTTCGCAGTACCCCCTTCATCAATGATTTCGGCCGTGACCGCTTCTGCACCCTCCATATTGAAGTCGGCGACGATCACCTTTGCGCCTTCCTTTGCATAGAGCTTTGCAATCGACCTGCCCATGCCTGATGCTGCACCTGTAACAACCGCCACTTTACCATCCAGTTTAGTCATTCATATCTCTCCCTTAAT
Organism: Salinicoccus sp. RF5; assembly: GCF_020786625.1. NCBI lineage: Bacteria > Bacillati > Bacillota > Bacilli > Caryophanales > Staphylococcaceae > Salinicoccus > Salinicoccus sp. RF5. Next base: position 112,784 of record NZ_JAJGRC010000003.1, read on the forward strand.
TGATTATGATACATACTTCCATTTTATTCCTTATTATGTATTAAGCAAGCAATTGCACCTGCCGACACAAACTTTTCATAAGTGGTCGATGTTTAATAAATTGGTGCACGGGTATCCAAAGGTTGACCGTGATTTGAAGCATGTTGGTAGCATGGTCAATCAATTGAAACGGTAACCACTAAATAAAACAAATGAACTACGGAGGGATTATTATGCGTAAGATCGAAACATTCAATACTGAACAGGAAGCAGTCAGCAGAATCGATCAGCTTAAGACCGAAGGCGTAGACGAAAATCAAATTACAATCGTATCCAATCGTGACCTTGAAGCCGGTGGCGCATTTGGCGATTATTCCGGTGTAAACGTCAAGAGTTCCGAAGGCAGTGCATGGGATAAAGTCGTGTCATTCTTCACAGGTGACGCACCTGAGGAACAGGCAGTCAACAACATGAACCTGACAGCTGCAGAAGAGCAGGAGTACAGGGAAGCACTTGATGCAGACAAGATTCTCCTTTATGTTGACGGCACAGCCACTGTCGAAGGACAGGGCACAGGCGTTGCAGGTGGACCGGCAGCAGGTGCTGCAGGTGCACGTGCAGACCGTGACTTAGATGACAGGGATCTCAACGACAGAGACCGTGCCGATAGGAATGTTACTACAGACGAAGAGTCACTCAAGCTCCATGAAGAGCGGCTGAACGTCGACAAGGAGAACGTCAAGACCGGCGAAGTCAACATCGACAAGCATACTGAAACAGAGCGTCAGGAATTCGATGTTCCGGTAGAGCGTGAAGAAGTTACAGTAGAGCGGCGTCCTGTAGATGGCGACCGTCCAGTCCGTGATGGCGAAATCGGTGATGACAATGATTCCATCAGGGTACCGGTCAATGAAGAACGCGTCAATGTAAATAAAGAAGACGTCGTTTCTGAAGAAGTCGTCGTCAAGAAGGATAAAGTCAGAGATACTGAACATGTCTCCGAAGATGTCCGTCGTGAAGATGTCGATATCGATGAGAATACGACCGGCCGTACCAGAGATGGTGTCGGCAGGGACGGTCTCAGAGATGACGATGAAACATTGAGGGACAGCCTGAGGGATGACGCGAGAAGAGACGATAAACTATAATAGTGCATTCCACATTTAATGCCGACCCGGATTTCCGGGCCGGCATTTTTTTAACTGTATATGGCGATGATTTCAATTTCCATACCAGCTGACCGCATCTCGATGGGTGACAGGATTCCGGAGTCGGGAAGCCTCTTTTCAACTGCTTTTATTGTGCCGGCATTGAGTGTGACGAAATCCTTCAGAGGGTCGAACAGGGTGAAGTGCGTCTCATGGGTCCTTCTGACCTTGGCCAGGACGATGTTATCCTCCGTCAGCTCCTCCAGTTCATTCTCCTCAATCAGCAGGCAGTCCTTATGAAGTTTGCTGAAGATGACCATGCCCATGTCATCATTGTAGACGGGCAGTCTGATCTTATCGAAGTCGAACACCATGTTGAACAGTTCGATATCATCCGATGTCCTTCCCATGAATCCGGCCTGCTCCAACTCCGCCTTCATCCGTTTCGTCATTTCATACATATCGAATGATTCATGTATCTTGAGGGGGAGGGTGGCCCGGAAGATCATCCGTCGACTTAGATCTTCGATCTGATGGAAGGATGGATCCGTCTCGAAATCGACGAAGAAGTCATTATCCACAAGGCTGTGTTCAAGGTTGATGAGCTTTGATGCCGGGTTATTGATGACTTCCCCCTTTATTACGGAGGATTTTCCTAAGCCCACATGTGTATCATTGAATCCCAGCTGGGCCCCTTTGTCGGTCTGGGATTCGATTTCATTGAACTGTACCGCCCGGCCGGCATTGGCGAATGTATAGTAGGTGTCATATAGGTTTTCGTTAAAATATATCAGGTTATAGAACATGTCCCAACCTCCAATGGTGTGGGGTGCGTGGATATGATGACAGTCTGTTCTGCCGATCATCACTGCACCCCGATATTTTCAATGTCACCCGAACGTAAATCCATTATAACACGAACGTATGTTCGATTAAATGATAACATCGGATATTGAAGGGTGGTATAATGGGTGCATATCATGAAGGGAGTGCTGCACATGGATTTTAATGCCGTCATGGAGGAACTTGAGGGTCTGGGAAAGGAACGCACGAAGAAGATGTATATATCGAACGGGGCGAAGGAACCTGTCTTCGGGGTGGCAACGGGTGCCATGAAACCGATGGTGAAGAAGATAAAGATCAACCAGCGGCTTGCAGAACAATTGTATTCGACAGGGAACTATGATGCGATGTATTTCGCAGGCATCATTGCAGATTCGAAAGCCATGACGCGGGCGGACTATGACCGTTGGATCGAAGATGCCTATTTCTATATGGTTTCGGATTACGTGGTGGCGGTCACTTTATCCGAGTCCGACATCGCCCAAGAGGTTGCCGATGAATGGATCGACAGTGGGGAAGAACTGAAGATGTCGGCCGGGTGGAGCTGCTACTGCTGGCTCCTCGGCAGCCGGAAGGATGAGGTGTTCGAAACCGGCAAGATATCCGGGATGCTCGACAGGGTTGAAGCGGAAATTCATTCAGCCCCCGAGCGGACGAAGGCTTCCATGAACAACTTCGTCTATACCGTCGCGATATCTTTCCTGCCGCTGCATGACAAGGCGGTCGAGACCGCCGGAAGAGTGGGGAAGATTGAAATTAGAAGGGAAAACAAAAATCCTGCCATACTGGATGCCCATGGAAATATCCAGAAGCAGGTCGAGAAGGATCGGATCGGCTTCAAAAGGAAGTATGTAAGGTGCTGAATCAGATCGCTGGTGTCCAGTAGTACAGTACGGCCACAATCAGCATGATGATCGGTATCGCTGGAAGCAGGTTCGCCACCCGGATGTTCAGGATGCCGAGGAGCCTCAGACCGATGGCGATGATCATGACGCCGCCTGCGCCGGTGATTTCGATGATGAACTGATCCATCAGTTCCGGTGGGATGAAGCGGTCGATCTGGGCGGCGAATATCGTGATGGAACCCTGGAACAGGAATACCGGAAAAGCGGAGAAGATGATGCCGATGCCGAGTGCCGAAGTCAGGAAGATGGACATGATGCCGTCGATCAGCGACTTCGTGAAGAGCACTGTATGATCGCCGCGGAGGCCGCTGTCAAGGGCACCGACGATGCCGACGGCCCCGACTACATAGACGAGGGTGGCCGTGACGAAAGCCGCCGCCACCCCGTCTTCCTTTGCCCCGGTCTTCGTCTCGAGCCATATGCCGAAGCGGTTCATCCGCTCCTCGATGCGCCATCTCTCCCCGAGCATTGCACCGAGTGCGATGCTGACCACAACGATGATGATCCGATTGCTTTCCAGAGCCATGTCGATGCCGAGGACGAGGACTGTGATCGAGAGTCCCTGGATGATGGTGGTCTTCATGTCCTCATTGATGTTGCGCCAGAATAGGCCGATGAAGCTGCCCGCGATGATCGCCAGGGCGTTGACCGCAGTACCGAGAAGTGACAGCATTGATTTTCCTCATTTCTGTGATGTACGCCACCAGACGGTGTGAAATACTCTGATGACTTTTGATTAGTATAAGGATATTACTGGATCGGGCGGTTGTCAAAGGGGAATCAGCAGATCCTCCGGCAGTTTGGGGAAGTTTATGATGCTCTGAAGAGGGAAAAATGGAAGCATCATACAAAACGTTAAAGGAGGCAACTATAAATGGCTAAAACCATCATGATTACAGGTGCGGGTTCCGGACTCGGTAAGGGGACGGCGCTCGGATTGGCAAAAGAGGGACATAAGGTCATCGCTGCTGTAGAGATCCATCCGCAGATCACCGGCCTGAAGGAAGCGGCGGAAGAAGCCGGGGTGGATCTTGAAATCTTCAAGATGGACATCACAAACCCGGATGATCGGGAACGGATGAAGCGCTATGACTATGATGTATTCGTCGCGAATGCTGCAGTCAATGAAGGCGGCCCGATATGGGAAGTGCCGATGTCGGCGCTGAGGCAGCTTTTTGAAGTGAACGTCTTCAGTACCCTTGAGACAGCCCGTATCGCAGCAGAGCACTTCGTCGAAAAGCGTCAGGGCAAGATCGTCTTCATGTCATCGATGGCCGGGACGATGGCTTCTGCCTATAAGGGACTCTATGCGTCCTCCAAGCATGCCTTGGAAGCCATCGCCAAATCGCTGAGGCAGGAGATGGAAGAATTCAATGTGCAGGTTGCGACGATCAACCCGGGACCATTCGACACCGGGTTCAATGACCGCGCCGTGGAAGAGAAGTGGGAATGGTTCGACTCGGAAAAGCACCATACTTCTGTTGAAAACCTGAAGGAGAGCGAGCAGGGACTCGACCAGCAGTATGATCCGCAGATGATGATCGACAAGATGGTGGAAGTCATTCCGAAGGACCACCACAAGTTCCGTACCGCATATCCTGAAGATACTGCAGAGAACATGCGCAAGGAAGAACAGGACAACTGGGATATCGAGATATAAAGAAACAGGGTGCAGCACCAAACGGTGCCGCACCCTGTTTTACTGTAATCTATACAAATGAACTGCCAAGTACACTGTTCACATCATTTACTACAACGAATGCTTCTTCATCATACTTTTGGATCAGACGCTTGAGGCGTGTCAACTTGGATTTATTGATGACGACATAAAGGATGTCGTTCTCTTCCCTGGAGTAGAATCCTTTACCGTTCATCATGGTGACGCCCCAGCCGATTTCACTGTTGATCAGCTTGCCGAGCATCTCAGGATTTTTGGAGATGATGGTGATGGCCTTCTTCGGATTCATACCTTCTATCATGAAGTCCATGACCTTCACGTTGATGTACATGGCTACAACGGTGAGCAGCACCTGTTCGATCGTAAGTACCGTCAGGCCGAGTGTGATGACCATGAGGTCGAATATCAATACGGCATTGGCGATCTTCACATCCAGATACTTGTGGGCGATCCTGCCGAGTATCGCAGAACCTGCTGTGGTTGCCCCGATCCGGATGACGAGCCCGTTGCCGAGTCCGAGGAACAGGCCGCCGAATATCACATTGAGCATCACTTCGTTCGTCTGCACGACCCACGACTCCGTAATGCCGAGGAATACGGACATCATGATTACTGCGAATATCGTATAGTACATCCCGCGTCTTGAGAGGAATCTGAACCCAACAATGAGCAGCAGGCCATTCAGTACGAGTGTGGAGATCGCCGGGGAGATGTCAAACGCATACAGGATTATGATGGCCAGTCCCGATACGCCTCCGTCCCCGAGATTCCCTGGAATCATGAATAGATTCACACCGATGGAAAAGAGGAAGGCCCCCAATATGACAGCCAGGATATTCATCCATGTCTGCATTGTAAATGCTGGCGCCAGGCCGGCTTTCACCTTCTCAAAGTTTGTTCTTTCCAGTCTATTTTTGATTATCATCATAACCCTCCTTGTATGTCGCTTGATTAGCTTCGATTCATAATACTAGAAAATCATGACAAATTACAATGCCTTTATATATAGTCCTAATTTACAGAATTTTAACGCTGTACCCCTTGGCATGACTGGAGTTTGATACACCTGGGGGTAAGCGCTTCCCAAACCGGATGTTGAATAGTGACAAAGTTGTGACAATATGTAATATGGTTGATGAAGAGGGGGTTTCCACACGGCTGATGAAGGGTTCCAGGAAGGCGATATTTGTGCCGGGTGCTGAACGGCTGGAAAAATGGTAGGATGTCATCATTCGGACAGATAGGAGGAGACTATGGAAATTGCTGTGTTCATCATGATCATACTGATCGCTTCCATACTGCAGACGAGTACAGGGTTCGGCTTCTCGATATTGGCGACGCCCTTTCTGCTGCTGATATTCGAACCTGCTGAAGCGATTCAGATCAATCTGGTCCTGTCCCTCGTCATTTCAGCTGCATTGATCCGGACCATCAGGCAGGACATCGACTATCCGGTACTCAGGCGTTTCATATCAGGCAGTGTCATTGGCCTTTTCATCGGAATAGGCCTCTTTCTGATGGCGGACATCGATGGATTGAAGCGTGTCATCGGCATCATCATCCTTGCATTGACGCTGCTTCTGCTCTTCAATTTCCGTATAGAGAGGAAGAAGGGCAGGGATTTCTTCGCGGGAGGCATCGCAGGCTCCCTTACGACCAGCATCGGCATGCCTGGACCACCGCTGCTTCTGTACTTCTCAGGGACAGACAGCCTGAAGGAGAAGGTGAGGGGGACGACGCTCGCATTCTATCTCTTCATCTATGCAGTGAGCCTTCTCATCCAGGTCGTCTTTGCCGGTACCGGACCAGTCGTATGGACCGCAAGCCTATGGGGGCTGCCCCTGGTTTTTATTGGACTGTATATAGGCCAGATGCTCTTCAGATACATCAACCAGAAAGGCTTCCGCATATTTACATACATCATCCTGGCGGCTACAGGCAGCTATCTCCTTCTCGATAGTTTCGGGATGCTTTAGAGGAGGGTGTAATAGAGCGGCCGAAGGCAAAAAACTGCCCCGGATCTGTAAGGACAGAACCGGGGCAGTCTTATTCGATATGCTTTTAAGTGATGTTATTGCGCAGTGAAGCCGCCGTCGACGGTCAGCGTATTTCCTGTCATGAAGCTGGAATCATCTGAAGCGAGGAACAATGCCGCTTTGGCCATTTCCTCGGACTGGCCGAGACGACCCATCGGTGTGATCTCGGAAAGTGTCTTCTTCTGATCTTCCGGAATGATCGGCGTGTCGATGAAGCCCGGACACAGTGCGTTGACACGGATGTTCTTTGCTGCATATTCGACACCGAGGGAGCGTGTGAGGTTGATGACGCCGCCCTTGGCTGCATTGTATGCTGCAGAGCCCGGTGCGCCGATCCAGCCGTACATTGAAGCGGTGTTGACGATGACCCCTTCACCCTGCTCAAGGAAGTGCTTGATGGCATGTTGTGCGAACAGGAATACCGCATCCAGATCGACATTAACGGTCTTGCGGTATTCGGCATAAGGGACTTCATGCGTCGGTTTCACCGCTCCGATTCCTGCGTTGTTGAAGAGGATGTCCACGCGGCCGAATTTCTTGATTGTCTTATTGAATACATTTTCCGCATCCGCTTCGCTCGTCACATCCGCTCTGATGAAGATGGCTTCATGACCGTTGGATGTATACTCTGAAGCAACCTCCTGGCCCTTCTCTTCATCCATGTCGACGAGTATGAGCTTGGCGCCTTCGGCTGCGAACAGATCTGCAGACGCCTTCCCGATGCCTGAAATTCCACCTGTGATGATCGTTACTTTGTCCTGTAGCTTACCCATGATTGACCTCCTGTAATTTTTAATCATATTCAACATGACACTGGACGATCGGAAGCACAGGAAACCTGCTTTCCTGAAGTTTCTATTCTGCTTCGACCTGCTTGAAATCCGTCCAGTCCATGAGGTTCTCCTTCAATGCTTCCCTTTTTTCCTTCGTTATATAGTCGCCAGGTCCATCGCCGTTCGGGAATCCTCTTTCTCCTTCGAATTCAGGGCGGTCCTGCATCAGGATGTATGCGGCGATGTTCGAAGCTTCCTGTTCACTTAAAGTACCGCCTTCCCCTTTTGGCATGTAGTTCTTGATATAGTACTGCAGCTTTGAAATCCTGGACAGCCCGGCGCCGTCATTGAATGAGTCCGGTCCCCAAAGGGCAGGGCCGGTGTTCGCTGCTTCCGGGCCGGATTGGCCGTGGCAGCTGAGGCAGTTGTATCGGGCGAGGTCTTGGGCGCCCTGTTCAACATTGGGAGCCGGCACGCTTTCTGCTGTATGCTGGACCGTCATGAATTCATACTGGTCCGGTGAATCGATATCCTTGCTCAAGTACTCATAATAGCTGATGAATGCTTCCATTTCCTCACTTTCGGGATCGATCGGTTTGCCGTTCATGCTTCTTGAGAAGCATCCGTTGATCCGCTCTTCAAGACTGACTTCCTTACCTGCACGCGCCATGTACTTCGGATATTTCTCCGTCACACCCACAAACGTAAGGTCCTTGGTCCTGCCCGCTCCGGCATGGCAGCTGACACAGCTCAAGTTGTTGCCGACATTTTCAGGAAGCAGGAGATGCGTGTCGGTATTGAGCTTCTCCCCATATTTGATCTTCTCCTGTTCCGCCTCGCTGAACTCCGAGAGGGGCGGACGGATCGTGGACATGTCCACTTCTTCTTCGATTGATGCTTCGTCATTTGAACAGGCCCCTAGAAAAATCAGCAGGGCGGGGACGAGTAGAATGAATTTGATTTTCATGACTGGTACCACCTTTATATATGTTGATTTATTGCTGTATTTTAAGGTGAAGAGCTGCCTTTACAATCCTCAATTTTCAAGTGAATATCTTTTAATGTATACCTTTTATGTAAAGATTGAGAATATTTGAACACACTTTCATTATATTGTATTGTGCAACTTTTATCAATATGATTTTAATTGAAGATACATCTTAAAAGCATCCCTATAGTCTGCATGTACGGATTAAAAAATATATAATTGAATATGGAAAGTGAATATGGAAAGAGATGCTCATCCCTGTGCAGAACCATTGAACATTCCCTCTATAATAGGTGGTTTCGACTGCTCGGGATAGGGAAGTTAGAAAATGAATTGATCAGCAGAAGGGGGCATTCGATGAAGGTATGCGTTTTTGGCGGTGGTGAAGCGGTAGGCGAGCATGTTGTGAAGTTTCTTGATGCAGCAGGACATGATGCCGCAACGATGGCGGAAACTGAGAACAGGGCGGAAGAACTGAAGATGCATGGTGCAGCAGAGGTGTTCATTTCTGAATCAGGGGATTTCTCCAAAGCGCTTGCCGGTGCCGATGCACTCATCTACATGCCGGGCGCAGGATCCGGTGCAGCTGAAAGCCAGGATGCACTGGTGGATCATGATGCCGTGAGTGCTGCACTTGAGGCGGCTCAGCGGGAGCAGGTCGGGCGCATCGTCTACTTGAGTGCCGTCCGCACGGATGAACCTGAGGAAACGAAGGAGACGGGAGGCAAGCATAAGCCGGAAGCATGGATGGAGGAGAGCGGACTCACCTACACGGTCATACGGGTCTCTAAAGCCGTCAGTAAGCCGGGGAAGGGCACGGTTAAAGCGGCAGAGTCGCTCGATGGAGAGGACGCTGAGATGCCGTATGAAGATGTGGCGGTCGTCCTTGTGGAGGCATTGGATAATGAAAATACATTCCGTAAGACATTTGAAGTGACAGCCGGGGAGACCGTGATAAAAGAGGCTTTGGATGCGCTATAAATGATAAGGTATATGAAAAGGAAAGGGGATTCATATGGGAAAGATAACGAAATATCTGCCGTCGGCGATCATGACGTCTTCGGTCGCCGCGCCGCTGGCCTATATGGCTTATATGTATCAGAAAGATGACCGGCAGCAACAGCACGCGATTCTGCGCAACTTCCCGCTGCTCGGGCGTGTACGGTATATATCCGAACATGTCGGGCCGGAACTGAGGCAGTACCTTTTTGCAGAGGATAATGAAGGGGAGCCGTTCTCAAGACTCGAGTTCCAGAACGTGGTCAAGGCGGGAAAATACAATGAACGGCTGCTCGGCTTCGGTTCCGACCGGGACTTCAAGGAAGAAGGCTATTTCATAAGGAACAGCGTATTTCCAAAGCTTGAGACCGAAATGCGGATCGACAATACACAGAAGACGAATACTTATAAATACATCGTCGACAATGAGGGGCTATTCTCCCGCAAGGAGCATCGTGAGGAAGCACAGGCCGATCCATATCTTCTGCGGGATGAGGACGCAATCGTGCTCGGAGAGGGCAGGTGCAGACAGCCATTCCATGTCAAAGGACAGGTCGGCATGTCCGGAATGAGCTATGGTGCGCTTGGCGAACGGGCGATCACCGCACTCTCGAGAGGGCTGGCTATTGCCGGCGGCACGTGGATGAACACCGGCGAAGGCGGGATATCCGACCATCACCTGGCCGGCAATGCGGACCTCATGATGCAGATCGGGCCGGGACTTTTCGGCGTCCGGACACCAGGCGGGGAATTCTCCTGGGACGCCTTCAGGGAAAAGGCGGAGATGGAGCAGGTGAAGGCCTTTGAAATCAAGCTTGCCCAGGGTGCCAAGACCCGGGGTGGCCACCTTGAAGGGAATAAGGTTACTGAAGAGATCGCCAGGATCCGGTTGATCGAACCGGGGAAGACCGTCAACAGTCCGAACCGTTTCGTCGAATACGATTCCTTCCCGAAGCTGTTCGACTTCATAGAGGAGCTGCGTGAAGTCGGCGGAAAGCCGGTGGGGATGAAGATCGTGGTGGGCGATAGTGAGAGCCTGGAAGAGATGGCCCAGATCATGAAGGAATCGGGGAAGGGCCCGGACTTCATCACCATCGACGGCGGTGAAGGCGGTACGGGTGCGACGTATCAGGAGCTTGCGGACTCCGTCGGTCTGCCGATCATGACCGCACTGCCGATCGTCGATGAGGTGCTTCGCGCATACGATATACGGGACCGCGTCAAACTGATTGCCTCCGGCAAGCTCATTACGCCCGACAAGGCGGCCATCGCGCTTGCGATGGGGGCGGATCTCATCCATATCGCACGCGGCTTCATGATCAGCGTGGGCTGCATCATGGCCGAAGTCTGCCATACCAATACATGTCCGGTCGGTGTAGCGACGACCGACGATAAGCTTCAGGAAGGACTCATCGTGGATGAGAAGCTCTACCGTGTCACCAACTATGTCACTTCGATGCGTGCCGGACTGTTCAATGTAGCCGCCGCTGCCGGGGTCGATTCACCGACCAAGATCGAGCGGAAGCATATCGTCTATAAGGATGGACAGGGTCGCATTTCATCAGTGGAAAGCATGATGGAGAAGCTTCAAAAATAAACATTTGATATAGGGGGGATCTTTTGGAACAGGTGGTATTCCTCATCGCCCTCACGTCATTTCTGCTTGCGCTCATATTTCTGGGCGTGAACATCATAAGGCTGGGATTCATGCCGGCCCTTTCAATCAGGACACGACTGTCCCAACTGGCATTGGTGTTTATGGGGATCTATGTCATCTTCCTGATTTCATTTCTCGTGATGGTAAATTGATGCTTATTTTCTAGACTCTCTGAACGGAGAAAGCAGAACAGTAACTGAAAGCCGGTCAGCACCCGATGATGGGGTGCCGACCGGCTTTTGTTGCTTCCTATGCCTTGGAACGATAACTGACATTGTGCGCCTGGAGTGATTCATCCTTGCCGAAAAGAAAATGCTTTTCCATATTGGGGGAATACTTGGAGTTGACGGTTTCTACACCGACGGCTTCCGCAACGGAGCGGAGCATGGCGGGAGAGGCCCCGCAGCACAATCCAATGTAGTTGACGCCTATATCCTTGGCGCTCTTTGCCCATTCGGCCAGCTCATATCGGTTATGGTAGAGCGGGTCGAGTGAAGTCGGGAATGTCGTCTCGAGCGGCAGGTGGCAGCTGCATCCGCCGTCAGGCAGATTAAAGAAGGTCGGATGTTCCTCTGTAGTCCGGTAAGGGATCGGCAGGCCCCCCACGTAGCCATCGACTGATGCACGTATCTTCTCGAGATAGGGCTGCATGGTATCAGGCCCGCGGAAGCAGTTCATCCCTACCACCAACGCACCTTTTTCGGATAGTATCCTGCAGGACTCCTCTACCGTAAAGCCATCCCTCAATATATTCTCTCCCATCAATCCCATCGTGATGACAGCCGGTATGCCGTGTCTTTGGATTTCTTCGAGAGCGATCACTGCTTCCTCATGATAATAGAATGTCTCTCCATTAATGTAGTCCACTTCCTCCTCCTTGCACCACTGGACCATCTCCCTGAACATCTGCCTCACCTGATCTTTTGATTCAGGGTTGTCCGGATCAAAGATGTTCGTATTGGAGATGTTGCCTGCTACCAGTGACTCTTCTGTCGGATGCTCCTTTGCCACTTCTTTTGCCAGCCGGATCGCATTTCTATTCAGAGGTTCCAGCAGCTCCTCCTTGCCGATGATCCGCATCTTCTCCCTGTGGGCGTTATATGTGAAGGCCAGGACGACATCGGAACCTGCATTCATGTAGTCGCGGTATGTCTGCTTGAGCGCCTCCGGATTATCCAATGCCACTTCGGGTACGAATGAGCCTGCCTGCAGATACCCTCTGCGTTCCAATTCGAATAGATATCCTTCTCCCGCGATGACGGGACCGTCCTCGAGTCTTTCTTCCAAACTGCGTTTCATATGAATCTCCCCCTTAAATTTAAAGAAAAGGTCTGGAATGAAGTCAACCTGATCTTTTTGATTAGGACAAGTCTATCATGATATTCAGGGTGTAAAATAATACTGATTATTCATGTATGGATATAGCGTTTGGCTATATCGAAGGGAATATGATGAATTCTCCTGAATAATATAAATAAATCTATTTATTGATTAAATCGTATAAAAAATTATATAATGACTTTGAAATCAAATGTGGGGGCGTAACATATGGAAGAATCGAAGAAAATTTTAGAGGGGTTCATCCCGGTTGCGAAATCCAACGCAAAGATGTTCGGGCCGAACTGTGAGGTCGTCATCCATGATTTGACGCACCCGCAGAATTCAGTGATGTTCACCGTCAATAATCACGTGACGGGCAGGGAGGTCGGCCAATCTTTTGATCATTTGGTCAAGACGGTACTGCAGGATGAAGACTTCAAGGAGGACCACCTGTCGGGCTATACATTCACGACCGAAGATGGACGGCTGATCCGTTCCTCGACTTCTTTGATACGTGATTCCGAGAGAAAGGTCATCGGTGCCTATTGTGTGAACTTTGATGTCGACGCACTGAACCGGATGCAGCAGTTCATGGATGACTTCCTGCCGGCACAGGCTGACGCGCAGGTGGAAAAAGACGAGGCGGATGAGGACCTTGAAAATGTCGAGGAGATAGTCGACCAGCTAATCCAGCAGATCATTAAAACCAGTGTGCATCCGGCAATGAAGCGCCATGAGAAAGTCGAATTGATACGGTTCATGGAAGAAAAGGGCATCTTCCTGATGAAAGGTTCGGTTGAGAAGGTTGCTTCTCTGCTGGGCATCTCCAAAGTGACCGTCTACAGTTATCTGGATGAAATCAAAAATAAATGAAAATAGGAGTGTCATCATGAAGCAGATCTTTGAAGTGGGAAATTTAAAATCAAATGGACATTATGCCTTGGCGACCATACATGGAGATACCGTGTATATATCCGGACAATTCGCGGTTGACCCGGAAACCCGGGAAAAGAAGTTAGGACCGATTGAAGAGGAGACACTGCAGGCACTCAAGAATGTGGAGGCCATTGTGGAAGCGGCCGGCAGCACGAAAGAGCAGATTGTGCGCATGAATCTGTATATCCCGGATGTAAAGCTGTGGGATAAGGTGGACGGCGTCTACAAGGAATTCTTCGGCGGGCACAAACCTGCCCGTACCGTGATACCGACGAACGAACTTCATTTTGGCTTCAAAATTGAAGTGGATGCCATCGCATATATCTAAGTATATTTTTTTGCATGAGGCGTATAAAAAAGTCTAATTAATATAAAAGATTATTTGAAAGGGTTGAGAAATGTGGAACAGTTCATCTGCAGCAGCTGTGGTAGAAAGCACGAGATTACTCCAACGTTATGGAAATGTGAATGTGGAGGTGTACTGGATATAGCGAAGGGAACCCCCAAGATTGATGTTGCAGCCTGGAATGCCTACCCGAACTCATTATGGCGCTATGTTGAAACCATGCCCTTCAAAAAGGATTCGAGGACATGGGAAGGCGTCACGATGGGAGAAGGTCAATCACCTCTAATTGTCCTGGATTCTGAAAACCCAAATTCATATGTGAAAGTCGACTACATGATGCCAACGTTATCCTTCAAGGATCGGGGCGCAGCCGTTCTGATGACACTGGCCAAGGAGTTGGGTGTGAAAAAGGTGATTGCCGACAGCAGCGGCAATGCAGGCACAGCAATCGCAGCCTATGCAGCACGCTCCAATATCGCCTGTGACATCTACTTGCGTGATACAACATCACCGAAGAAGATCGATCAGGTGAAGGCACATGGGGCCACAATCAAGGCGGTCCATGGTACCCGGGAGGATATTGCCGCGGTAGCCCAACAGGCTGTGGATGAAGAGGGGGTCTTCTACGCCAGTCATGTGTACAACCCGTATTTCTATGAAGGCACGAAGACATACGCCTACGAAATCTACGAACAGCTGAACGATGCGCCCGATTCGGTTATTGTTCCGGTGGGGAACGGGACACTGCTTCTTGGTGTCTATTACGGTTTTAAAGAGCTGTTTGAAAATGCCTTGATTGAGAAGATGCCGAAGATCATCGCCATCCAGGCGAAGCACTGTGCGCCCCTGGCTGAAGCCTACCGGAACGGTGAGGAGACTGCACAGGCCGTCGTCAATGAAGGGACGCTGGCGGAAGGGATCGCCATCGCCGCACCAGCGCGATCTAAGCAGATTCTTGAAGCTGTAAGAAATACGAATGGTACGTTCATTGAGATTGAAGAGGATGAAATCCTCGATGCACGAGCTGAACTGAGCGGAAAAGGATTCTATGTGGAAGTGACATCAGCAGTCAACTATGCCGGCTACCTCAAGTATGAAAAGCGTCCGGAAGAAAAAATAATCATCCCACTCTGTGGAGCGGGCATCAAATCGAAATAGGTTCGAGAAGTTAAGACATTAAATGAAAGGTGGATTCAGGGCAACTGATCAGCGAGTTATGGAAGCTTATAAGTAACCTCCCCATGTGCGTTCAGGAACTCCATCCTGGGCTCATCATTCTCATCTATGACCATCCGGATCCGATCCTTCCCTTTTGAATCCATAAGCTTCATGGATACATCACCATTTTGGGATTTACCCATGAAGGCACGTGGTGCGTTGCCTTTATACAATGCTTTATACGCGGTCTCTTTCTCCTCATCGCTCATATCAGATGATTCAATCTCACGATGTGCTTTGAC
This sequence comes from Salinicoccus sp. RF5, assembly GCF_020786625.1. NCBI lineage: Bacteria > Bacillati > Bacillota > Bacilli > Caryophanales > Staphylococcaceae > Salinicoccus > Salinicoccus sp. RF5. The sequence goes on from NZ_JAJGRC010000003.1 coordinate 127,852, forward strand.
GATATGTGAAAGTGGCCGATTGGGTCTATCAAAAACGGAAAATCCGTATTGGGTCTGTCCTTTTTCCTCTATGTAGCTCATCTGTACCACTTGATCCTGCCTGTACTCATCGAAGGTAAGGGAAGCGGTCATTGATGGGTTGCCATCTTCATCCTCTTCACTGCCAAAGATCAACCCGCCACATTCCTCTTCCCTTCCATTGTAGAACATCAGACCTGATATCGGATCATCTTGCCTATGGCCCGGCATGATATCTTGACCATCCAAAATCACTGGCGGAATATTCTCCTGATTGAAAAGTGTCATTTTGATTTTGCCATTGCTGTCGACAATATTAAGTTTCTCAACATCAAGCTCTGTGAACTTTTTCTTTTCCAATGAACAGCACTCCTTTTGATTTATGTAAAATGGGAATCACACTGTACTTTCTATAAAATGCTTAAACGCTTCTTCTTCCTCTACATCAGGATTGTGATTGCTGTCTTCGAATGTTGTGAGCGAGGCGTTTGGCATCAGGTCCGCGGCTTCTTCACTGAAAACGTGCGGACACTGGGCATCATGCCGCCCACAATATATGAAGGCTTTGACAGGTGTCGATTTCAACTGCTCCCTCACATCATAGTTTTTGAGCTCGGAAGTGAAGTAATCCAGCTTGTCCATCAACGTTCTGCCACTCTCTTTTTTGTCGATCACTTTGTAATAGGACGCTTCCTCATGAAGTGACATCATCAGCCATTCTTTCGACAACTTGATTCTTTCTTCCCTTGCTGTGCCGGGATTGCGAAGTTTCGAAAATATCTCCTTCATCCTCGGGTTATTTGGATTCTCAGGACAGTAGATGCTATCAGCATGATGCATATACCGATAGGATGCACTCAGCCCGCCTGCTATTATCTTATCGAGGCTTTCGGGGTACATGACGGCATACTTCAGGGCCAGGAAACCACCCGTAGAATGTCCTGAAAAAGTCCATGAGTCCATTTTGAGTGCTTTTCTTATCGTTTCCATGTCATGAATGGCATCATCCATGCTGTATGTATACGCTTCTGTGGGTCCCTCCGAGCCGCCAGCACCGCGCAGATTGATGATGTGCACTGTATAGTGTTCGGAGAGCATGTGCGACATGGTATTCCCGAGCGTGTTGAATTCACTATAAAGGTGGGTGAATGCCAAAGGCTTTCCATTTCCTTTCTTGAATATCTCGAATGTACCGCGTTCCGTCTCTATCATTTCACGCTCAAACATCAATGGCCTCCTCTAGTAAGATATTTAAAAATTTAGATATTTTGATATACTGATACCATACCAAATAATTACATCCAGTAAAATAAATTGAGGATGGATTCACTCGAAGCGGCAGCAGGAGGACAATACTATGAAGTAAGAATACGACTGTTCTATATGTCGAGTGAGATGACGATTGAAAATTCCTTTTTCTCATCACATATCTCGTAATGATAAATTAGGAGTCATCCTTTAGACAGTACCCATGCCAATAAAGAAGAGGAGGGAGCGACATCCATGATTCTGCATACCGACGTTTCAGGTGAAGGCGAGTCTGTCGTTTTTTTGCATACCGGGCTCCAGACAGGAGAAACTGAACTTGAAATACAGAAAGAATACTTTAATCAAGATAATCTGGTCATTCTCCCCGACCTCCGTGGCCATGGAAAATCCGTCGCGGAAGACTTTACAGACTACTTTGCCCAAACAGCCATCGATCTGTCTGAAACACTGGATGATTTGAAGATCCAGTCGGCACACATTGCAGGGTGTTCACTCGGTGGATTGGCAGCGCTGATGTTTGCCAAGGAATATCCTGAAAAGACGAAGAGCTTGACACTCTCCGGCATCATGGCGGAAAAGCCGTCAAACTGGGAGGAACTGAACCGTTTGGATGCGGAAAATGTAGAGAAGATGCTGGAGCATTCGGATACGGCTGCCTACTTTGATCGTCTCCACGAAGGGAACTGGCGGGAACTATTACGGCTGACCCAGGAGGGGAATTGGTATCCTTTCGGTGAAACGGCAGACCTCTCCATGCTCGATATGCCCGTCCTGTATATAGTGGGGGAGCAGAATATACATGAATTGAAGGGAACCATCACATATCCAAAAATGAATCCCAATATCCATGTTGCGACAATTCTTTTCGCGGGGCATGCTGTACACCTTGACCAGCCGGAGATCTACAACAAGATGCTCGAAACATTCATATCAAAGGTGTGTAGGTAGGAGATGGGAATGCTGCAATGCTTGAAGAATCTTTAAACGGTAGGGAGCAGTGGTGATGATCAGAATAAACAGCGTCAACTGGATTGATCTTGAGCAGGGAAAAATCGAAGTGAGGGATGTCGAAATCCCTTCGGAAACTGATGCAGTGATTGATGGGGCAGACAAGTACATGATGTCCGGTCTGGTCGACATGCATACCCATATTTCGCCGCTCAGTGCGAAACACTATCTGGCCAGCGGTGTCACTTCTGTCCGTAATACAGGAGGCAACTATGAGCTCATCCAGATGGTGGATGATATGGCTCCAAATACATACGCAACATACCGTTTCATCGATGGGGACCCGGGTCTGTGGGGCCCGACGTCCTACGGCACTGTGTCAACCAATGATATGGATACAGCTGTAGAAGCTGTCGAAGAACTTCATGCCCAGGGGGCGAAATTCATTAAAGTCTACGGAAATATTCAGGCGGATGTTCTCGAAGCAGTGGTTGAAAAGGGGGAGGCGCTCGGGTTGGAGGTTGCAGCCGACCTGCTGCACACGAAGTCCATCGACGCTATGAAGGCGGCAGAGTACGGAGTGAAGTGGCTCGAACATGCATCGAGCATCATCCAGCACCTGTTCCCCGGCTACCATACGCAGCTTTCAGATGAAGATTTCGCTGCCATCGCTGGAAAACCTATGGATGAGGACAAATTGAAAGATCTGCTGCTTTATCTGATGGAGAATGAAGTGAAGATTGTACCGACATTGACATTGTATCGTCATTTGGCTGAGGGGCGGGTATTCAACCCGCCTGAACTGGATGCATCCCGGCAGATGAAACTGTTGGGGTCGGATGAAATGTTATCCATTGATGCACAGTTCCGTTCTATCGATGATCAAATTAGTAGGGAGTTGCGGAAACGCCAGAAATGGGAGTATGAGCAGGTGAAGCGGATCACCGAAAAGTACCTCGAAATGGGCGGAGAAGTATATATCGGTACCGATGCCCCGGCAGGCACATGGGTATATCCTGGTCTCAGCATGGTTGAAGAGCTGAATGAGTTCAGAAATTTCGGTCTCGACAATTTTGAAATACTCAAGAAGGCGACCATTGAAGCAAAGAAAGTGGTTGGTGAAGATGAAGGATACCTAATCCTCAACAGCAATCCCATCGAGCGCCTGCAAAACATACTCGACATCGACACCGTATTTGTCGCAGACAAAGTGTTTACCTGTGATGAAATCACAGAGCATCAGGTCGATGGAGACGGCATGAGGGAAGTCTTTGAATCACTTGAGGCAAAATATAATTAGGGAGGGCCTGAAGAGAAGGCATCATCCTTAAAAATCCATGGGAATTGGAGCATCCATATGAAACCACAAGTTCTATTGGTGGGCACCTATCACTTTGCATCAAAACTCGATATGGTGAGCCACGAAGATACTTTTGACAAAGAGAAAGACCAGGATCAGATACAGACACTGATAGATATACTCGCTCGCTTCAAACCGACTGCCCTGGCGGTGGAAATCACCAAAGATAAGCAAAAGCATCTGAATGATGAGTACAGGTCATATTTGGCCGGGACGCTTTCGCTTGAAGCAAATGAAGTCCATCAAGTCATGTATCGGTTGGGTGAACGATTGGGGTTGACTGAAATCAATGCCGTGGACTGGATGGATTCGGTGGGCAACAGAGGCATGGGCGATGTGGTCGAGTGGGCGAAAGTCCATCAACCGGATACATATGAAGCGGTCTATAACATGTTCGTGGAAAGTAATCGCATTGAAGATGACAATACAATCATAGAGAACCTCAGGCTGATCAATGACGAAGAGAACATCCGTGAAAATCACCAGGCTTATATGAAGTTGGCTCAAATTGGTGTGGGGACGGAGTACGTAGGTATAGACTGGATGCGATGGTGGTACCAGCGCAACCTGATCATCTATAGGAATGTCATGGAACTGGTCGAGGGTGGACATGATAGGGTACTGCTGTATATAGGCGCCGCACATCTCCACCTTATGAGACAGTTTCTGACGGAGTCTGGAGAAGTGGAGGTTGTTTCTTTCAATGAATTTTAACAGGAGGGGTTCAAATGGAATTGATAGTTTTCCTGCTTATTTTTGGTCTTGTCCTCTTTGGCTATAACCGGCTGATGGGATATAGGAAGGGGCAGATTGTTCTGGATCTGGAGGATCGGTATACCGACCAGTCGAAGTATGTGGAAGCGGTGAAGCATGAGCTGGTTAAAGAGGGAAGAAGTGTAGAGTATCAAGGAAAAGGAAGGTTCCTGGTCGACGGTCAGACTTATATTCTGATCGAACGGAATGATTCCATGGGCGGAGGCATGATTCAGAGGACCATATTGAAGCCTGAAAGATGATTGTTATATGCCTCTCCTTATGAGTTTAATCCAATAGGTTGTGGCAATATTCACCTAGTGGAGAGAAAGGTAAGAAGAAACCGGTGTTCAATGTCATTAGATTATTAAAGGAGTTTATCAAATGCGGAAGAAGTTCTTAAAAGGAGTGGGTACGTTACTGATCACTACATCAATATTAGTTGGATGTGGTACTGATGCTGATGAGTCCAGTGAAAATTCTGCTGACTACTATGAATTGAATAATGAAATTGAGGATATCGGAGATATACTAGGAGACCATGACATTGTAATACTAGGTGAAAGTACGCATTGGTCATCTGAGATTGCGAAACAAAAGACCGATCTCATCGATCACTTGGCAGAGCACCACGACTTCAACATATTGTTCTTGGAGACGGGCGACTCGGAATTCAACTACTATCAACAGAGCGGTTTGCCAATGACAGAGGGGGTTTCAGATCAGTATCGCCAAGAGAGTTTTAACAAATATTTGGCTGGGATAGCTGAGAATATCAAAACGCTGCCTATGGATTGGAAACCCGTTTTCTCAGGCAATAGGGCAAGCGCCATCACAACTTTAGAAGAAAATATCGTGACCGAAATTTCTGGATACAGCCATGATCTTGCGGAAGAATTTAAGAGGTCTGAATTCGCGCTGCGTGACTGGTTTTCTAAAGGGGTTCTTCAAGGAAAAAAAGTGGGTCATCTTGAACGGTCTACAAATGTATATGAAGATATTAGAAATCAGTCTTTCTTTAATAAATTAACTTCTGAAACACAAAACTATATCATTTCAAGACAGGAGAATATTGAAAAATACTATTCAAAAATCAGCTTTGAGGATGGCGTTGCTGAGTACAACGACTATCGAGAAATCGGGATGTCAGAGAAGGTATTAGAGCAAATGGACAGTAATGATAAAGCCATTGTCTGGGTGGCAAACCTCCATTCAAATTACGATGTTGCATCCATAGATTATACGAATGAGGTATATGTCGAAGACAAAATGAATGAGCGTGTTGAATCATTGGGTGCATTGCTTCAGGAGAGTGACTACAGTGTGTATAATGCAGGGCTGTTCCACAACGAAGCAGATGATTATGAAATCCTTCCCGAGGACTATGCAACACCGCGAAGTGAGAGTGATGAAACTTTGGAAGGCTATATCGGAAATCGCGTCCAAAAAGATATCTTTATCGATTTTGCTACAAGTGACTTTATTGAAAAAAATCAGTATACAGTTTATTGGGCGGGATATTACGACTATAGAATGGTACCTCAGGAACAATTTGATGGCCTAATCTACATCGACCATATTAAAAAATGATGAGTTGAGATATAACAATAATAGAAGTGAAACCCCCTATAGCTTAATAAAAACCTCCATAAAACACTGACAAGAATACTAGGAGGTACAATGATGAAGTCGTTGATAAACAATGGCTTCATCATTTATTTTATTGGAAGAAAGTTAAAAGACTATTCATGATTGACAACTTCTCTGATGTTTTGTGCAATCAGCTGCCAAGCCTCACGGGCTTTTTCTTTCGGGCCGAAATGCGTAAAGGCATGACCGCAGCCTGTGAAGAGAACATCCTGGACGCTTACACCTGCAGCCTTTAATTTCTCAGCGTAAACTTCAGCTTCCGGTCTGAAGGCATCATGCTCAGCAATTAGGATGAGGGCAGGGGCCAAATGGTCGTCTACATCGGCAAAGACAGGGGAGGCGAGGGGATTCCTGGCCATTTCCTTTTCAGGCACATAGCATATGTTCAAAAAGTGTGCGGCCTGCGGGAATTGCGCGCGCAACTTATTTGGTTCGGGCTTCTCTGAATATGGTGTGACGAAATCTAGCATCGGATAGGACAGAACTTGCAGAAGCGGCTGCTTTTCCGATTTCTCCTCAAGTAGGAGGCAGAATGCAGCTGCAAAGTTGCCGCCTGAACTTTGGCCGCCCACCATCACTTTTTCAGAATCGATGGCGAGCTCTTTCGCATGCTCCTTCATCCATTGGAACACTTCATAGCTCTGTTCGATCGCTTTTGGGAATGGATACTCCGGCGCCTTCACATAATCGATGTTGAGGACGACGCATCCCGTCTCATTGGCGAGATAGCGGCAATACGGATCATCCATATCCTTATCATTCATAATGAAGGCACCCCCGTGGAAATTGATGTAGACGGGGTGCTTTTTTTGTTCTGCCTCCAATGGATAATACAGCGTTATTGCGGTGGGACCGATGGTTGTTTCCACCATGATATCCTTCTTGCTTCCTACAGGCTGCTGATCAATCATTGGATTTTTTGCTGCCTTATTTGGAAGAAGTCGCAGTAATTTGGCAAAGATGGTTTTGAGCATGACTGACCTCGCTTTTCTAGCATTATTTGACGTTGATTTTCCGACCTTTCCAGTTCACCGAACGCAGTACATGGACCCGGAAGATGGAGTATACGAATACACCGGCAAAAAAGGCGAACAGGATGGGATGGAAGATGAAGATATACCTTTTGAAGTTGCCGCATCTTCGGGCGAAAACCATGGTCTGGAGGGCATAGAGAAGATACACTGCCCCGGTAAGCACAATCAGCGCCGGGTCCAGTGCGGTGAGTGAAGAAACGAATGCTCCGGTGCTTATGAAGCTGCCGGAAATCCAGACGATGGTCATCAGCATGACTACAGGATGGGTCGCTTGTGAGCCGAGCGCGAAGCTTTTGCACCAGCCCTCGACAAGGCTTCTGAACCCTTCCGGATACATGCGGAAGGATATGACGTCTTTGCCGCCCATACAATGGACGGGCAAGTTCTGGTCGAGATACGCCTGTCCCAATGCCAGGTCGTCCATGATGGCCTCCTGGATTCCCCTATGCCCGCCTGTCGAAAGGTAGTCGTCCCTATCAGACAGGATGCAGGGGCCAAACGACCCTGCAGGTCTGAAGCGCTTCCCCCAGACGGTGAATACATTCATCCCCACGACAACAATCACATTGAAGATGGCTGAAAGATTCTCGTACATGTCCTCGATGCGATGGAACGGCTGCAGGGATAAGATGCCCCGGGCCCCTTTCCGTCGATAAAGCGCCAACAGATCCTGAAGGCTGTCGGGGGTGCTGAAGCGTGTATCGGCATCGAGGAAAAGGAGCCATTCCCCTTTCGAATGCTGGACACCGTGCCAGCAGGCTGACGATTTCCCTGCACCGGCCTCCTTGGATTCATTACGCAGTATTGTAGCATCAAAGGCCGATGCGACAGAAACTGTATCATCCGTGGAGTCATCGTCGATGACCAGAACTTCAAATGATCTGAAATTCTGCTCCTGCAGGGATCTGAGCAGGGCGGAAATCCTTTCTGCTTCATTCCTGGCCGGAATGATGATGGATACGAAAGGGTATTTGGCACCTTCCCCCCGGCCTGACGGGCGGGGGAGGGACCAGAACATGAGTGTCCCGACAACAATTGTAAAACCTCCGACTATAAGATTGATCATCATCTCCCCCTTTCATTTCATTCAGTGGATGGGCTGCCTTTGTCGTCCTGGATGAGTTCCCGGGCAGCGATTTGGGCGGACAGCAGTACAATCGGGACGCCTGCCCCTGGATGTGTGCTGCTGCCTGTGAAATACAAGTTGGAACAGCTCGGCGATTTGCTCTGCGGCCGCTTGTGGATGCTTTGAGAAAGGGTGGGCTGCAGCCCGAATGCGGCACCGTTGTAGGCATTGAACCTGGATTCGAAATCGAGTGGTGTGAAATGTGTTTCTGAAACGATCTCCTGCTCGATATTTTCAAACCCGCGTATCTGCTTCAAGGTGTCCAAAATGTATGTACGGTAGTATTCGATCGTCTCATCGTTCCACTCATAGTCCGCCGTACCGAGGTCGGACACCGGCATCAGGATATATAGTCCATCCTTTCCTTCCGGTGCGAGTGTCGGATCGAGCTTCGAGGCGATATAGACGTAGAAGGAGGCATGGTCCAGCTTTTTACCTTCAAAGATGTCCTTCATGTTCTTCTCGAGTGATTCATTGAAGATGAAATTATGGATGTGCTCGACATCATCATACTTCCGGTCCATACCCAGGTAGAGGAGGAAGGCGGAACAGGAATATTTCATGCCGTCGATCTTCCGATCGGTGAATTTCCCTTTGGCGCGGGGGCTTTTCACCAGGTTTTTCATCGCATACGGGAAATCGGCGTTGCAGACCACATATTCGGCATCGATCTTCCTGTCATCCACCTTGATGCCGGTCGCCCGTCCGGCATCGATGGAGATCTCCTGCACTGCGCTTCCATAGAAGATTTCCCCGCCAAGTTCCTCAAACAACCGTTCCATGGCCGTTGCCATCGTATACATACCGCCTTTGATGAACCATATCCCGTACAGGAACTGGATCATCGGAATCATCGAATAGAAGGACGGGCCGGTGAAGGGGGAGACGCCTATGTACAATGTCTGGAACCCCATGACCTGCTTCAGGCGTTCACTGTTTATATATCTTCCGATGAAGTTGTCCGCTGTACCCACCAGTTTCACTTTCGGTGCCTTCCTCAACATCGAAAGGTTATAGAAGTCGCTTCTTTTGTGGAAAGGCCGTCCGAGGATGTTGTCCTGGGCGAAGATATATCCTTTATAGATATCATGCATATAGTTGAGGAAGCCTTCCGTATCCCCCGGGCTGATGGACTCGATCATCCTGGTCAACTCGGTCAGGTCGGAGGAGATGTCGATGGGCCTATCCGGAGCATCGCTGAAGTACACACGGTACATGGGATCCAACTTCTCCATTGGAATGTAGTCGTCGGAGTCACGTCCGCAAAGTTCGAATATTTCACGGTACAGTTCCGGCATCATGACGATGCTCGGCCCGAGGTCGAACTGGTACCCATCCTTTTCAATCCGGTTCATTTTTCCGCCCGGAGTGGCATCCTTCTCATGGATCTCCACTTGATAGCCGGCGTGCTGCAGTCTGATGGCGCTTGCCAGCCCTGCCACACCCGCACCAATGACGATCACTTTCTTAGTCATGCATACACCTCTTTCTGAAATGAAGGACCCGGAAGGTTCTAAAACTCTCCCGAGTCACGACAGCATTCTTCTGATTCTTCCGCGGTTGTATCTTTGTGTGATGATGAGGGGCAGGTTGAAGACGACTGCATAGACGATCATCAGCCAGCCCACAAGCGGTGGGTTCCACAGGAAGAAGAGCGGAGCGGGCACGATCGACAGCCAATGTGTCAGCTCAGCCCGTTTCGTCTCCATGGCAAACATTTCGAGGTCTTCCCTGCCTGTGCCATGCAGTGATTTCTTTTGATATCCCCTCTTGAACAGGGTGGCCCCGTCGATCAATCTGCCTTTCCATGCCTTCACCCGAAACAGCTGCTGCCATATCTCGCCTGACTTTTCCCATGAATAGATGCGGGACCAGAAGGCATTGTTCTGGAATACTGCAGCCGGGAGCTTCAGGCAGAGGGCGGAGATGGCCATATGGAAGAAGAGCCAGGCGACTATGTCGATGACGATGGTCCAGAACAGGGATAATGAGATCACTTGCATGGCCGAACCTCCTAAGCATCTTCATTTTCGCAGGCGTCATTTGCGGCAGTGTCCTGAATCACGCACAAGCTTCAGAAGGAGACGTCACTCATCAACCGAATCCCTCTGGACGATCTGGTTGCTGACATGCTGGCCGCTCAATGTCACCATCGGCATCCCGCCTCCAGGGTTCACCGTACCGCCGACGAAGTAGAGGTTGTCATAGTGCGCGCTTTGCTTTGGATGCTTGAATCCCTTGTTCTTCTTGCGGTCGGAGAGGGTGCCGTAGATCGCCCCCCGGTCGGAGCCGTACACCCGCTGGATGTCCTCCGGCGTCCATACATCTCTTGTCACGATGTTCTCACGCAGATCCGTGAGGCCCATGCGTTCAAGCTTGATCAGCGTCTGTTCTGCAAACCGCTCGTAGGCTTCAGCCGTGAATGGCTCGTCCTGGATATATGGGATATGCGGGAGCACCTTCAAGTTCTCATGTCCCGGCGGCGCCTGGTCCGGATCCGTCTTATTGACGTTCACGAGATAGATGACCGGATCATCCGGCAGTTCATGCTTATGGAATATCTTATCCATCTGCTTCTTCATATCTTCTGCGAAGAAGAAGTTGTGGTGGGCAAGCTGGGGGTAGGTCTTTTTGACCCCGAGGTGCATGACCAGGCCGGAACTCGCAGGTTCGAATTTCTTTTTGATTTTCCGGACATAGTCCTCATGTCCGCCAATCAACTGTTCGTAGGTCGGAATGACCTCCATATTGGATACGTAATAGTCTGCATCCAGTTGTGTACCATCATCCAGTACGGCGCCGGTGATCCTGCCTTCTGAATTTCGGAGTTCAGAAATATGCTGCCCTGTATGGATCGTCACACCGACCTCCTCGGCAAGCTGGACGAGCCCTTTGGCCAGGTTGTCCATGCCACCCGGTACATACCATACGCCCTGGTCATGCTGCATATATATCATCATATTCAATACAGCCGGTGCATCGTAGGGGGAGGAGCCGACATATTTGATGAAGTAGGAAAGCATATCGCTCAGCTGCTTATTGCTGATCCGTTTGTCGATCGCCTGGCGTACCGTCGAAAACAGATCAAAGCCCTTCAGAGTACTGAATACCCCTTGATACTTCAAAATGTCCTTCTTATCATCGACCCCTTTGAAGTAGCTCTGTTCGGTTGTATCATACAGCTTCTTGGAGTAGGCGAGCAGTTTTTCATACTGCTTGATGTCCTTTTTATCCAATGATGGATTCTTTTCCAGCATGTCATCCATATCTTCATACAGATCGATGACATTGCCATCCGGGAAGAAGGAGCGCCACTGATGATCCAGCTTGACCGTCGGCACATAATCCGCCATCTTCTTTCCGCTCGCGGTAAAGAGCTTCTCAAACACTTTCGGCATCGTCAAAATGGAAGGGCCGAGGTCAAAGCCGAAGCCATCCTGCTCCAGACGGTTCAATTTCCCGCCCAAGTGGTCATTCTTCTCATATAACGATACATCATATCCCTTTTGTGCCAGGGAAATGGCGGCTGATAACCCACCAAGCCCGCCGCCGATGATCAATACGCTTTTTTGTGGCATTCAAGACATCTCCTTAAAATAGAAAATAGCTGCTGCTCATTTATATATGGACTTTAAAAATTTGGAAATTTAGTGATACTGGTATCATACCAAATAAATACAAGCATTAATATTTAGAGGTATGCGCCATGGGCGCATTGTGGAAGAGAAGGCATCTCTGTACTCCCGTCAATTGATGGCGATGGAGAGCTTGTAGTTCACATGGGATTCCAGCTGGACGAGAAATTCATCCAGTACTCTGTTTGAAGGGAAGCGGCATTCGAGGAGATAGCACCCGTCCCCACTGATCTTATGGTTTCGGACGACGTACTGTTCGTTGGCCGCCACCAGGTTCAAATAGGGTGTATGATAAGAGCTGCTTGTAAATATGGTGATGAAGGCATGGACCGGATAGCCCATCTTTTCCGAGTTCACTTTGATGGTGAACACTTAGATGACTCCCGCATCTTCCGGCTTTTCCACCCGGGCCGAAGCGCATCCAGAATGAGCGAATCTGTATCGTCGAGCATAGGGCGTCTGCTCCTTTCATTGGTCATCAAATATTATGGCATGACATATCAAATCCCCCATCCATTGAGATGGATTGGGGGTGATTTATTGTATTCTATATAATCATCAAAGGAATAGGTATGTTAAAAAAACCGACATGGCAAGTGTAGTGTTCCTCCGAAATTTAGACCTAAAATCTAACTTCCGGGGGCAACTCAAAGTCCGCATTGGGACGAAATTCTATCCATATCAGCTCTAGCATCATTTTCGTTGTAATTCATATTCTCTTTCCTGCATTTCTTCAAGTATGTGCTGTTTTTGTGGGTTCTTGCGTGGCCTATCGATTGTACGCATACCAGGCATGAAATCGGGATTGACACGCCTTGCTGCCCGGATTGCTTGTGACCTTCTTTTTGCATTTCTTTCACGAATATCTGATAATTTCGCAGTTTTCATCCTGGTCACCCCACTTTTGAGTTTCATTAATTTATATAGTATTTATTATACAGCGTTTTAGATTAAAATGGAAATTTACAACTTTTAAGGATTTAGCTCTATATATATAAATGATGGATGTAATTTTGAAGCAAGTTATAATCGGTAATCCATGATTATACTGTTAACCTAGCTTAAAAACCTTTGTGTCTGACTTCGCTTGTAAATAGTGACTGAAATCTTCAATATGATTAAACTATGCACTTATATAAATCTGTCATAGCAACCCTGATTTTCCAACAGATCTACCCTTCTCAATTTGAGAAATCAAACTATTAAAAATACTTTCTGAGGATGATTAGAAGCCCCCTAATCCAACACCAGAGAACCAGTGAAATAAATATCCTGTAATGTCTATTTAGGGTCTACCCAAAAAGGTCATTTATAGCTCTTTGATTTCGACCAGGTACACAAACATCAGAAGTTAAAAAGGAATATATCTCTTCATTGGGAATCCACTTGTAATGAATTGTTTCGTCTTCTTGTAAAACAATGCTGTCCTTTGGAATATCCACATGAGCAATAAAAGAGACGAAAATGGTATTGTATTCTTCAGAAATATAGATGTTCCGTTTTTCTAGGCTCGTTATTCTAACACCTGTCTCCTCCAGTGTTTCTCTTTCAGCAGCATCCGTCGGGTCTTCATCTTTTAAAACACTTCCACCTGCTGATACTTCATAAAAACCGGGATACGACGCTTTATTATAATCTCTCTTCATGGCTAAAAAGCTCCCATCTAGATTGATTACCATCACTTCTGAAACTAAATGAAATACATCATTAGGAATGTTCTCTCCTCTAGTTAAATCAAAATTCAACTTGTTTAACTTCCTGTCGTAAGCATCCCATTTCTCCATAGTAATGACTCGTTCCTTTTAAAAATTTCTAAAAATTAAGATTCGTTTGTTATACTCATACTATACCAAATAATTACATATACTGAAATGAACCATAAACGTCATGAATATACCGAGGGGAGCAAACATAATGGAGATCAGACAGTCGAAAAAGGAAGATGCAGAGCAGTTCCTAGAATTGAACAAACAGCTTGATGACACAGGATACATGCTATATGACCCAGGGGAAAGAAAAATGAATGTGGAAGTGCAGCGTAAGGCAATTGCTCAAATGAAGGCAGATCCATCGGCCCATTTCCTTGTGGCCGTTGAGAATAAAACATTAGTAGGGTTCATTGCAGTATTAAGAGGAAAACTCAAGAGGAATAGTCATTCTGCCTATCTTGTTTTGGGTGTCGATAAGAACTATAGGGGACAAGGAGTCGCCTCGGCACTATTTGAAGAAGTGTTCTCCTGGTCACAAATTCAGGGAGTCTCCAGACTGGAATTGACCGTGATTAAACATAATCATCCCGCTTTCAATCTCTATAGTAAGATGGGTTTCATTTTGGAAGGAGAAAAGGTGCGCTCCTTGATGATAGATGGGAAACCGGTCAATGAGTACTATATGTATAAGTTATTGTAAGTCTTAAAATCATCATTAGAGAATAAGTTTACTTAAAAAGGCGATTCTATTAGTAAGAACATTTTATTTTATAATTGATTTCACCAAAGGATAAAAGCGGGTGATTAAATGGAATTTGTTAATATTAACCTAAATTTTCATAAGGACATAGTGATTAAATTCCGAAAGGATTCATTCAAAGAAAGCTTCGGTCATTCAAAAGACCTTAATGAAGATGAGTATATATTGTGGCTAGAGGAAAAGGTACAAGAGTTTCCTGATGGCTTCTTACTTCTTAAAAAAGAAAACGAATATATCGGACAAATTGAACTGACAATCAAGAAATACAAAAATAGAATAGTTGGATACATCAACTTATACTATTTAACAAAGCCATATCGAGGAAAAGGGTATGCTGAAGAGATGCATACATACGCGTTGAGATATTTTGAGAACAATGGCTTAGAGGAATATCACCTTAGAGTTTCTCCAACAAATAGACGTGCAATAAAGTTCTACCAAAAAAATGGGTTGGAAAAGATAAATGAAGAACATGTGGGGAAAGTCATGCGTATGAGAGGTTATTTATAAAATTATCAGCCCAAATTAATTATAGTGGGGGAAGTTGAATGATACCGTTCAAATTAAAATTACTTGATAAGGAGAGGGAATTTAATCCCTTCTATAACTTCATCATGGGCAATACAGATCATTTCAGGGATTATATGGAGGTAGTCCCATCTTTTGATGAAGTTAAAGAAGAATTCCTATTGGATGTGCCTCCCGGCATAGATATAAAAAATAAAGAAGTATATGGCGTCTATAGAGAGGAGAATCTTATTGGCTTTCTGGACATCCTATTCAATTATCCCGAAAGCCACACCTGTATGATAGGATACTTGGTCATCGATCAAAATTATAGGAAGCAGGGTATCGGTCAGCAAGTATATAATCACGCTGTTGCTTATGCTAAAGAAAAAGACATGAGGAAGATTCGGCTCAGTGTTATCAAAGAAAACAAACCGGCTGTTAGAATGTGGAAAAAGCAAGGCTTTGAAACAATAGACGAAGAGGTAACGGAATATGGCACACAATTAATGATGGAGATTAGACTGTAGGGCCAAGCCTTGAAACATCAAGGACAAAAGCGCCAGTGGTAATAGCAGCTATCTTTTGTAGGGTAGGTGGTATATATGAGACTGCAAGTCGGTTTAGAAAAATTTAATCATGCTTTAAACAATATTGCTGGAAAAGGTAATGTTGATGCATGGATGGAATACTATACCTTTTACCGTAGACCTTTCAGTACTATATTTGAGACATTGTACATGATGGATGGAGGTCTAGAAAAGAAGGCGCTGATAGGCTCAGTAAAAAGTTCGATACCAAAAAGAAGCTATTAATTATTCTAGAGAGCAAGCTAGGAAAAATAATTCTGAGCATCGTATTCAGGGAAAAGATGGCAAGTTTCGAGATGCAGATTCTTATGGAAATGACTCCTATCCACCAAAAGGTTAAATATTTTACAACGAGTAGGACTGATAAGCCTTGCTCGTTTATTATTTTTCCTCCAACGTTCCAATAAACGACCGTTTATTGGAACGTTGGAGGAAGAAAAGATAGAGCTAATTTCACTACAGATCGACAATATAAAAACACGTACAATTATCTAAGTACAATATTTTAAAAACCTATTGAGTTTTTGTACTGTAACCAAGTCCTTTGAGGCTATTAGTCAATTTTGACTATCAATTGCATATATTTTAGGTTCTATTCTGCATACCTAGATTTAAAACCCGGCTATCTTGATGAGAGATAGCCTGGGTTTTTAAATTATATTAGTGCGAACCAGTACCTAAACCAAGAGAGTATAATTCCATTCATCATTAAAGTTATCTGATAATTGTGATAAAATTGTATATAAGGAAATCTATAATTTCAGTTATGACATGAAAGTCTGAATCGTTTTTGATGCTGGGTATTAAGAACTGGGTTTTAATACATTCGGTTCAATATTATATAAAGGGGAGGAAAATGATGGGGAAAGTTTCGTGGTCAAGATTAACGTTCCTTCTGATGCTGATCTTTGTATTGGCTTTGGCAGCATGTGGCAATGGTGGCTCTTCAGAGGAAGAAACCACTGAAGAATCAACAGAAGAATCGGATACTGCAACAGAAGAAACTGAAGAATCCACTGAGGAATCGGAGGAGACAACAGAAGAGAGTGAAGAATCCGAAGAATCAACAGAAGAAAGTGATGAAAGTGCAGATGGAGAATCTGAATCAGCAGAAACTGAACCAAAAGTTACTGATTTTGAACCAGCATTCCCAGAACAGACGAGGGCACCTGAAGTAGAGACTGAAGCAGAACTTGATGTGGAAGTTGTTACAGAGGGTCTTGGCGTACCTTGGGGTATGGTGGAGTTTGACACGAACCGCCTGCTTGTTACACGAAGGGACTCAGCAGAACTTCTTATCGTAAACCTTGAAGATGGCTCTGTATCCGACCCAATCGAAGGGACACCGGAAGTGAACAGTGAAGACCAGGGCGGTCTGCTTGATGTAACGGTTGCACCTGATTTCGACGAATCAAGAACAGTATTCATGACGTTTTCTCAGGATATCGAAGGGGGTACTGTAACGGCCGTCGGTAAAGGTATGCTGTCAGAAGATGAAACCGCACTAGAAGATTTTGAAGTGATCTTCCAGGCAACGCCAGCATATGAAGGCACCCTGCACTACGGTGGACGCATCATCTTTGACGATGATGGCAACCTGTTCCTGACAACTGGGGAACGTTCCGATGATCCGATCCGCGAACGTGCACAGGACTTGGATGCCTACTTGGGTAAAGTAATCCACATTACACCAGCTGGGGAACCAGTAGAGTCTAATCCGTTCATCGAAGATGAAGACGCACTGGATGGCATCTATAGCTATGGTCACCGTAATATTCAAGGTGTGGACTTCCACCCTGAAACAGGGGACCTATGGATTGTTGAATTTGGTCCACAGGCTGGGGATGAACTGAATATCATTGAACCAGGAAACAACTATGGCTGGCCGATCGTTTCCTATGGTATCGAGTACAGTGGTGAACTGATCAATGAGGGTGTTTCAGAACATGAAGCGCAAGGCTTTGTTGAACCAAGGTATTATTGGGATCCGACAAGTGCACCAAGTGGCATGTCATTCTATGACAACGATGCAATTCCTGAATGGGAGAACAACTTGTTCATCGGCGGTTTAGCGCCGAACTATATCGTACGTGTCGTTATTGAAGATGACACCATCGTTGGAGAAGAACGTCTATTGACTGAAGAGGGCGAACGTTTCCGTGATATTCTCGTAACCGAGGATGGCGCGCTTATTGCAAGCACTGATGGCGGTAAGGTCTATAGGATCACTGAAGCAGGTGAAGGCTCAGAATAAGGCGCCGAATGATTTTCTAAAGCATCCATGAAGAAGAATGACCACATTAAAGAAACAAACCTTCATATGAGGTGCTGCCTCCCAAGCTTACAGATGGAATGAAAAATCTGTGAACTTGGGAGGTTTTTTCATGTCTAGACGTCATAGTTTTGCTTTTTGCTGATGGTTCAAATGATATATTCCGTGATGAGAGGGTAATGATAAATAAGCAACCCAAAGGGAGGCATGTATAACATGTTATCGGAAAAACTCAAAGAAGCATTGAATGATCAGATGAACAATGAATTTGCAGCAGCACATGAGTATATGGCTATGGGCGCGTATTGTGAGTCCAGAAGTTATGATGGCTTCGCGAACTTTTATATCCAGCAGGCCAAAGAGGAGCGTTTCCACGGTATGAAACTCTATGATTATTTGAATGACCGTGGAATTCATGCCGTCTTTAAAGAAATTCCGGCTCCAAGGGCTAACTATGATTCCATACTGGATACTTTCAAAGCGGGGTTGGATCAGGAGAAGAAAGTCACGGAATCCTTCTACAACATTTCTGATATCGCGACTGAAGAGAAAGAGTATGCCACATTATCTTTCATCAGATGGTTCCTGGATGAGCAAGTTGAGGAAGAGTCCACTTTCGAACGTCATATCGACTATCTTGAACGGATTAAGGATGATAATAATGCGTTGTTCATTTATGAACGGGAGCTCGCTAAGCATAAGTTTGAGGGAGAATAAAATAATCAATTGAATGTGTAAAACCTGGCAGAATATATTTCTGCCAGGTTTTTTAATTTCCTATTTACATCGTTAAAATACAGAGCTCAAAAATGAATCATTGATAATATCAATTAAAAGAAGAATGCAACCATTACAACTGATAAGGTAATACTCTCAAAAGTTTTTGGACTTTAGAAAAGTAAGTCGCTTATATAATCAGAAAATTATAAATATTTAAAATAATTCATTGAGAAACAGTCATAAAATGTTAAAATGGCAGAAAGAAATATTTGTTTTAAAGTCGTCATAAGGCAGAAATGAATGTGAAACATATCATTTCAATATTAAACAGGAAAGGTGATGTATGAATACCCAATACAGAATTTCAAAATTACGTGAAGGCATGAAGAGAAAGGCCGTTGACACAGTTATCATTTATTCACTTGAGAATCGCCGGTATTTTTCCAACTTTACTGGTTCAAGCGGAGCATTGATCATTACGCAAGACAAAGTACAATTACTCACAGATTTCCGCTATTTTGAGCAGGCGAACACACAAGTGGATAGTGAAGTTGAGGTACTTAAGCATGAAGGTGGTTTATTGGATGAAAGTGTTGCTCAAAAAACAGCTTCTACAAAAGGCGCGATCGGTGTTGAAGGAAATTTGAGTCTCAATACATATCGCCTTTTAGAAGAAAGCAATAAAGGGGCTGAATATCCGATCATAGATGAGATGATTATGGATATTCGTCAAATAAAAGATGGGGATGAAATTGAGAATATACGTGAAGGGATTCGATTATGCGACCTTGCATTTGAACATATTCTAAGTTTCATTAAACCAGGTATGTCTGAAAAGGATATTGGACTGGAGCTTGAATATTTTATGAAGAAAAATGGTGCGGAAGGTATTAAAGCAAATCATGTTATTGCATCTGGCGAGCGTTCTGCGCTTCCGCATGGAAGCGCTTCCAAAAGAATTATAAGCGAAGGTGAATTTGTCAAAATGGACTATGGTGCTGTAGTGAATGGGTACTTCAGCGACTTTACCAGAACTGTGGTTCTTGGAGAGCCTTCTGAAAAGCAACGGGAGATCTATGATATTGTCCATACCGCCATAGAAGAAACACTTAAACACATTGGACCTGGAAAGATATGTTCAGAACTTGATGATATTGGACGATCAATCATTCGTGAAGCTGGCTATGGAGATAATTTCGGGCATAGCCTTGGCCATTCACTTGGTCTAAATATTCATGAAAAACCAGCAATGAGAAACACGGATCATACCAAGTTGCAACCTGGTATGGTGATAACTGTTGAGCCGGGAATCTATATTCCTGGTTGGGGAGGAGTACGGATCGAAGATTTGCTGGTAATTACAGAGGATGGTTACGAAAACTTTACAAAGTCGACTAAGGATCTTCAGATACTGGATAACTAGAATAAAGGAGAGGTTGCTTATGAAAAAGGTCTACAGCTTACTATTATTAGTGATTATGATATTTATAGTTAGTGCCTGCACTGATGGAGATGTAGAAGAAAATTCTGGTGGTGAAGGAGCGGGTGAAAATAATGGTGGCGAATCAGGTGATGATACTTTAGTCATTGCTGTGGATTCGGAGGTCACTCAAATAGATCCACACCTTGGCACAGATATTCCTTCAGCAAATGTGTACCATAATAAGATTTTCGAAACACTCGTAGTCCAGGATGAAAATATGGAAATCCAATCAGGTCTAGCAACAGAGTGGGAAAGGATCAATGATAATGAGTGGGAATTCCGACTGAGGGAAGATGTGGAATTTCACGATGGGGAACCTTTCGATGCAAATGCCGTTAAAGCAAACATCGATCGTGTACTTGATCCAGAGTTGGCTTCTCCACGGGCTTCTCTATTTGAAATGATTGAAGAAGTCGAGATTGTTGATGACTACACAGTCCGTCTTATAACTGAGTATCCATTCGCTCCTTTACTTGCGAACCTTGCCCATTATTCAGGGGGAATCATCAGTCCGGCGAGTATTCAGGCTGAAAGTGAAGGAGAAGTCAACTTAACTGAGGATCCTGTTGGAACTGGGCCCCTTACTTTTGACTCATGGGATCAAGGAAATGAAGTAGTCCTTTCAAAAAATGACAACTATTGGGGAGAGGAGATGCAGGTTGAAGAAGTCATTTTCCGTGTTGTCACAGAAAGCAGCTCCCGTTTTGCCATGATTGAGACGGGTCAGGCACATATCGCAGAGCCTATATCTTTCCAGAGCTTAGACATGGTGGAGGACTCTGATAACATGGAACTTTATCGAAGCGAAGGGCTGGGGATTGATTACATCGGTTTTAATGTTGAGACAGAGCCGTTTGATGACATTCGAGTAAGACAGGCCCTTAGCTATGCAATTGACACGGAAGCCATCATTGACGGTGTATACAATGGTGTGGGTACAGAAGCCATTGGGCCGATTGGACCAGCAAATTTTGGCTACCATCCTGACTTGGAAGGTTATGGCCATGATCCAGAACGTGCCCAGGAGCTGCTCAATGAAGCAGGTTATGAAGATGGATTCGATACGACATTCTGGACCAATGATGATGAAGCCCGTGTAACGACGGCTGAGATTGTCCAAGATCAGCTTAGTGAATACGGAATCAACGTGGAAATCAAACAGGTCGAGTGGGGAGCGTATCTTGAACAGACAGGTGAAGGCTTGCATGATATGTTCATTCTCGGATGGTCCAACATGACAGGAGACGGAGATTATAACCAGTATTATCTCTTCCATTCTGATGCTAGAGGCTCAGAAGGAAACCGTTCATTCTATGCGAATGAAGAGGTTGATTCCCTGATTGACGAAGCACGTCAGGAAAGTGACGAAGGTGAACGTTTGGAAATGTATCATCAGGCACAAGAAATAGAAGTGGAGGAAGCTCCTCTGGTTCCTGTCCGTCATACGGAGTATGTCGCTGCTATAAGTCCTGATGTTGAAGGATTCTGGATGCATCCATCCCGGGTCATGATGCTGAATGATGTTGAAATCAAATAAAATATTTGGATCACTGGAATGAGACTAGCAAATTAAGAAGATGTTCATGTAAATAACTGCAGACAGCAGTATGCTGGTCTGCAGTTATTTTTTCAGTGCGGGGGCCTCCCTGTTTCCATTATTCATTTATACAAATATTTTATGCTCTTTAGAGGCCCTTCAATATTACCTTAACCTGAATATGGTATATACTTGGTATCAAATTACGAAACGAGGAGATACCATGAAACCAATCATCCAGTTTGTATTTCATCTTGTCACTCCACTCATATTAGGTAAAACGGTCGGTAAATTATCTACCAAATCAGCACCAAGGCAATACAGGAAGCTTAAGCAGCCGCCATTTGCCCCGCCACGTAAAATCTTTGCCCCCATGTGGACTTTCCTTTATCTGACGATGGGACTGGCTCATGCCATCGTCAAAAGGAGAGGGGACCGTAAGGCAAGCAGGCTCTTCAAGGTTCATCTCATGATCAACTACACTTGGTCGTTCCTGTTCTTCCGTCTCAGAAAACGTCAATTGGCATTGGTGAACAGTATTATGATTTGGGTTACGATGTACGCTGTATTAGTGAAATTCTTCAAAGTAAGCAGACTGGCCGGCATCATTCTGCTGCCGTATACACTATGGACAACATTCGCAGCCTACCTGACACTGGGCAGCTGGTATCTGAACCGCGCAAAATAGTAAAGGGTGGGTCTGGGATATAAGTTCTAACTCTTAACTAAAGACGATCTCAGGAGCAATTGGGCCTCTGAGATCGTTTTATTTTTTAACTGATAAAACATATACAGTCTATCATCAAGAGTGACAAGCAGTAATCTAACCATCTTGATGGCATCTATTTGGAGTCTACTCTAATTTAAAACTGTTTCATTTGATTGTGTAACTTAAAAATATTTACAAATAGACTAATATTCACTTTCAAGGGTAGAGCAGTATAAAGAGGGTTAGGGAGAGAAAGCTCATTCTGGTAAAAGGAGATTTTTAATGCGTCTAGTTATATTTTCAACCATATCACTATTGATTTTAACCAGCTGCCAACCTAATGAAAATGATGTGGAACCAGATGATAACACAGAAGAAGAGACAGTAGAGTCCCCCGACAAAAGTGCCGATGACAGAACGTCGGAAGAAAAAACAAGCAATGAGCAACCTGAAACAAATGGCTCATCGGAAGCACCGACTGAAGAAGATGCAAATAGTGAGAAGGAAGGAGAGGGGACAGCGTCGTCAGAAGAATCCAGTGATGATTCGAGTAACCCAGCTGCCACTTCATTCGACATTCATTCTGACGAAGTGCAGCAGGCTTTGTTTGATTCAGGAAGTGTGAAGACGGAAAATCTGACATTTTCTCAAGATGTCATTACTAAAGGAATGTCACAGAGTGAAGTTGAGGAACGATATGGTCCATATGATTTCATTTATCCTGGCCATGGTAGTCCTGTAGTTATCTATGGAAATCTGGGTGTAAACTATTCGGAAGTTTTCCCATATGGAACAAATGACGAACAAGCGGATGAAGATATAAATCCGGATGAAAACATTGTAGAGGATGTTAAATTTTATGCCGGCCTGCCATACGATGAAGTGGTGGATGCGCTGGGAGCACCTGATGTGGATGTCTATGAAACAGAAGGGGGCCCAGTAAGCGGTCTGCAACTGATGGAATATGTAATTGAAGATAAAGAAGAGTCTACAATTACAGGTACGTTTTGGTTACATGATAATGAATCGGGAGAAAAAATAGTGGATTTGATGACTGTCGATGAAGTGCCCGACCATACGGAAGAAAGTACTGTCAGAGAACCTCAGGAATCAGAAGATGTGAGTGAGGATGAAGAAGAGCGGATGAAAGCATTTATCAGTAACTACACCGATGATCTAACGAACTATTATAACAACGATGAGGAAGACATACTCACTTTTACACGTGAGGAATCACCGAATTACGAGAAAATATCAGCCAATAAGGCTTCCGGTAACTATCGCAACCATCGGACATATGATGTAGATGTCATCGACATTAAGAACAATGAGACAAATGAATATGAAGTGACTGTTACCCGTAATTATGAACATATCTCCTCAAACGGAAGAAGGACAACAGTAGTAGAATATACGATCGTAAATACACCCCAAGGGTTTATGATTTATGATTATGAAGAGATAGACAATGAGACTGTTTATTAAAAGTGCCAGTACTCTATCAAAGTGAAACTGCTTTTGTTGAGCGATTAAGTTAGAAGCCCCCTATTCTGGTGTTATTTTATACTGGTTTACGATTGATTTTAATATAGTTAAGAAACCCAGCTCATCTTTTCAGAAAGATAGCTGGGTTTTAAGGTTGGTTATGCAGACGAACACTTAAGTCCTATGCACATTATCCACATAAATGGGGCTGGCCTGAATCATCTTATTTTCCTGCGCTCGATCATCCATCCTACCGGGCCTAGTGCAAACAAAAGAATCAATGGAAGCAGAAAAGATCCGAATGTGGATGTGCCGATAAGCCCGTAGTTGATGATTTCGATGAAGATAATCGCAAATACGATGAGCGCGCCATTCTTTCCAAAATTGGCTAGCATTCTGCTGTGCAAATAGAATTCTTCAATATTGGATTCGTCCATGCGTCGTGGATAGCTATGTATTTCCGGAAATCGCTCCAGCACCTCGAGCCCGGGAATGAGGAACAGTGGTGTGACGACGAGAACGATCATCTCATACTTCGATCCGTATCTGTTGACTTCACCATCCGCTCCGAAGTGGGCGGGCACTTCCGCGGGCAGGAAAGGGAATGTGATGATCATATAGATTAATGCTCCGATGAAAATACTGTAGCCGATGATGTTCGCGACCTTTTCCGTCATGGTCTTCGGAATCTCCAGTTTCGGCCTTTCTTTCATATCAATCATCCTCCTGATATACTTGTTTCCATTGTATCAGTAATAATGAACTTAATTTATAAATTACCTATTATTACTAGAAGTTATATGCTTCATTTTCTACATTCGAAAATTAATGTTCATTTAACGACTGATCATTGGAAGGTCGTTGGAAATTAAATCAGCCTCATTGTCGCTCCCCATATTATTTTATACTGGTTTAGGCGATTACTTTTAATATAGTTAAGAAACCCAGCTCATCTTTCCAGAAAGATAGCTGGGTTTTAAGGTTGGTTATGCAAACGAACACTTAAAATATATGCAATATATCATGAAAATTGATGACTGAGACACTCGATTGACTTGCTGATCACCCGGCAATAACAGTTTCTAGGTTTCACTCTTATTATCACTTACGATGGCGTTGATCTCACCGCCTAGCAAAACGATTAGGGAAGATAAATACAGCCAGATCAGCAGAATCACGATGGTTCCAAGATTTCCGTAAATGAGGGAATAATCAGCGATGCTCACATAGTATGAGAACCCAAGCGAAGCCAGCTGCCATCCGATCACAGCAAATAATGTACCTGGAATGATGTGGAGAAAACGCAGTTTTTTATTCGGGACAAAGTAATAAAGACCCGCAACCAGGCCTACTAATATAATGAAACTGAAAGTCCAACGGAATGTGTTCCAGTCCTGCAGGAAAGTGGAGTCGACGCCTAATAGGGAAGAAATGGACACCCCAATTTCTCTTCCGAACACCATCAATATTAAAGAAATGATCACGCCCAGAATCATGCCGATGGTGAGCAGAATGGCAACACCAAGAGCCCTGAAGAAAGGCCTGCTCTCTTCTACCTGGTGGGCACTGTTCAATGTCCGTACCAATGCACTGGCACCCATTGCGGACAGCCATATCGTTGCCACCATACTGATCGATAATAAGTCTCCCCGTGTAACCTCGAGCACCTGATAAAGATTGTCCTCAATCAACTGCATCGCCCCCTCTGGTGCATAGGGGGCGATAAAATCCAGTACTGAACCGGTGGAGATCGGCAAGAATCGCAGTAAGGTAAATATCAGAATCAAAAATGGGAAAATCGCGAGCAGCAGAAAATAAGAGAGCTGTGCAGCCATATCAAACACTTTATCTTTTAAGGAATAGTGGACCAATTTTTTGAAAAAGCCTTTTACCCGGATCGTCATTTAACATCCCTTCAGTCCTATTCATTTCGTAAAACATAAAGGAAAAACATCAACAGCTGTGATTATGAATACCACTTCACCACAAGGATTATAGCTTGCTTATACATACCCGGCTTTTTATGCGCCTACTCCAGTCTAATTCAGCAGTTCCACCTGGCAATCGATCAGCCATTGGAAGTGTTCTTGAGTTACATGGGTGACAAGCCACTGTCCAGCTTATTTTAACAAACGAAATTATTAATGCTAAATTGTTTTTCTTTATTAAATATTTGTAAATGTCATTGTTGATAGACGAGTATTTTTTGCTTAAAAACTACATATTGTTCTATAATAAAAAGTATTGATAAAGTTCGTAAAGGATTTGTAAAAATCCGAGGCTGTAAGTGTAAAGATAAGAATCATCAATATAGGCTCTGCAGAAGGGATAACACCTCAATGAAGTGGATGAAGTAACTGTCCATATATTGATGTTAAGTTTTTGCAACTCTTGATATTAAAGTATTTCAATTTCACTTGTTGCCCGTCACCAAAGCCTCCACGCCTATTTAAGGGTTTTTCTTATATTTTACTCTATCTTAATTCACTATGAATGATCCGTATAGGACCTTTATGAACCCATTGGAGGTTAAGAGACAAGATAGAGAATAGGGAAGTGAAAATATGTCAAACATAAAAGAATTATTGAATAAACGCTATGGATATTTCATCCTGTTCCTTTTTTTGTTCTGGTTGAAAACATACATGGCTTACTGGATTGAATTCAGTCTAGGCGTATCAGGTATATTCGAACACATCATATTGTTCATCAACCCGGTTGCGACCGGTATCATATTGTTGTCCATCGCGCTATTTTTCAGTAGTCCACGTTTAAGGAAATGGGCAATGTTCATAATGTTACTCTTAATGACTTTATTATTATATTCGAACATACTATATTACAGGGAATTCGCTGATTTTCTGACATTTAATATTGTATCGGGTACTAATAATGTGACCACCGCCTTATTTGCTTCCACATTTGAAATGATGAGGATTTGGGACTTGTTATATTGGGTCGATATCATGTTATTTGTCTATCTGTTCTTTTATAAAAGGGAGGCACCGCTCGCTGAAGATAAGAAAGAACATAAGAGGCGTACTAAAGCCATGGTTACATTAGTGGGTGTCCTACTTTTGATAGGGAACCTGATATTGGCGGAAATTGATCGCCCTCAATTATTAACGCGCACTTTTGACAGGAATTATATAGTCAAATACTTAGGTTTGAATTTCTTTACCGGTTATGATGTTTTCCAATCATCGCAAAACAGCCAGATGCGCGTGAGTGCCGACGAGTCAGATTTAGCGAAGGTGTTTAACTTTTCGGCCGAAAACCATGCAGCGCCAAATCCAGAATACTTTGGAGCGGCAGAGGACCGCAATGTTATTGTGATTGGATTGGAAAGTGTGCAGCAGTTTTTAATTGATTACGAGCTGGAAGATGAATATGGTCAAACCCACGAAGTCATGCCATTTCTTTCGAGTATATATGACAATGAGGACTCATACAGTTTTGAAAACTTTTTCCATCAGACTGGCCAGGGCAAGTCATCAGACGCTGAAGTTTTAGGTGAGTTGTCATTGTACGGTCTACCTCAAGGCAGTGTTTTTCAATCATTGGGGTCCACAAATACATTCCATTCAGCGCCAAATATTTTAGCCCAGCATGGGGACTATACCTCAGCTGCGTTTCACGGAAATGTCGGCTCTTTTTGGAACAGGACGGATACTTACCAAAGTTTCGGCTATGACTTCTTCTTTGATGCCGAGTTCTATGATGTGTCCGGGGACAGATCAATGGAATATGGCTTGAAAGATAAATTGTTTTTCCATGATTCGGTAGAGTACCTTGAACAGCTGCCTCAACCATTCTACTCCAAGTTCCTCACCGTCTCTCATCACTTCCCTTACCCTTTGGATGAGGAAAATGTGGAGTTTCCAGCTGCCCAAACAGAGGATGACACAATCAACAATTATTTCGTCACAGCACATTATGCTGACCAGGCGTTGGAGGAATTCTTCAATTATTTGAAGTCAAGCGGCTTATATGAGGATTCGATCATAGTCATGTATGGTGACCATTATGGTATTTCCGATATGAGAAACCCAGAATTGGCACCTTTAGTGGGTGAAGATCCGGAGGAGTGGAATCAATACCATGACACTCAAATGCAAAGAGTGCCGTTCATCATGCATGTTCCCGGCGTTGGAAATGGTGAAGTGTTTGACACATACAGTGGTCAGGTGGACATGCTTCCAACCTTAATGCATTTATTAGGCATGGAAACAGATGGCTATTTATTTATGGGGCAGGATATTTTATCAGAAGAACATGATAATACCGTCCCACTCAGAAATGGACGTGTAGTGACGCCTGAATATACTTTCTTTGAACAGGAAATCTATGATACAGAGTCAGGGGAATCACTGCAGGATCAATTTACCGAAGAAGAGTTGGAAGAACTTTATCGTTATAGAGACGAAGCGAGAGAAGAATTAAGCCATTCCAACGAAATTCTGATGAAAGATCTACTGCGTTTCTATAACCCTGAACCTCTGGATGGATTAAAAGAAATCGATTATCTGTATCGTGATCAATTGGATATCCTCGAAGAACACCCAGAGAAAGAAACGAGCCTGATTGAACAAAATGGTGGAGAATCGAGCATGGAACTATATGAAACAGATGCACCGGAGCTGGGAGAATATGAAAGTGGTGCATCCTATGAAGGCTCTAATCCGCCTAGTAGGCCGGAATGAACCAGATCAAAACTGAAATAAGAATATTGAAGCATAAAAGACAATATATTCATTTTTAAAAGCTCCCTTCAGAAAAGTATGGACTGGACACATTCAAGTAGACAGTAAAAAAAAGAAGCGGTTATGGTTGGCACAGCTCAGATGAGCTGTGCCATTTTTAATGTGATGCGTTCGGTGTTGAAGAATGTGACGAACCAATCGATATCGCGCTTCAATGCATCGAACATCTGATATCTTTTGAAACATTGAAAGAAGTCAAAATGAAAAATTTCAAAAAAGAAGACTTGGTTACATGATTCAAACGTCTTTAGGGAAGGATAGGAATAATTACAGTTATTTCTATTATTTCCAATACAAATTATAAAAGGAGTGTAGGTTATGTATTTGATGCATCGTATCAGTCATGAAAATAACGCTTCGGTAAAGTTGCTTAAAGAAGAGAACTTGCTTCCTATCGGTTGGTCCATGTTGAAAGGCGAGAAAGCCGAGAGGGTCTTAAGAAATGCAAAAGAAATGGAACAACATGAATTTAGAGACGATTTTGTAGAGTTGGGCAATGAAATCAACAACGATTGGTTGACTGCAAGGAGAAGCAATTACCTGTACAGGTTTTTGAAGTTGGATAAAGGAGATAGGGTGCTGATTCCGAAATCTGGTGAACTGGATCTTTGTGAAGTGACCGGGTCCCCTTACGCCTACGATAATCCGGAAGGTATAGATATAGGATTTGTAGTCCCGGTTAGAATGATCAGTACGGGAATAAGCAGGCATCGATATGTCCCAGCTGATTTAGCGTCCAAGTTGAAGTATAGAGGAACCAACCTATATCTTAA
Source organism: Salinicoccus sp. RF5 (assembly GCF_020786625.1). Taxonomy (NCBI): domain Bacteria; kingdom Bacillati; phylum Bacillota; class Bacilli; order Caryophanales; family Staphylococcaceae; genus Salinicoccus; species Salinicoccus sp. RF5. The sequence continues at coordinate 156,953 of NZ_JAJGRC010000003.1, forward strand.
TGATAAGGACAAAGATACAATAGAAAAGATGGTTATAAACCATGGAAATAAAGTCCCGGTCTATGACTTCACTCCTACAAGAGAGAGTATCGTAAAGAACATCCACAATTATCTCACGCGATTAAATGATCAGCATTTTGAAAAGTTAATCGAAGCCTATATGGTATCCATCGGTGCAGATGCGACTGAAATACCATCTAAAAATTCCAAGTCCCAAAAGAATAGTAGCATCGCAGATGTAGATGTAAAGGCAGCCTTCAATAGTTTAGGTCTAGTAATATATGTACAGGCAAAAAAGCATACTGGCAGGTCTGATGACACGGGAATCAGACAATTGCTTGCGTATGAATATGAAGAAGACAGTACCTTTGAATCCCTTCAGCCTTTCAAATGGTTCATCACTACAGGTAAATTTGATGAATATAAAGCAGACATCCCACAGGATGAGCAAGGTGCAAGAATTAGGGTAATCCAAGACACAGAATTTGCATCCATGTTGGTTGACTCAGGATTTGTCTTCACTGACGATATATTCAAAAGAGGCTGAATAAAACAGTGTTACCAATTGAAGTTAAGTACCAAAAATAAAACCTTTGGAAACATCTATCTGATGAATCCAAAGGTTTTTCTTGTCTTTTTATTACCTGTATACAAGTCCGCCATCCGTGACGATTGCCTGACCAGTAATATAGTCCGCCTTCTCGGAAGCTAGGAAGCTGACGAGGTTTGCAACGTCCTGCGGCTCCTGGTAACGGCCGAGTGAAATGGCACCAGAGAATTCCTTGAAGGCATCTCCTGGTTCCATATCGTCATTGTATTTGACCATCTCGGCATCAATACGATCCCACATTTCCGTCTTGGCAACACCAGGACAATAAGCATTGACGGTGATGTTGTCTTTAGCGAGTTCTTTGGAAGCGGAATGTGTCAGTGATTTCACAGCATGCTTGGTCGCCGAATATGCTCCAAGCATCTCATATGATTCATGACCTGCAATACTGCATGCATTGATGACTTTGCCTTTGCTGCCTTGGTCAATGAACTGTCTCGCAGCTGCTTGAGTACCAAACATGACACCATTGACATTGATTGCGAAGATTTTATTCATCTGTTCTTCTGTCGTTTCAAGGAATGGGGCAACGATGTCTATTCCGGCATTGTTCACATACACATCCAATTGGCCGAAGTTGTCGACTGCTGTCTTAACGAATTTTTCGTGGTCATCCTTCTTGGATACATCACCTGCAACAGATGCCACTTCATAACCGTCATTCTTGAATTCCTTTTCCGTTTCTTTAAGGCTGTCTTCGTTAATGTCCTGAAGCACGACTTTAAATCCGTCCTTAGCGAGCTGTTGTGCGATACCTTTGCCCAGACCTGCACCGGATCCGGTAATAATAGCAACTTTAGACATTCAAACATCCCTCCATTTTATGATTACACTCCTCTCTACCCAGAATCATGAGAGATTAAATGCTAGAGACAGTATGTAAATTCAATTTTGATTCCTAGCTTATCGAGTGGTTTAAATAATAGATGCCGCAAGCTGGTTCTTTAGAGTGGTCAATTTATTGTATAATGTTAGGAAAGTATAGTAGCTATAAAAGAATTCAAATCAGGAAAGAGAGGATATTGGCATGAACCATATCACAAGTGAAGCAACTGTTATAAGCAGTCTGTTGAACAATCGGTATAAAGTCCAATACTACCAGCGGGAGTACAGCTGGAAGACGAAGCAGATCCAGGAACTGATAGAAGACCTGACGAATGAATTCTATGAGAATTACGATAAAGGGCATACACAGGAGGATGTTGAACATTATGAAGGATATTTCCTTGGTCCAGTAATTATGACAAAGGATAAGGCAATCATTGATGGCCAACAGAGGCTGTCTTCCATTACACTGCTGCTGATCTATCTGAACCATCTCCAGCAATCACTAGATCAACAGGTCGACCTGAACCACCTCATATTCTCCTCAAAATTCGGCAAGAAAACCTTCAGTATCAATGTACCTGAAAGGAAGGACTGCCTCGAATCCCTTTATGAGAAGGGGAGTTATGATGAAAAGGAGAATGATACGGAAAGCGTCATCAACCTTTCTAATCGGTACAGGGATATTGAAGCACTCTTCCCCGATGATATGAAGGATGAAAAGCTTTTGATCTTCATCGAGTGGTTGATCGAGAAGGTGGTGCTTGTTGAAATCAATGCGAACAGCGAACAGGATGCGCATAAAGTGTTCGTCGCCATGAATGACCGTGGACTAAGATTGACGCCCGTGGAGATGTTGAAGGGTTATCTGCTTTCGGAAATAAAGGATAATGACACACGGAATAAGATCAACGACCTCTGGAAATACAGGGTACTCAGCCTGAAGGATCTTGAGAAGGATGGGGATACAGACTTCATCAAGACATGGCTCCGTTCACAGTATGCTGAATTCATGCGTGTGGGGAAGCGGGATTCAGAGAAGAAGGATTTTGAAATCATCGGAGATGCACCACATAAATGGGTGCGTGAGAACAGGGAAAGGCTTGGTCTCATCAGAAGCAAGGATTTCGAAGACTTTGTTGCAGTAAACTTCGAAAAGTATGCAGAAATCTATGGCATCTTAAAAAGGTATGCGACCAATTTCAACAAGGATTTTGAGTTCGTCTACTACAACGCTGACCGCAACTTCACCTTGCAGTATCAGATGATTCTTGCCGCCATCGACCCGGAAGATGACAAAGAGACCATTGAAAAGAAAATAAGACTCGTCTCTCGTTTCATCGACCAATGGATTATCAGAAGGGTGTTTTCTTTCCGTACGATGAACTATTCATCCGTGCTCTATACAGTGTTCAATATTACTAAGGAAATTCGGCGTAGATCGCTCGATGAGATTGCATCATACTTTAAGGATTACATCGAGCATAAGATTGACTATGGTCTCGAAGAACTCGACCGATTCTATCTCAATAGGTATACGGCGCGGTTCATGCTTCACATCCTTGCACGGATGACCGCATTCATAGAATCGGAATCCGGCATCAATAGCAGTTTCGTCGACTATGTCAATCGTGATCAGAAGAATCCGTATGATATTGAGCACCTGTGGGCCAATGATTACATGCAGGGGAAACACGAAGAGGAGTTTGAAAGTCGGCAGGAATTCGAATCCTTCAGGAACATGTTCGGTGGACTTGTACTGTTGCCTAAAGACAAGAACCGAAGTTTCCAGGATATGACCTATGAAGAGAAATCGCGGAAATACTTCAGTGAGAATCTGCTTGCCAGATCTTTGAACCAGGACTGCTACATCAATAATCCTTCATTCAAGAAGTTCATGGAAAAATACAACCTTAATTTCAAGCCATACGAGGAGTTCACAAAGAATGATCTTCTCGAGCGGCAGCAACTGTATAAAGAAATTAGTAAAGTCATCTGGAACCCTGATCTTCTGGATGCAGACACGTAACTTTTGAGAAAATGATTCTTTTGCTAAGAAATGATTATTTGGTTAAGATGATAAGTGGTTTTATAAATTAGTTAGTAATTTTAGGAGTATTTTTAATGGATAAACTTTTTGTAATAGGAAATGGTTTTGATTTGAGTCATGGTTTAAAAACTACTTACAAAGATTTTAGAGATTTTATAATAAATAAGTATGGAGTGAATTCAAGAGACTACATTTTTAAGGATATCGAAGGTAGTTACAATTCCGAAAATGATACATTAGAGTTTGAAGGAGAGGAACTCGCAACGTTTATTGTGAAGATAATAGATGAAGCTGAATTGGATGTACAATATAAAAACATGGGTAAGATTACTAGTAGTGGTAATTGGCAAGATTTTGAAAAATATCTTGGAGAAGTTGATTTTAATCCTTTTTTAGATGAGGTGAACATTTTATTCGACGAAGACGATGATGAAGAACTATTCAGGATGCCAAAAAGATATGAAGAAGCTTCAAATAATTATTATAATGCTTTTATTCATGTAAAAAGATTATTCAAAGAATGGATTAATTCAATCGATACTTCTCATGTTATACCTAAAGATGATTTTTTGGATTTAATTAATGATAATTGTGAATTTTTAACTTTTAATTACACTACTTTACTCGAAGATATTTATGAAGTTGATGAAGTGAGTTATATCCATGGTAATCATATAACATATGAAGATATAATTATGGGTCATGGAAATAAGTATAAGACAATTGAATATACATATCCGATTGTCGAAGAAAACTTCCACAAAATTCATTCTATTTTAGAGAAAGATGTTGATAAGTGTATACAAAATCATAAGGGCTTTTTTGACTCTCTGAAGCATATTACAGAAATATATTCTTATGGCTTTTCTTTTGCCGAAGTTGATCTGCCATATATTGATGAAATATGTAAAAACGTAAATACTAAGAAAGTGACATGGTACTTATCTGACTACTCGTCTCCTAAGGAAACAGAAGAATTCAAAATGAAAGTAACAAAGAGTGGATTTAAAGGTTATTTTGACACTTTTCATATAAAATGAGACCGTCTAAGTACGGTCTCATTTTATTAAGTGTTACTTGCCATCAGTTCTGCCTGTTCCACAACATTTTCAACAGCCATTCGTTGGAGATCAGGTGGGTAACCATATTCTTTTAGTAACCTTCTAACAGTGACTCTTATCTTGGCCTGAACATTTTCTCTTTTATGCCAATCAATCGTCATATTTTCCTTAATCGCTTTGGTCAATTCGTGAGCGATGGCTCTCAGTTTCTCATCTCCCATGACTGCTTTGGCAGTTTCATGGTTTGAGAGGGCATCGTAGAATGCAATTTCATCTGCACTTAAGCCGAGTGCCTCTCCTTTTTTTCTGGCTTCTTCCAACTTTTTTGCAATGTCTATTAGTTCTTCGACTGTTATGGCAGAAGTGATAGATCGTTTATTATATTGATTGATGGCATTGTCCAGCATCTCAGAGAACTTCTTCGACTGGGTCGCGTTGGTGCGCATCAGGGACTTTACTTTCCCTTTCAATAGCCGATCCAGCAATGCAATGGCGACATTTTTCTGTGGGAGGGCTTTGACATCCTCCAGAAACTCATCAGAGAGAATCGAGAGGTCCGGATGTTCGAGGCCCAGTGACTCATAGATATCTACCACTTCATCGGTAACGACGGATTTGGACACCAGCTGATTGATTTCTGCATCAATTTCGGCAGGTGTTTTTTTAGGTTTATCTCCATCCGGTGGGGATAACAGTTTGACGAGTCCGGATTTCACGGACTTCAGGAAGGCTATCTCCTTGTTTAGCGCCTGAGCATCAGGTTCGGTGGCGCAGAGGGCATAAGCTTTGGAGAGTTCCGTGACAGTATTGATGAAACGTTTTTTCTCTGTTTCTCCAAGAGACAAGATGTAGTTGATTGTATCGTTGAAAGCTTTATAACGGGTGCTACGACTGTCTGAGCTGTAACCCGAGTAGTCATGCTGGTACAACATATCCTGGATGACATCATACTTCATCAACATCAGTTCTACGGCTTTATCCGTATCGATGCCAGTCTGATCCCGGTCGTCTGCCGTGTACTCCTTGAGGGCTTCCTTCAGACTGTCCGCGATACCGATGTAGTCGACAATCAATCCACCCGGCTTATCCTTGAACACCCGATTGACCCGGGCAATGGCCTGCATCAGGTTATGCCCCTTCATTGGTTTATCAATATACATCGTATGCAGGGACGGCACGTCAAAGCCGGTCAGCCACATGTCCCGGACGATGACCAGTTTCAGTTCATCGTCAACATCCTTCATCCGTTTCTCGAGCAGATCCCGGCGTTTCTTGGGGCCGATATGGCGTTGGAAATTTGGTGGGTCACTTGACTGGCCGGTCATTACTACTTTGAGGACGCCCTTATGGTCATCATCCGAGTGCCATTCCGGTTTCTGACGAATGATTTCATCATACAGGTTCACTGCGATGCGACGGCTCATCGTGACAATCATGCCTTTGCCGATTGTGGCTTCCTGCCGGGTTTCAAAATGTTGAATGATGTCCTGGGCCATTTTTTTAAGGCGGGGTTCCGATCCGGCAAGCGCCTCGACCCGAGACCACTTGGATTTCAGCCGATCTTTGATGCTGTCCTCTTGGCCCTCGGTAATGTCTTCGTAGTCCGAATCAATATCCAGGCCTTTTGGCATATTCAATGGAATGATGCGGCTCTCATAATAGATTTTGACAGTGGAGCCATCTTTAACGGACTGGGTCATATCATATACATCGATATAGTTGCCAAACACCATTTCTGTATTTTTATCTGTGGAGGCCACAGGAGTCCCCGTGAATCCAACGAAAGATGCGTTCGGCAGGGCATCCCGCAAATATTTCGCATAACCGTATTTGACAGCGTCCCCTTTTGCCCCCATTCTTGCACTGAAGCCATATTGGGTGCGGTGGGCTTCATCTGCCAGAACCACCACATTTTTTCGGTCGGTCAGGGTCCGCATGGCGGCTTCCTCTTCCTCCGGTGCGAACTTCTGCATGGTGGTGAAGACAATACCGCCGGATTCCACAGACAACAGATCAATCAGTTCCTTGCGGCTCTCGGCCTGCTTCGGGGTCTGCCGGAGCAGGCCCTTGCCTGCACGGCCTTTAGAGGCAGCGAAAGTACCGAAGAGTTGATTGTCCAGATCATTCCGATCGGTCAAAACGACGATGGTGGGGTTGTTCATAACCTGAATCAATTTGCCACTGAAAAAGACCATGGTCAAACTTTTCCCGGACCCTTGTGTATGCCAAATGACCCCACCTTTGCCATCCCCAGTTTCTGATGATGCATTGAGTGTGCTTTCCACCGCTTTATTTACAGCATAATACTGGTGATAGGCCGCGACGATCTTGACCACTTTCCCATCTCCACTATCCTGAAACAGCGTAAAATACTTGAGAATATCCAAAAGAACATGCTTATTGAGCATGCCATGGATGAGGACTTCAAGGCTTGGGACACTGGAAGTGGCTTCCGTCCGACCATCCTGTGAGCGCCAATGCATGAATCGATCAAAATCGGCCGTCAATGAACCGAACCGGGTGTTCACCCCATCCGAGGTCACCATAAAGGCATTGTGGTTGAAAAGTTGAGGGATGGTGGTCTTGTAGGTCTGGAGCTGATTGAAGCCTTCAAACATGCCGACCTGCTCATTGGTCGCATTTTTGAGTTCCAGTACCACGAGCGGCAATCCGTTAACGAAAAGCACAATATCCGGTATCTTCTGGACGCCCCCTTTATTTACCACCAACTGACTTACAGCCAGGAAGTCATTCTGTTCCGGATTATGGAAATCAAAGAGATAGACGAGGTCCACGAGTGTTTCTCCGTCGGCGTTATAGTGTTCGACTTCAATACCGTTGGTCATATACTCGTGAAAGATCCGGTTGTTTTCAATCAGGCGGGGCGACTGTTCCACAGAAATCTGATGGACTGCTTGTTTAATGGCGCTGTCAGCGACGTCCGGATTGATTCTTCGGAGTGTGGATTCCAGCCGATGGTTAAGGATCACATCCTCATTGCTGGTGCGTTCTGCGGCGATGCCGGTATGATCGATGTCATTCCCATGTTTAATTTCATAGCCCAAGGATTCAAACCATTCCAAAGACAGGTGTTCCAGGTCATCCTCGTTGAAGAAGCTCTGCATCTTCTGTCACCTCCAGAGTGTCCGGGAGTTCGATTTCCCCAGACATAAGTTTAGGGAGTAGAGTATCACGTAATAGAGTTAGGGATTGTATCTCCTTTCTAAGAAGTAATATCTTTTTAGTCATTGGATTTAAGATTTTAGATAAACGGTCTATTATTTCAGGATTTAAGGGCATTGAAAATTCCATTGCTTTATCAGGTTTAACCCTTTGTCTACTATTTGTGGATCCTGTGGCATTTGAGACAAGGTAATCGGAGAACTTCTGGCTACTACATAAGGCATAAATAAAAGAATTTTTTAATTCATCAGGACTTTTTAAGACAATAAATTCAGTAGATGCAACATTTAAAAAATCCGGTTCTGGATTAGGAAGCCACACTCTCATAGTATTTGGGTTCATTTTTGAAAAAAGGATACAGTTGTCTTCTATAATCCATTTATTACTTTTAATATCTTTTGTCATATCATGGGAAGGAATTTGACCATTATCAAAAGCTGGCAAGCTAAAATGTATTACACTTTCTTCTGAAGACTTTTTAGGATTAAATGAGTTCTTTTTTTGAGAAACAATATCTTTTAATTCTACTATCTTCCAGGTTGAGGGAATCTTTCCGTGCTGACTATCAATCATCGCGCCCCCACTAGATTTATAAGGGTTTCCATTTTCATCGGGAAATTCGAAATCCACAAACCAACGCTTGAATAGGACTTGGGAGAGTTCTTCGAGGTTTGCTATTAATTTGTTGTTGGTTTCTATTTTATTGTCTATATCAATTAATATATTTGTAAGTTTTTTTTGAATATCAATGGAGGGGACTGGGATATTCATTTTTTTAAGTAAAGGAATTCTCAAATTACTTACTACTGATCCAGTACCTTCATTAATCATAATTTGATGTCTTAACATCTTTGTTTGCAAACTATAGTATAGAAACTCTGGAATGATTATATTCTCTTTAGCTTTCAGTTGTAACATACGTTGCCCTAAGAAAAATTGGTACTTGTCATTATCTCTTATTATTGCGACTTCACCCATAGGCGCTTCTCTAGTTAAAATTACATCGTTTGTTTCTAAATAACCTCTTATACTCCATTTTTCATAAGTATCTTGTGTCACTGATTTTGTACTTTCTATATTTTGCAGCTTACCATTGCGAATATTATTTGTTCTTAACATTCTATATTTTGTCGGATAATCCACTGTTGGAGCAGTTTTGTGCAGACAATCAGTGACAGTACAAACTTCATCAATTATTTTATTTTGAAATTTATATACCATATCCTAATTCCTCCAGTGACTTTCGGATTTTATCCTCAAGTTCTTTGGATTTCGCAAACTGTTCTCCCAGCTCTCCAGTGATGCGTTCCATCTTCTGTTCAAATGGTTCGCTATCTTCTTCTACATCTGCCAACCCTACATATCGTCCAGGTGTCAAAATATACTCGTGACTCCTCACTTCATCGATCGTAGCAACTTTACAGAATCCGGATAGGTCTTCATATTTGTCGTCACTTGTACCTCTCCATGCGTGGAAGACATTTGAAACCTTGTTGATTTCTTCATCGGAGAATTCTTTTAATGTCCGAGAAACCATATGTCCAATATCTCTTGCATCAATGAAGAGAATTTCATTTTTCCGTTCATTCTTACCATTCTTTTCTTTATTTTTGGTAAGGAACCAGAGACATACAGGAATTTGCGTGGAGTAGAATAGCTGACCTGGTAGAGTAACAATGCACTCGACAAGATCCTCTTCAATCAAGTTCTTGCGAATTTCCAGCTCTGCTGTTGAACTCGTGGACATAGAACCATTCGCTAGGACAAACCCGGCAGTGCCGCTTGGTGCCAGCTTGGAAACAATATGTTGGATCCATGCATAGTTGGCATTGCCTTTTGGTGGAATCCCAAATTGCCAGCGATAATCATCGAGCAGTCGCTCTTGTCCCCAGTCACTGGCGTTGAACGGTGGGTTGGCCAGAATATAATCTGCTTTTAGCCCTTTATGCTGATCATTATGGAATGTGTCTGCATGTGACTCACCCAGGTCATTATCAATCCCTCGAATAGCGAGATTCATCTTGGCGAGTTTCCAGGTGGTCAGATTATACTCCTGGCCATAGATTGCGACGTCATCAAGACGGCCTTGATGCTCTTCGATAAAACGTTCACTCTGTACAAACATGCCGCCTGACCCACAACACGGGTCATAGATTCTACCCTTATAGGGCTCAATCATTTCAACGAGCAATTTAACGACAGAAGACGGGGTGTAGAACTCCCCGGCATTTTTACCTTCTGCACTGGCAAACTTGGAGATGAAGTATTCGTATACACGTCCAAGAACATCCTGTTTACGACTTTCCGCATCCCCTACTTTGAAAGTGAAGAGATCGATGATGCCACCGAGCTTGTCCTTGTCGAGTGCAGGGCGGGCAAAATCTTTCGGAAGAACACCTTTGAGCGACTCATTCTCTTTCTCAATCGCAATCATGGCTTTGTCTATAATCTGTCCGATTTCTGGTTTCTTGGAGTTGCTGTTTATGTAGGACCAGCGTGCTTCTTTCGGCACCCAGAAGATATTTTCAGCCATGTATTCATCCTTATCCTCCGGGTCAGCATACTCATCTTCTTGCAATTCTTCATACTTCTCTTCAAATGAATCGGATACATACTTCAGGAATATCAATCCAAGTACAACGCTTTTATATTCAGCAGCATCCATGCTGCCCCTCAACTTATCTGCCGCTTGCCAGAGTTTTTCCTCGTAACCTATTGTTGCCATTGTTATTACCTCCGTTTTTATACTAGATTCAAGTATATCAATATTATGCGAAGTTTTTTAACAGTTTGTATAAAATTGTTAGTATACGTAAAAACAATAATCATAAAAGATCTTTGTTTCCATAGAATATATTTATTTTTTTAATAATATACTTTTTCAAGCTTTTATTTGTATTTGAATATTTCAATTTTTGTAATAGTTATTTTGTCCAGTAATTGAACAACAATCCATCCTGACTAAACACAGGATCATATTCTGGCATCCGTACCTCCCTTATATTCTTTACCTTCTCAGGCCGTTCTTCCGGTTTTCCATAGCACATGTCAAAACTGACACCTCCTGGGTAGGCGCCATAATTCGCATAATCGTCACTTGCCTCTATCTTCTTATGTCCATAGCCGGCAGGAAGAATGATGACATCGCCTTTCTCCGTTTCTACCACTTCACCTTGCTCACCGCCAAGCTGCAGTGTGGCATATCCTTCCTTGACCGCAAGCACTTCATGAGTGTTGCTGTGGTAGTGGTGGAAAGGGTGGATGGAGCCGAGCCATTCTCCGGACCAGCCATTGGAGTTGAGGATGGCAGGGATGTCATCTCCATATTCAAACACGCTCTTATAGATCAGCAGGGGGAAGTCGGGGTGGTTGGGTATCTTGCCATCGTTTTCGACCTTTATTGGAATGATTTCAATGTCTTCAGCACGTTTCATCTTCATCCCTCCATATAGTGATTAGTATACTTTTACCGCTTCTGACTGAAACTAACCATTACTTTTAAAGTCCATAAAAAAGGAGCAGATTGCTCTGCTCCAATAGATTCAACATATAGGAGTCTCCACAGTGGTGGAGGCTCCTATTATTTTTCTCAGTCCATCTCATAGTACTCACTGAATCGGTCTAGCTCCTCGATCGTCGTGATGTCATGGGGGAGCAGGGGCACCCGGATGAGGTTCTGATCCGTGAAGGTGTCTTCAATCTCCTTCAGGTACCGTTGTTCATGCTCCCGCCTCTGTGCGAGGAAGGTGCCGTCGGCTTCATCGGGCAGCACCTTATTGATGATGAGTGTCTTCACATGCAGGTGATACTTGTCGAGGAGGCCCACAGCCTTCTTGGTTTCAAGTATCGGCAGCCTTTCCGGGTTCAGGACGAATATGAAACCCGTCTTGCCGGACTCGAGCATGATTTCCCGTGCCCGTGAGAAGCGGTTCTGCCGGGTGAGCAGCACGTCATAGATCGGGTCCTCAACCGGTTCCCCGTCATTCAGGAGCTGGGTATAGTTCTCGTTCGTCTTCTGCCGCTTCTTCAAGAGCCCCTCGATCCACACGCCCATCAGTTCCGGCAGTGTAAGCAGCCGGATGGTATGGCCGGTGGGGGCGGTGTCGAAGACGAGATGGTCGTATTCGCCTTCCTCCTCGAGGATGATGGAGACGAGCTTGTCGAACAGCGCCGATTCATCCGCACCGGGTGATGCCTGGGCGGTATCGAGCTGGCGGTTGACCTCCTCGATCATGCTGGACTGGACGGTGCCCTTGATGTTCTCCTTCACCGAGTCGATGTACTTCTTCGTCTCATGCTCCGGATCGATCTCAAGCGCATGGAGGTTATCGGCAATTTCCACTGTTTCCCCGCCGATGTCCCGCGAGAAGATATGCCCGAGGTTATGGGCCGGATCGGTCGAGACGAGCAGCGTCTTCTTCCCCGATTTTGCGAGTTGCCATGCGATGGCGGCAGCGGATGTGGATTTTCCCACGCCGCCCTTACCGCCGATGAACAGGATCTTCTTTGTATGAATGCTCATGGATATGCTCCTTTAGTATAGTCAGCAGCAGCGGATGCCGGTCAACGGCGACTTGTCCATCCCCATGCGGAGATGCCAGTCGTGGAAGTCCTCGATGATGTGCGGATACAGTTCCAGCGTGTAGTAGTAGACCGGATTCGGTATGCCGATCATCTCGGAGTAGAGGAGGAGCAGGAAGAGATCATCCTGGTCCCTCAGCTCCCTGGCGACTTCCGTACGGTGTGGCATTTCGAGCACTTCCTCGTAGTACCGGATCAGCTTCTTGATATTGTCGAGCATGGGTTATCCCTCCTTACTCGTCATTGCGGTGCTTCTCGAGTTCATCATCGAACTTGCCGGAGAGCGCCTGGATGGAAGTGATGACGATCCAGATGGCGAAGACGAAGATGATGGCACCGAGTACAAACAGCAGCAGGTTGGAGCCGTCGGCGTACCAGGCCCATTCGAAGAACACCTGGACGAACATGGCATAAAGCGTCATGAACATCAGGAAGATCATCGGGATGAGCGTGACGGCATAGTTGATGCCTTGGCGCTTCAGCCAGATGGAAATCAGCAGCAGACTGATGCCCGCAAGCAGCTGGTTGGATGTACCGAACAGCGGCCAGATGAGATAGCCGCCGGAACCGAATCCGTTCGGACCTTCCGGAATCAGTACAAGTGCAGCAGTGGAAACAACGGCGATGCTTGTTGCCACATGCTTCTTCGTGAGTGACGGTACTTTATATTCAGTGCCGATTTCGGCAATGATGTAGCGCATGAGTCGGACTGCCGTATCGAGCGTCGTGGCAGCGAAGCTGACGACGATGATGGATACGATCGTTGTCGCGACAGCCGCCGGGATGCCGAGGCCACCGGCAAGAATCGCAGCCCCTTCGACGAAGTTGCCGAGGCCGGTTGCATTGGCTTCATTGAAGCTCGAGTAGGTGGCAGAGAAGTCATCCACACTGCTGAACAGCGTTACGACGGCGATGATGGAGATGAGTGCAAGGATCCCCTCGCCGACGGCACCGAAGTAGCCGACGAAGCGGGCATCCGTTTCCTTATCCAGTTGCTTGGATGAGGTACCCGAAGATACGAGTCCGTGGAAACCGGAGATCGCACCACAGGCAACCGTGATGAAGAGCAACGGCAGCCAGGATGTGTCCGCATCGGCGTTCGTCGCCGGTGCATTGATCGTCGGATTCGTCAGAAGCAGACCTGCATACAGGATGAGCAGTCCGACGGTCAGCTGGTGGGAGTTGATGAAATCCCGTGGCTGGAGCAGCTTCCATACCGGCAGGGTCGATGCGATATAGACATAGATGAGCAGGATGACGATCCAGATCATGAAGGCCGTCGATACGGCACCGAGGCCGAACAGTCCCGCAGCCTCCTCACCGCCCATATAGGACACGAGGTCGATCTGCAGCCAGGATACTTCCGCCGTGATGACGGCGAAGAAGTACATGACCGCAAGCGCAATCAGTGACGGGACGAGCATCTTCATGTTCTTCTTGTATGCCGCATACCCGATCCATATCGCGAGTGGAATCTGGATGAAGACGGGCAGGACGCTTGCCGGGTATGTAATGAACAGGTTCGCGATGACCCAGGCGAATACCGCATTGATCATCAGCACGAGTGTCAAGATGATGAACAGGAACAGGATCTTCCCGCGCCGGCCGATGAACTTCTCTGCGATCGTACCGATCGACTGGCCTTTATTCCTGACGGATACTGCGAGTGTACCGAAGTCGTGGACCCCGGCGGCGAATACGGTCCCGAGGATGACCCACAGGAAGGCCGGCAGCCAGCCCCAGTAGACGGCGATGGCAGGCCCGAGGATCGGTGCCGCCCCCGCGACGGATGTGAAGTGGTGGCCCCAGAGGACGAATTTGTTCGTAGGTACGAAGTCGACGCCGTCCTTGTACTTGTGGGCAGGCGTCATGTAGTTGGGATCGAGCCGGTAGATGCGTTCTGCGATGAACTTGGAGTAGTAGCGGTAGCCCAGGACGAAGACGCCGAGGCCGATGATTGCGACGAGTATGGCATTCATTGAAGTTCCTCCTTCTTGTATTATATTTACATATAAGCTTACCGAATTTTCTAACAATTGTAAATGTGATGTTGAGGGAAAGAGGAAGAAATACTTTGGTTTGGTGGACAGGTGAGGGCGGCTTCTGTTTCTCCCATAAATATGCTAGAATAAAGGCAAATAAACGTAAGGAGGTTCTGGAAATGGGTATCCCGAGAATTTGGCAGACTGATTTGAATAGCTAACAGAATAGAATATTCAAAAGTCTTGCCAAACTATATTCTCAAAGGGATGAGTGTGTCCATTTTAAGGACCGTCCTGTAACAAGAGTGGGAGATGGCTTAGGCTGTCTCTTTTTTGTGCGCGAAATAATATAGTTTGCAGGCTCATAAGGAGTGCAAATTATAATGAACGAACTATCAGTAAGATTGAAAGATGTACATGTCACATTCGGCAACAAAGATCTATTCCACATTGAAGCACTATCGGCGTATATGAACGACAGGATAGCCATCATCGGCCCGAACGGGGCAGGCAAGTCGACACTGCTGAAGATGATTGCAGGCACATTCAACGATTTCGAGGGCAGTGTGCAGGTGGAGACGGACTTCAATTATTTCTCCCAGATCGGGGAACCCGCGGTTCCAGTCGGTGAAGATTTCAACTTCGAACTACTGAGCCGGCTGAATGTGCCGGACAACGAAGGACTCAGTGGCGGTGAGGAGACGAAGTTCCGTCTCGCTCACACATTGTCCGAGTACAAGCTCGGTCTGCTGCTGGATGAACCGACGACGCATCTTGATGAGGCGGGCGTCGAACTGCTGATCGATGAACTGAAGTACTATTACGGTACTTTGATATGCGTCAGCCACGACCGGCATTTCATCAACAGCATCGTTGAAAAGATATGGGAAGTGTCGGATGGTAACGTAAAGGAATATATAGGAAACTATGATGACTACGTCGCTCAGAAGGAAATCGAGCGGCTCGAGACTGAAAGGCAGCATGAAAACTTTATAAAAGAGAAGAAAAGGCTTGAGGAGGCGGCCAGGAAGCAGCTGGAGAAGGCGAGCAGGATGGGGTCTGGAGACAAGTCCAGAAAGCAGGATGTGAAACCCGACCGTCTGAGCTCAAGCAAGCAGAAGGACACGGTGCAGAAACAGGCATTCAAGGCCGCGAAAGCGATTGAATCGAGAATAGGCCAGTTGGATGAAGTCGAACAGTTGGCGGCGGACAGACAACTGAGGTTCCCCATGCCGAAATCGATGGAGATCCATAACAAATTCCCGATCATGGCGCAGGACCTCACCGTTCAGCGGGGAGAAAAGGTGCTGCTCGATAATGTCAGCTTCCAGTTTCCCCTGGGGAAAGTCATAGCAATAACCGGCAGCAATGGCTCGGGTAAATCGAGCTTGCTTCATGAAATCAGGAACTATGCCCCAGGCATGGACATTTCTCCGAAAGTCACAATCGAGACCTACAGGCAGATGGACTACAGGATGTCTACAGACGCGCCCGTCCTCAGTCATCTCATGAAACAGACGGAGTACAGGGAGCCGGTCGTGAGGAGCATCCTTCAGAATCTCGGGTTTAAAAAAGATGAGGTGTCGAAGCCACTGCATAACTTGAGTGGCGGTGAGGCGACCCGTGTCTCCCTGGCACTGCTGTTCGTGAAGCCGTCGAATGTCATCATACTCGATGAGCCGACGAACTTCATCGACCTGGATACGATCGAAGCACTGGAGTCCTTCATCGAAGCTTACGAAGGCACAGTCATCCTGACCTCCCACGACAAGTACTTCGTCGAACGGGTGGCGGATATCGTCTACCGGATTGAAGATGGGAAGCTTAAGATTGTAGATTGAACAGTACCCGGCAACAATAATGGAAGGGTGCATTTATGATAAAATGATGGCAGTCATCTGGTCCACTTCCGTGCTGTAACAGCATGGAAGGAGGTGAAGTCATGTACAGCACCCTATTTGAAGTTTTGGTTGCACCTGTCATCACAGGTGTAACCCTCACGTTGTTCGCCTATTGGCTCAACAATCGTGACGACTGACCAGATGGCGAAGACAATACACCAAATAAAACCCCCAATCTACTGCCATAGATTGGGGGTTCGGTGTTTCATATACAGCATCCTATTTGTTACTTGTATTATAACACCGTCGCGCCCTGAAATCCAGTGCAATGGGAACGGTAGCTTTAACCTTTGATTCGAAGCATTGTCCCATTGATGAAAGGTACATTCATTGGTATTTCATAAGCAGTTCCTTCGGGATATGGCAATAGTCATTGGGGCACTTATCCAGCCGGTCCTGATGCTCCTCTGCACTTCTTACATAATTGGTGAGGGGCAGTACTTCGACGGCGATTTGTGCGTGGTCATCCCTCTGTTTTATGAATGCTTCCGCTTCTTCCAGATGCTTCGGGTCTTCGCTATATAATCCAGTCCTGTACTTCTTGCCGACATCCTCACCCTGGCGGTCCACACTGTATGGATCGATGATCTCGAACAGGTGGCCCATCAGGGCATCGATGGAGGTGACTGCCGGATCGAATGCCGTCTTTACACATTCAGCGTACCCGTCATATTCGCCATCGAGTGTATCACTGGTGCCGTTTGCCCGGCCTGCTTCTGTTGAAGTGACACCGGGCAGGGTCTTGATGAAGGCCTGGACGCCCCATAGGCATCCGCCGGCCAAGTATACGGTTTCCATGTTGATTGCTCCTCAAATATTTATTCTGATGCATAATGCATCACTTGAATATTCTTGTCAGAAACTCCGGGATGAGGGGACTGCCTTCAGGCCCGAGTGCATCCGGATCGAATTTTTTGGCTGTGTCACCCAAAGTGCGTGTGACGATGTCTCCCTGGACCGGGCTGCTCTGGTCGTTGAAGCGGATGGGGATGGACTTGCATTTGTGGATCTTCGGTGCGTCCATCACCTGGAAGTGGATGTGGGCTTCCGAGGAATTGCCGGAGTTGCCGGATTTCGCTATGATATCTCCCGTCTGAACGATATCGCCCTTATCGACCTTGATCGAGTTTTCCTTCAGGTGGGCGAGGAGGCTGTATTCCTTATTGGCATGCTGGAGGATGATGTAGTTGCCGGCGGGCTGCTTTTCATTCATCTCACCCGGCATATTATCCGGTATATTGTTGAGCACCTTGACCACCCTGCCACCGGCGGGGGCGATGATGTCCTTATTGAAGGCATGGTAGTTTTCATTTTTCATCGGTGTGCCCTTATGGGTCTTTCCCTTCTCCATGATCAGCAGGTCGTATGCATACCTCTGGGAAGGGTAGGCGTAATGGTAGTTGATGAATTCATTGGCACCGCCCCAGAAGACGAGCCAGTCGTCTTTGACCGGCATGGTGTAGGAGATCTCCGACAGGGTGGCGTCGGTTTTCGGGAACGTCTTATACTCATGCACCACGAGCCGGTGGATCAGGTCGGCCGAGTCGAAATAGACACTGAGTGCCTTCTTGCCACTCTGATCGCGCCACAGATAGTGCCGGTGCTCCCCAAGATGGGAGATGTGCTCCAGCTTATACTGGTTGACTCCCTGGTTGTATCCGTGCACCATCTTCTCGAACTGGTCTAAGGGGATGATGTGCTTGAAGTCCGAGATGCACTGGTCATAAATGGACTTAGGGCTTTCATTCAGGAAAGCCTCCCCGAAATTATCGGGATCGATTTTGCCGTTGGAACGATGATTACTCACAGAACCCCTCCGTTTTGTCATTGGTTTCACGTTTCCATATTATCATTGTTGGGAAGAGGGGGATAACACTAACTATCGTTTATGGGCGGTAATTAGGGGAAGGTGCGTATTTTTTAAGAAATATTTGAGAGGAGTGTAAATATGAGTCCGGAGCACATCGGATTTGCGCTGCTGATCCTGGGAATCTTACTCCTGCTCGGAAAATGGATCCGGATGCGTGTTGAATTGATGCAGAACCTTTTCCTCCCGGCGTCGGTCATCGGAGGATTTTTGGCGTTGTTTTTGGGCCCGGGCGTACTGGGGCGGATTGCCGGTAACTTCGTCGGGGAGGACTCATTCTGGACGACCGGAATATTGACCGAAGAGATCATGGAAGTCTGGTCGTCACTTCCCGGACTCATGATCAATATCGTATTTGCGACGTTGTTCATCGGCACTGTCCTGCCGGGGTTGAAGCGGATCTGGAATGTCGGGGGGCCGCAGCTGGCGTTCGGCTGGTCCCTTGGCTGGGGGCAGTATGTCATCGGCCTGCTGCTGGCACTGCTGGTCCTGGTCCCGTTCTATGACATGCCGCCGTTTGTCGGTGCACTCATTGAGATCGGCTTCGAGGGCGGACATGGTACGGCTGCCGGGCTGCAGGAGACATTCGCGGACCTAGGATTTCCGGAAGCGTATGACCTCGCTGTCGGTATGGCCACTGTCGGCATCCTGAGCGGGGTGATCATCGGCATCATCCTGATCAACTGGGGTGTCCGAAGGGACAAGACGAAGATCATCAGCAATGTAAAAGGGATGTCAGCGATGAAGAAGGCAGGCATCGTCGAGGAGGAAGACCGCAATTCCGGACCTGAGAAGACGGTCAGGTCGGAATCGATCGAGACGCTTACATTCCATTTCACCATCGTCGGACTCGCCATCTTCATCGGCTATCTGCTGCTGGAGGGCATCACGTGGCTCGAAGCTGCGCTGTTCGGATCGGACTTCATGACATATGTGCCGCTGTTCCCGTTGGCGATGTTCGGGGGATTGGCCGTCCAGTTCTTCGTGGACAAATATGACAAGCACCGTCTCGTCGACAGGCAGATGATTACAAGCATCCAGGGCTTCGCCCTCGATATACTCATCATCAGTGCCATTGCGACCGTGTCGTTGGCGGTCCTCGGGGAGTACCTTGTACCGTTCCTGCTGCTCGCCCTGTTCGGCATCTTGTGGAACGTATTCGGGTTCTTCGTCTTCGGACCAAGGATGTTGCCGGACTACTGGCTTGAGCGGGCCATCGGTGACTTCGGCCAGTCGACGGGTGTTACAGCCACCGGTCTGATGCTGATCCGCGTGGCCGACCCTGAAACCGAATCCCCTGCACTTGAAGGTTTCGGCTACAAGCAGCTCGTGTTCGAGCCGTTCCTTGGCGGCGGCCTCGTCACAGCATTATCCGCGCCGCTCATCTTCCAGTTCGGCCCGATTCCGTTCCTCATCTTTGCATCGGCCATGCTGCTGATCGGGCTGCTCATGGGACTGCTTTATTTCGGCAGGAAGAAGGCGGAATAGAGTGCTCTCCATGCACTATAGATAGAAAAATATGCTAAAGGACGAATGGCAGTCCATCCACTTTCTGGTGATGGGCCATTCGTCCTTTTTTGATCTAGCGGGATTGCATCAATTGTCTGATCTATATGTTACTCAGCGCCTGATCGAGATCTTCCTTCAGGTCATCGATATTTTCTATGCCGACGGACAGGCGGAGCAGGTTCTCGGGCGCACGTGTCAATTCCTTTTCCACAGAGTAGCGGTGCTCGATATAGCTGTGGGTGCCACCGAGGCTCGTGGCCTGCGTGATGAGCGCGACAGTATTGGCGACTGTGAGCGCCTCCTTCTCTCCGCCTTTGACCTGGAACGACAAGAGTCCGCCGAAATCGCTCATCTGCTTCTTGGCGACCTCATGGCTCGGATGGTTTTCAAGCCCTGGATAATGGACGACTTCGACCCTGTCATGCTGCTTCAGGAAGTCGGCGATCTCTTTGGCATTGGCGCAGTGGACACGCATCCGTGCAGACAGGCTCTGCACACCGCGTAGGGCCAGCCAGCAGTCGAATGAAGATGGCACAGCGCCTTTGGCATGCTGCCAGTTGCGCAGGTTGGTGAGCATCTGTGTATCCTCTTTCGCAACGACCGCGCCGAGGAGCAGGTCGCTGTGGCCGCCGATGTACTTGGTGACGGAATGGAGCGAGAAGTCGACGCCGAGGGCGAGCGGATTCTGCAGCATCGGTGTGGCGGCTGTATTGTCTATGACGGTGTAGGCGCCGGCTTCTGTGGCAATCTCGACGACGGCTTCGATGTCGGTGATCTTGATCTGGGGATTGGACGGGGTTTCCATCCAGACGAGTCCGGTATCCGCCTCCTCGACCGTTTCCCTCACGGCGTTGAGGTCGGTCATGTCGACTGTGACAATGTCATACCGTCTGCCGATGTCCGTCTCGCCGATCAATGTGCGGACGCCGAAATACATATCATCAGCCATGACGATGCGCTGGGATTTCTCAGCAGGCAGGGATTCGATCACCGAGGCGATCGCCGCCATGCCTGAAGCATATGTCACGCAGTCATATCCATTTTCAAGTTCCGTCAGGCATGCTTCCAGCGACCGGCGGTTCGGGTTGTCCCCCCGGCTGTACATGAAGCCATCCGTATAGGACCCATCTTCAGCCCGCTCATATGTAGTGGATAGGTGGATTGGTGTCGTGACCGCGCCTGTGACGGGGTCGACCTTGCGTCCTGCATGGACGGCTTTTGTTTCAAAACGCATAAATATCCCTCTCTTCTAAAATGTATACTCCCCATTATATAACTTATTGACTGAATAATCATTCAATGGAATGCGATTTCGATATGTCTTTGATGAGGGCCATTGAAATTATGCTTAAAATTTCATATCTGTTTCACGTATGGAAAGCTGATATATGTTTTAATGGTAGTGAAGAATAATGTGAATTTTTTAATAAAGGAGTCATTAAGATGCAATTGAAGGAAAAATTATTCAAGAAGCTGGAAGAGAAGGAAGAACGGATGGTGGAAATCCGCCGCCATCTGCATGAGAATCCGGAACTGTCGTTTGAAGAAGCGGAGACGGCAAAGTACATCCTCAATTTCTATAAGGATCAGGATGTGAAGGTCAAATCCGAAGTCGGGAATGGCCATGGCATCATTGTGGAAATCGAAGGGAAGGGGGACGGCCCCGTAATCGGACTGCGGGCGGACTTTGACGCACTGCCGATCCAGGAGCAGGCGGATGTGCCATTCAAATCCAAGAATGACGGCGTGATGCATGCATGCGGCCATGACGCACATACGGCGTACCTCCTGATACTGGGTGAATCACTGATCGAGCTGAAGGATGAATGGAATGGCCGGATCAAACTGATCCACCAGCATGCTGAAGAAGTGCCGCCGGGCGGTGCGAAGAGCATCATGGCATCAGGCGTACTCGATGACCTGGATGAAGTCTACGGCATCCATGTCCTGCCGACGATCGACCAGGGCGAAATCGGCCTTGTGAAGGGAAATGCACTCACGGGCCGTTCGAACTTCGACCTCAAGATAAAAGGGCAGGGCGGCCACGGTGCCATGCCGCATACGACGAAGGATGCCCTCGTCGCGGGCGCCTACTTCATCACCAACGCCCAGACGATCATCTCGAGGTTCTCCAATCCCATGCATTCGACGGTCCTGTCCGTGACGGCCTTCGATGCACCGGGCGGCTATAACGTCATCCAGGACAGCGTCACATTGAGGGGGACTGCGCGGTATCTCGAGACCGACAGCAAAGAGTTCCTCTACGAATCGATGAAGAAGGCCGTGCAGAGCATCGAAGACATGTTTGATGTCGAATGTGAGCTGGACTACGTCTATGATTATCCTGTAACCCATAACCATGCGGAACAATGCGAGTTCCTGGAGGAGATCCTCATGGCGTCGGAGGGCACGTATTTCGACAAGTATACAAACCCTGAACCGCAGTCCGCCTCCGAGGACTTCGCATACTACCTGGAGAAGATACCGGGCGTATTCCTGTTCGTCGGGGCGAAGCCGGAAGGCGTGGAGACCGCCTATCCAAACCACCATCCGAAATTTGAAGTCAATGAAGACAGCCTCCTGATCTGTGCCAAATCATTGGGTGAGATTGTACTCAGCCGTCTGGAAAATCTGGGCAAGGGTGACGGAAATGAATAATGAAGCCGGGGGCGTGTCGAACCGCTCGGGGAATATGATCATCCTCGGAATCGTGCTTGCGATCCTGACCTATTGGCTGTTTGCACAGACCTTCCTGAACCTGGGTGCGAATCTGCAGAACACCTTCAATACATCACAGGGCATCATCAACCTGTCGATCAGCCTGACCTCGCTCATCACAGGCATATTCATGGTGGCTGCCGGGAACCTGTCGGATAAGCTCGGGAAGGTCCGGTTCACCTTCATCGGCATCATACTGAGCATCATCGGTTCCGTGATGCTGATCATCACCGGCAATGCATACATCATGCTGGCGGGACGTGTCATCCAAGGCTTCTCGGCCGCAATGCTCATGCCGGCGACGATTTCCATACTGAACAGCATATTTGAAGGGGAGAAGCGCCGCGGTGCATTGAGCTGGTGGTCCATCGGTGCGTTCGGTGGTACCGGATTCGCCTCGTTCTTCGGCGGTGCCGTCTCCACCTACCTGGGATGGCAATGGATCTTCATCATCTCCATTGCACTCTCATTCCTCGCGCTGTTCCTTTTGAAGGAATTGAGGCACCATACGGTGCCACTGCCAAAAGGCGGATTATCATTCGACTATGCAGGTCTTGCGATCTTCACCATCCTGATGGCAGCCCTCAGCATATTCATCACCCAGGGTGACACGTTCGGATGGCTCAGCCCCATCTCACTCGTGCTCATTGCGGTGGTCGTAATCAGTGCAGCCACCTTCTACTTGGTGGAAAAGAAGAAGGAAAAACCGCTCATCGACTTCTCGCTCTTCGCCAATCGCTCCTATACCGGCGTCACGGCAGGGAACTTCCTGCTGAACATGTCCGTCGGGAGCATCGCGGTGTTCAACATCTACACACAGTCGAACCTTGGGCTGACTGCTTTCCAGTCGGGACTGGTGACACTGCCGTATGTGATCCTGCTGCTGCTCCTCGTGCGGGTAGGCGAAAAGAGCATCGCCAAGTATGGACCGAAGAAGGCATTGATGGCCGCACCGGTACTGCTTTCGGTCGGCGTGGTCTTCCTGACGCTGACGTTCTTCGATGGGCTCGGGTTCATCATCAGCGCACTGATCGGATTTTCATTCTTTGGTGCGGGCGTCGGACTGTTCGCCACCCCTGCACTGGATACCGCAGTGTCCTCGCTGCCATCGGATAAGACAGGTGTCGCCTCCGCGATATTCAAAATGGCGTCGACATTGGGGCAGGGGTTCGGCATTGCGATTCTCGTCTCGGCCTATTCCCTGCTGAACGGCCTGTTCGGCATCGAGTGGGCGGCGAGCGGCGCCTTCATGGTGAACATCGCCATCATCATCACGGCATTCCTCTTCATCAAAGTATTCCTGCCGGAAAAAGTGGATGAGATTGTAGAATGAATTGAAAATTGCCCATGCTACAAAACTGGAGCGTGGGCAATTTTTTATGTTGTATCCGTTTCGCTGTCGGAGAAACCAAATCAGCTGTGCAGTACCTGAATGATGTCCGTCCGGGTGACGATGCCGATTGGCTGGCCGTCCTCCATCACCGGCAGCCGGCCGATATTATGGGTGATGATCAGTTCCTCTATTTCCTCCATGGTCGTTTCAGGCTTGATGGTGACCGGGTCCTCACGCATGAAGGCCTTGACGGGGGCATGGCCGAGATCATGCCGATTCGCCTTGTCGATATCCCGCAGCGTGATGATGCCGATCAGACTGCCGTCTTCCATGACGGGACACCCGGAGTATCCACGCTGTTCGATCAGACTTTCGACATCTTCGACTCTGGTATCGGGCGTAATGGTTTCGACAGGATGCGACATGATGTCGCGGGCGATGACCGCCTTTTTCAGAATAAGGTCAAGATGATCATCCACCTGTGCCACCACATCCTCCAGTTCACTTTTCCGGACTGTGGCTGAACCCGCCCGGGGATGTCCGCCGCCCCCGAATGCTTCAAGCAGGGGACGGAGATCGATCCTGTTCGAATTCCCGCGGCCCACGATGTGTACATGCTTCTCCATCTTGACCACAGTCAGCACGGCATCGGCACCGCTCAGTTCCAGCAGTTTGTCGGTGATCGTCGCAAGCTCTATCAGGAAGCCGTCGATCTGGTGGGCACTGACAATCAGCGTCAGCCCATCCTGATCGATCGTCTTTGCATCGCTGAATAGCTCGGTCAGGAGATGCTGCTGGTCGGGGTTCAGCTTATAGTCGGAGAACCGCTGGATCACTTCTAGGTTCATATCCTGTTCCAGCAGGAAGCTCGCGGCGATGAAGTCCCGGCTGGTGGTGTTCGGGAATGTGAAGGCGCCTGTATCCGTATAGATGCCGAGACCGAATAGGGTGGCTTCAAGCGGGGACACGGAAAGCCCCCGCTTTATGATCTCTTCAATCAGCAGGGTCACCGTCGCACCGACCGGTTCTATCACTTCATGATCGCTTTTGACATTATTTTCACCCGGCGTATGGTGATCATAGACGGTGATGGTCATCTGTCCTTCATCGAGTTTGCCGGTGTGGTTGCCGAGCCTTGATATGGACGCTACATCCACCAGGATCAGGTCGGTCACTTCCGTCCAGTCGACATGCGTATCCTCGATCAGATTGAAGCTGTCCCTGTAGATGGCGAGGAACTGCCTGACAGGAGCCGTCTGTTCATTCGGGATGACGACTGCTGCGTCCGGGTGGAGCCTGCTTGCTGCAATCAATGAAGCAAGCGCATCAAAGTCGGTATTCACATGTGAAATGATCACCTGCATCTACATCACCTCCGTACCACGTAGTCATTGATTCAATTATATCACTACATCAGGAATGAAAATATTCATATTATATTTTTCAGCTGGATAACAAAAAAAATCCGCATCACCTGTCTGAGGTGATGCGGATTTTGAATGGGGTGAAGATCTTACCACCAGTTGTTCGCTTGACGGAATTCAATCGCTGCTTCTACGGAACCGTAACGTTCAACAGCATAGTCGAGCATGCCTTCAGTCTGTGTTTCTACAGAACCAGTGCCCCAATATTCCTTCGTCTGACCAAGGCCTCTGTAGCCAAGCTCATTGACGGCCTGCGGGTTACCGCTGGATTCAGGCATTACGATGTGCTGCCACATTGCTTCTGAACCGCCTGCTGCAAGGAACTGCTCCTTAGTGGAACCGTTCGCTGCTGGTGCTGCTGCCTGTACATCTTCAACCTGTTGTGTCTGTTGTACCGGCTCTTCTTCAACGACCTGTGGTGCTTCTTCTTGAGTTTCCACTTCAGCTGGCTGTTGTGGCGCAGCTTCCTGCGTTTCTTCTTCAGTCACCTGCGGTGCCGCTTGTTGAGGCGCCTCTTGTGGTGCTGCCTCTGCCACTTCCGGTGTTTCTACGCTGTAGCCGCCATAGGACCATGTGTAGTACGTGCCATCGGATTCGAAGTTGTAGTTGACGCCATCAACAGTGAAGTTGTAGCTGTATTCACCTTCGTGGATCGGTGCATTGTTCAGTGCGCTTGAGTTGTTCTGCGCCATCTGCGCGAGTTGGTCTTTATTGACCTCTGAAGCTTCTGCATTCTGGTCGGCTGCGATGCCGGATACGCCAAGTCCAAGTGCGAGTGTCGTCGTCAGTATTGTTTTCTTCATAAAAAAATCTCATCCTCCATGAATGGGTATATTATTTATCAATTGATTGTTTTTAATCTTCAGGGTGCATCATGTTTTGATGTCCTGCTTTTTCCAAGACAAGACACACTATAACACGTGTATTCCCGCCTGTGGTTACAGGCAAATAATAATGATATTACAAAATACACGGGTGTCTGTAATGTGGAGATATGACTGTAATATTTGAGAAAATTACAACCCCATGGATAATTATATTTTCTAAGGTTTGATTTTCATTGAGCCAACATAACGATGTAGTAATAAGAGCATCTGTTATCACTTTAATAGAATAACAAGGTGATTAAAAATAACCACTATGTTACAGTATATGTAAATGATTACATCCTAATAGCTGAGAGCAAATACATAAATGAGGAGAGGGTTTGATTATGAAGAGAATAGTCGCTTTCTGGAATAACAATAAAAAAGAAAGTTGGTTTATTGTTATGTTCCTTCTATTGTTTTTTCCAGTAGGTCTATATCTTATGTGGCGTTATTCTGAATGGGACAAGAAACCTAAATGGATTGTTACAGGAGTTTTTGCTTTGTTTGTGGTATTTAATCAAGGCGACGACGAAGCAGAAGACATAATCACCGATGAACCGGACGAGGTTCAAGCTGTCGAAGAGTCTGATGAAGTCCATGAAGAAACTAATAAAGAAGAAGCAAAGAAGGCAGCCGAAGAGGAGCGTAAGCAGGAAGAAGCAGAGAAGGCAGCCGAAGAGGGGCGTAAGCAGGAAGAAGCAGAGAAGGCAGCCGAAGAGGAGCGTAAGCAGGAAGAAGCGGAGAAAGCAGCTGAAGAGGAACGTAAGCAGGAAGAAGCGGAGAAGGCAGCTGAAGAGGAACGTAAGCAGGAGGAAGCGGAGAAGGCAGCTGAAGAGGAACGTAAGCAGGAAGAAGCGGAGAAGGCAGCTGAAGAGGAACGTAAGCAGGAAGAAGCGGAGAAGGCAGCTGAAGAGGAGCCTGAGCAAGAGGAAGCGGAGAAAGCAGCTGAAGAAGTTGCTGAGCTATCTACAGAAGAGTATAAGGAAATAGTGGAATCTTATATGGTGCAGCTTATAACTGTAGGTGAAGATTTAAGCGAGTTTGGGCTGGAGTTGGAAAACGCAGGACTGACTTTAAGAGCTAAAGATCTAATTTATAGTGCTCATATGGGTTACGATTTAATGAGTGAACGTTTAGATGAGGAACTCGCGGGAAAAATGGTACCGGTTGAATACCAAAGATTTCATGAGGAGTTATTGGACTTTGATCGAAACATAGGAGAATACTTAAGAGATACATTTAATGCAAGCGAGAATGAAGACTTATTTGCCATGGAAAATGCAGCTTCGACCTCGGAACAATTAATAACTCAAATGAATGATTTGGTTTATTTATATCCATTTTAATAACTTAAGCATTCATGATAAGTATAAAAGGGAAGCTGTCCTAACTTCTGACAGCTTCCCTTTTTGTATTACATATTAGAAATCCACGTCGTTCGGGTCCATGCCGGAGAAACCGATATTTTCCATCGCATCGATCGTCTTCATGTCCTCATCCATGATTTCGAAATCGAAGATGTCCGTGTTCTCTTCGATGCGGGATGGGGTGACGGATTTCGGCAGTGGCAGCACATCGTTCTGCAGTACATAACGGATGCACAGCTGTGCGACGGACTTTTCGTATTTATCGGCGATCTTTGTGAGGTCTTCATTCTCGAGCAGGCGGCCGGAACCGATCGGGCTCCATGCTTCGACCAGGATGTCATGCTCCCGGCAGAGGTCGACGACCGCGTCCTGCGTGTGGCCCGGGTGGTATTCGATCTGGTTGACCATCGGCTTCACTTCCGCATCGAGGAGTGCTTCCAGATGGTTCGTCATGAAGTTCGAGACCCCGATGGCCTTTATCTTTCCTTCATTATAGAGCTCAGTCATCGCCTTCCATGTATCCAGGTTGATCTCTTTCCAGTCGTCGAACTGCTTTTCGTTCGCCGGCCAGTGGATGAGATAGAGGTCGAGGTAATCCGTGCCGAGTTCCTTGAGTGTGTTCTCGAAAGCGTTCTTCGTATTCTCATAGCCACGGTCTTCATTCCACAGCTTGCTTGTGATGAAGATGTCTTCACGGGCAACTCCCGATTCCCTGATCGCCTTGCCGACACTGCCTTCATTCTTATAGGCCGCTGCCGTATCTATATGACGGTAGCCGGATACGAGTGCCTGTGTGACGGCGTTCACTGCCGTGTCGCCATCCGGCGTCTGCCATGTGCCGAAACCGACCTTCGGGATTTCGACTCCGTTGGATAGCTTGAATGTACTAGTCAAATGTTCCATATCTATACCCCTTACATTTTCTGGTTTGTGGTGCAGAATTCATTTTACCACTCATGAAAATTGATGGGTAGGAATGCGCCCATACCTGCTCCAATCTTATATTTCCATTAAAGGTTGCAATACCATTGGAAGTGATTGAAACCTGTAGTAGAATAGGTGGTTATGACAATTCGTCATCAGATTATATATTGTAATGTAGAGGAGAGATTCTGTGCATGTCAAAGTGCTCTATGAGGACAACCACCTTCTGATCGTCGAAAAGCCCGTGAACATACCGGTGCAGGGAGACAGCTCGAAGGACAGGGACCTGCAGGAGATGCTGAAGCAGTACATAAAGGATAAGTACAACAAGCCCGGCAACGTATATCTTGGTCTCATCCACAGGCTGGACCGCCCGGTGGGCGGGGCGATGGTATTTGCGAAGACTTCAAAGGCCGCCTCCCGCCTGTCGGATGAGCTGCGCCGCCAGAAAATCGACAGGAAGTATGTCGCCGTCATCCATGGCCGGCCGAAGCGGAAGGCAGGAAGACTGGTTGATTATTTGTGGAAGGACAGGAAGAAGAATATCGTCAAAGTTGCCGACCGTAAAAAGAATGGTGCGAAAGAAGCCATACTCGACTACAAGGTGCTCGATCAGAATGGGAAACACAGTCTGGCTGAAGTGCAGCTGCAGACCGGCCGTTCCCATCAGATAAGGGTACAGATGGCCAACCAGGGCACACCGCTCTATGGCGACCAGAAGTACGGCCGCCACATGAACAAGGTTGGGCAGCAGATCGCCCTTTGGGCATGCAGCCTCAGCGTGAAGCATCCGACAAAGGATGAAATCATATCCGTCGACTGCCCGCCACCTTCCGTCCATCCATGGAATAAGTTCCAGCTGCCATGACAGCCGGCGAAATGATGCAGCCCCTTGGAAATAGTCCAAGGGGCTTTGGGTTTTCTTCAGGTGCTGGAAATAGACATACTTCCTGTTTAAATCAGAGATGGGAAAGATGGTATGATTGAAGAAATATATACTTGTAATGACAATATTCTTTAGAAGAACTTATCTTCTTATTGTCAGCAAAGGGGGATCATACTATGGAAGGTGAATTCAAACCGGAGAAAGACATCAAGTATTGGATGTTCCAACCCGGCAGGGGCGCCGAGCATTGGGATGAATTCTATGAAAAAGGTTATATTGCCATTGGTTGGGGTTACTTGGGGGACCTCAGTAAGTTTCAAAGTAAAGATGAGATAAAAGACGCCATGATCAGGCATGAGAAGTTGAACAGTGTACCCTTGAACAAATCGCTGGCTGCATGGGAATTCTATAAGGATATGAATGTTGGTGATATTGTATATGTCAAAAATGGCACTAAAAAAATCATTGGAAAGGGGCGCATTACCGGGGAATATATGTATGATGTGACATTGGATGGATATAACCATACACGCAATGTGGAGTGGCTGGAGAAAGGGGAATGGAAACTGGACGCCCCGATTGCCCAGAAGACTCTGACTAATTTCACAGACTATACGGATTGGCTTTTCAAATTTGAAAATATCATAAAAAAGCGGAATCCTGGCTTGCCGATTCTCCAGAAGGAATTTAAGCAATGGCTTAGGACGCGGGAGATGGACGGAGAGCCCTTGGACGAATCGGATATAGATTCGAGGATCAATGTGCTGCTGCAGCTGGAATCAGATTTCTCCGTTTCCATATTCAACGACCCGGAAATTGAACAGCTTAAGAGACTTAAGGGGAAAGTCGATTCCCAACAGAAAGAGGGGGTCTATACTGACCATATCTCAACCGCAAATATCAGCATTGAGAGTTTCATAAAATTCCTTGAAACGAGACCCGAAACTGTTACGGGAGCCACTTCGTATGGGAAAGCGGATTTTCTGGAAGAAGTCTTTATGGACGAAGCGGATTTCAATCGTCTGCAATCGCTCCTAAAGCGCAAAAAGAACATTATACTAAGGGGAGCGCCGGGAGTCGGAAAAACATATATTGCGGATCGTCTGGCATATACATTCATGGGTGAAGAAGATGCGTCTAGACTTCGCTTTGTGCAATTCCATCAGAGCTACAGCTATGAGGAATTTATAGAAGGGTTCCGTCCCAATGAAAGTGGAGAAGGGTTCTCTCTGTCAGAAGGACCATTTATCGACTTCTGTGACAAGGCGTCCCAGGATGACCGCCCTTACTTCTTCGTCATCGATGAAATCAATAGGGGAAACATGAGCCGTATTTTCGGGGAACTGATGATGCTGATCGAGGCGGATAAGCGCGGACAGGAAATCAGCCTGCTCTATTCCAAAAGAAAGTTCTCTGTGCCGGAAAATGTCTTCATCATCGGTACAATGAATACGGCTGACAGAAGTTTGGCGATGCTCGATTACGCATTGAGAAGGAGGTTCGCCTTCTTCAATCTGGAGCCCGCATTTGACACACAGACGTTCCAAAGCTTCATTGAAAGTTATCAGAACCCCTCTCTGATCAACCGCTTCATCCCACAAGTCAAACAGTTGAATGGGAAGATAAAGGACACATTCGGGCCAGGTTTCCAAATAGGGCACAGCTATTTCATCGACCCGTCCCTAAAGGAAGATACAAGGGACGCCCTATACGAAATATTGGAATATGAAATAAAGCCCCAGCTCGAAGAATATTGGTTTGACGACTTGGACATCGTAGAGGCGGAATACGATAAATTGAAGGATGTCTTGGATGAATAACCCGACCGGCATTCCAATCAGAAACATATTCTATATGCTCAGCTATGCCTATCGCTCATTGAAGATTGAAGACGAGTTTTCGTATTCAGCTGAAAAATTCAAGAATCTGATTGAACTTTATACGGAGCTGTTGATCATCAGCACCACCAAAATAGTCAAACGCGGAATGTGGAAGGAATATCGGGAAGTTAAAGAGGACTCCACCTTCATCCGGGGAAAGATTGATATTGGAAAGACTATAGGCGCTTCCAATGCAATGAAGCATAAGCTTGCGGTACAGTATGATGAGCTTACTGAGAACAATTTACTGAACCAGATCCTCAAATCAGTGCTTCTGAAGCTCGCTGTTCATGGGGAGACCGGAACTGAACATAGGAAGAAGTTGAGGAATCTGCTCGTCTTTTTTACGGATGTAGAGGAAATCACGTTGGATACTGAGTTATGGAATCATATAAAGTTTACAAACCAGAATGTGTTCTATCAACTGCCCATAGACCTATGTCAATATCTTTATGAAGAATTGTTGGTGGGAGAGGATGGAGGCTCCGATAAACAACAGGCTATTGGGGATGAGCAGCAGTTATCTTCTCTGTTTGAAAAATTTATTCTCAACTTCTACAAGAAGGAAACGGACTATAAAGTCTACAGTCCACATATAGAATGGGATACAGCTGATGGCTATTCAGACGGGCTGCCCGTCATGAAGACAGATGTCGTTTTAAAGAAGGGGACCAACACCCTGATCATCGACACGAAATTTTATCAGCAGAACATGAGACGCTTCAACGAAAATTCTTCCCTGAAGCATCTATCAGGAAACTTATATCAGATATTTTCGTATTTGGAGAACTATAATGAAAAAGAAGAGGAGAGGGTCAGCGGCTTGCTGCTGTATGCCAAGACCAATGCAGCCATTCAGCCAAACCACTCGTATATGATTAAAGGTAAAAATATACGTATCGAGACATTGGACCTTTCGCTCGATTTCCATGAGATGAAGGCACAACTGCTTGAAATGGCTGAACGTAGCTTGAAATGATGATATATCAATGTGAGAAAGAGGAATGCATATGGAACTGTACCGTTATGAAGGGGAGTTGGATGCCACACCGGAAGAGACCTTCAAAGTGGTGAATGATGACGAAAAGCTCAAATCCTGGAGCCCTATATTCGAAGGGAATGAATACCTGACAGAAGAGAAGCGGGCTGTGGGAACGAAGTTCAAAACGCGCATGAAGGTGCTGAACCGGGCATATCAGTTCCGCTCGGAAATCATCGAATATGAAGCGGGACGGTATATTAAGGTGAAGACTGTCCTCAAGCAGGGGGACATCATCTCGGACTTCAGGCTTGAACCTTTGGAGAGCGGCGTGACGAAGGTTGGGGTGACGAGCCATTTCGACACCGAGAGCCGTAGGTACAAGCTTGTGCTGAAGGGGGCAAAGCCTGTCATGAAGCGGGTGCTGGATCATCAGATGAAGAAACTTGGAGATGTAGTGGAAAGATAAAAACAGTCTGGAATATATTTTCCAGACTGTTTTTGTTTACATCATTACAGCAGCTCGAACTTGAGCAGGTCGATGGCGCCGCTTGATGGACTTGGGAAGGCGAAGATCATGGTGGAGAGGTCCTGGGCGGTGACCTTCTGGTTGACTGCGAATGTCAGTACGTTGATGAG
This sequence comes from Salinicoccus sp. RF5, assembly GCF_020786625.1. Taxonomy (NCBI): domain Bacteria; kingdom Bacillati; phylum Bacillota; class Bacilli; order Caryophanales; family Staphylococcaceae; genus Salinicoccus; species Salinicoccus sp. RF5. Next base: position 189,541 of record NZ_JAJGRC010000003.1, read on the forward strand.
GTCTGCAGCATCATTGCCGTAGATTTCAGCACCGACGAGGCGTTTCTGGTCATCGATGATGATGTCCATCTCCGCTTCTGTCTCATTCTTATATTCAAACAGCAGCCTTTCTCCGAACGGAATGGTCTTCACGGTATAGCGGTCATCCTGCTTCGCCTCTTCGACGGTGACGCCGATGGAGGACAGGCGCGGCAGTGTATACAGCACCATCGGGATGGCCGGATACTTGAGCGGCTCGGGATTGATGCCGAGTATATGTGCTGCGATATAGTCCGATTCGAACGTGGCCGTCGGTGTGAGCTTCGGCACAGCCTTATCGAGGACATCACCACTTGCATAGATGTTCGGCTGGGCGGTGCGCAGGTATTCATCAACCTGGATGCCCTTCTTCGTAAACTTGACACCGGCGTTCTCGAGTCCAATGCCGGACACATTCGGGACTCGGCCCGTCGCATCGACGACATAATCCGTTTCGAGTGTAAGGCCGGATTCGGTCTTCAGTATATAGCTGTCGCCGTCCTTTGCGATTTCGTTCGTATCTTCATTGTAGTGGAGCTGGATGCCTTCGGCTTCGAGCTTTCCGGTGAGCTTGTCGACATGGCCGCGGTGGAAGCCGCCGAGGACTTCATCGGAATGGCTCACGATGTGCACTTCCGCACCGGTCTTCACGGCAATGGAGGCAAATTCGAATGTGATGATGCCGCCGCCGATGAACGTGATGCGCTTCGGCATCTCCTCCATATCCATAAAGTCACGGCTTGTATGCGTGTATTCGCTGCCTTTGATGTCGAGGGCGTTGCTGTGCTGGCCGGTGGCGACGACGAATTTGTCGGAGGTGAATGTCTGTCCTTCGACTTCGACGGTGTGGGCATCCTGCAGGGTGCCGTGTCCCATATGGATGTCGATGCCGGCATGTTCGAACATCTGCTTCAGACCATCGGACATCGGGTTGATCACTTTTTTCTTATATTCCATGAGGGACGGCCAGTCGACGTTCACATCCTGATCGAGGATGCCCTTGTAGTGGCCGAGCTCCTCGAGGACTTCAAATGGGCCTTCGAGCAGTATTTTCGGGTTGCAGCCGAAATTCGTGCAGGTACCTGCGATGGTGTCCTTTTCGATGATGGCGACCTTCATGTCCCCCTGCCTCAGTGTCATTGCCGCATGCCATGCAGCATGTCCGCTGCCGATGAATGTAACATCATAATCATATTGTGCCATTGAAATTCTCCTTTGATTTGTCTGTGTCTTCAGCCAGGGCTGTGCGCAGTGTCTCTTCGAGTTTGACAATCGTTTCATGTGCTTCGCGATATTGTGAAATATCAAGATGTTCATGGCCAAGACAGTCCGCGATGGCCTGTTGGATCGGTTCTTTGGCATCACGCCCCTTATCCTTCAGCCGGATGCCGAGCTGGCGTTTGTCCTGCGGTGACTTCTCGCGGATGATCCAGCCCGCCTGTTCCATACGGCGGAGGAGGGGTGTCAGCGTATTGCTTTCGAGATGCAGCCGTCTGCCGATCTGATGGAGCGTCTGATGGTCTTCTTCCCACAAGGCGAGCAACACGAGGTATTGCGGGTAGGTCAGGTTGAACTCCTCCAGGGCCTTCTGATAGAACTTCGTGAACAACCGGCTCGTGTTGTAGACGGAAAAGCACAGCTGGTTGGCGAGTTTGATGTCTTCCATGAATATACCCCTCCTTCAAATAATTAATCGTGCGCGATTGATTAAAGTGTAGGACAGATGGATACAGGGTTCAAATCATATGCCTGTAAAGAAAATGCCCCGGACCAGCATGTCCGGAGCAGCAAAGAATCTATTTTTCATCAGGTGACAGGTTTCGCATCATTTGAACCTGCAGATTGTGGTATTACGTTGAATATCAGGAGGGAGGCGAAGATATATATCGGAAAGATAATCATGCCGGCAATCATGAACAGGCCCACCACAGGCGGCGGCACATCGCCGCGATCGGTGATGGGAAGCAGGTGATTGAATATCTGCAGCCCGATATAATAGTAGGGGAACCACAGGATGCCTGAAAGGTATATCATCCTGCCTGCATTTCGCTGGAAGAGATAAATGCAGACGCCTGAAATGAGCAGAAGCATGAGCATCAGGATAATCGAGAGGATTATGACCGTATCCCCCTCGATACTGACCAGCCTAGACAGCCGATAGGTGTTGAGCATCAATTGGATGCCGCCGAGGAACAGGAGGCCGAGGATCAGACTCAATAGATTGGTTTTAAGGAAATGGATGATACCTTCCCCCTTCCGTCTCATAAAATAACTTATTTAAGAAGTTTTAATTGCTTTTATAGAACCCCACATATCCATCCAGGGAAAAATTGCTGCCTACCCTATGACGTCCATCCGTTTTAATATCCAGCTTCGAAATGGTGCCGGTATATAAATTTTCATTCTGTTCATGCGGGGTAAAATCCCTGAATTCCATTGCCAACGATTCTTCACCATCTTCATTCTTCAAATCCAGACTCAATGTATCATTTTCCAAAGAATAATCTCCTTCAAATGTCTTTCCTTGTGATGCTACCTCAACTGTATCCGATGATTTGAAATCGAATTCCAAACTGGAAGAAGGGTTGAGGTTGTCTGAGGCTATGTCTCCGGGAGCAATGTCAGGCGTCCATGAAAAAACGCTAAAAGCTTCTCCCTGCAGCTCATTGCTGGTGTCTGAACAGGCACCCAATACCAAAGCTGAAAATACGAATAAAGTGACAAATGCTTTTTTCATCCAAATTATCTCCCGTCATTTAAGATTGTATGTACCAGCCTTAACTTCTGACTTTATTCCAGAATAGACAAGAGCGCGCTGCAAAACAATGGTTTGTAAATACTTGTCATGATTTTTGCATATGTGAAATGTTTTCCATGAGCGATCGGGTGAATTATCACAGTGTAATTGAATTATCAATCCAATACCTCTAATATTAAGGCAACAGAGATGACGGAGCGGAGGAGAACCATGAAGAAGAAAGAACAGATGGCTGCATTGGTCGAAGGGCATGCAGGCATGCTGCGCTGCCCGATATGCGGGGGTGCAATGCATGTTGAAGCACTAAAAAGCCTCGCGTGCGAAAACAATCATTCATTCGATTTCGCAAAGCAGGGCTATGTGAACATGATGACCCGCCCGGTGAAGACACAATATGATAAAAATCTGTTCCAGCATCGGCGGGCGTTCATTTTGGAAAGTGGGTTCTACCGGCAGATGCATGAGGAAGTATCTGGGATCATCAGACGGCTTCCGGGCAGGCCATTGGTGCTTGATGCAGGTAGCGGGGAAGGCTCGCACCTTGATCGGATACTGGATGGCGTGGATGGTGTCGGCGTCGGCGTCGACATCGCCAAAGAGGGCATCATGCTGGCGGCGAAGCACTACCCTCATTCCATATGGTTCGTCGGGGATTTGGCGAAGCTGCCTATCCGGGACGGAAGCATGGATGCGATCGTGAATATCCTGTCGCCTGCAAACTATGTCGAGTTCAACCGCGTCCTCTCATCGGACGGGCTGGTCGTGAAGGTCGTGCCGGAGTCGGGGTACTTGAAGGAACTGCGTGAGGCGTTGTATAAGGATACTGACAGGGAGACATATGACAACACCGGTACCGTATCCCTTTTCGAGGAAAATTATGAGATTGTGGAACGGCGGCGTGTGACGGATGAAATGACGCTCGACCGTACGGCACTCGAACATCTGATAGAAATGTCGCCGCTGGCGTGGAATCATGCGCCCGGTGAACTGGATGATTTCATTGCTGCGGATAAGACGGTGACGCTCGACCTTGAAATACTGGTCGGGCGCAGATGAATCAACCCGATGGCTCGGTTCATAGATCCGACTGATCCCTGCTGTTGAGCTGATGATGGAGTATAAGGTAGACCATCAGGCCGATCAGATAGCCTGCGGTCGTTCCGGCAGCCAAAGTGTAGATCATGATTTCAGCGTTGATCAAGAAACCGGCGATCATGCCTATGAGGGTGCCTGCCATCATGCCAAAGGGCAACGCCAGTGCAATGAAGTCTGAGGAACGGTTTTTCTGGGACATCCTCTTCACCTTCCTATTCCGAGAATATGCAGATTCTCCTTCATTATGAAAATGATGCCGGTTAAAAGCAAGGGGGGTCTTCACGGTTGGATGGTGTATGGAGAGAATTCTGAGGGGACGCACGGAGCGTCGGCCGGCATCACAATTTCCCGGCAGATGATACAATAAATGGACAACCAATGATAAAGGGAGGCGGACTCATGGATGAATGGTACAGGATAGACAACACGGGCAAGATCTTCCATGCGGTCTCCGATACGACGAACTCGTCGGTCTTCCGGGTGGCGATGATCCTGAAGGAGCAGGTCGATCCGGAATGTCTGCAGTCGGCGCTCGACATCGTGGCGGTCCGCTTTCCGACGCTCACCGTCCGGGTGCGCAAGGGCCTGTTCTGGGACTTCATGGAACATAATGATGAACAGCTGCTCGTAAAGCAGGAAGTGGATCATCCTTGCGCCCCGATCGACAGGAAGGAGAACAATGCCTATCTGATCCGTGTCCTCTATTATGAGCAACGGATTTCGGTAGAAATCTTCCATTCCCTGACGGATGGCGGGGGTGCGATGGAATTCCTGAAGACGCTGGTCTACCAGTATCTGCGCCTGAAGGAGAATGATGTCACGACGGATGATAAGGTGCTCAGGCCTGAGGATTCGCCGAAGCGCGAAGAGACGGAGGACAGTTTTGAAAGGTATGCGACATCGCACTCGGTCAGACGGCCGGAGAAGCGGGGGGAGAAGGCCTATCAGATTGAAGGAAAGACGCTCGATCCGCCGGGCATCCATGTCGTACACGGTGTGGTCGATGCCTCTGCCCTCAACCGTCATGCCAAAAGCCTTGGGACATCGCTGACCGGCCTGCTTACAAGTGTCCTGATCGATGTCGTCCATGAAGAGAAGATCCGGCAGGGGTCCCCGGAAGGGAACGTAGTCATTGCGCTGCCGATCAGCCTGCGCAGGGCGTTTCCATCCGAAACGTTGAGGAACTTCTTTTCGGTGGCCAATATCGGTGTGCCGATGGATGGCTATATGCAGTTCGATGACATCATCGGAACGGTGACGGAACAGCTCGTGGAAAAGACGGATAAGGCGCGCCTGCAGCAGGGCATCAACCGGTTCGTCTCCCTTCAGAGCAGCCTGTTCATACGTGCGACGCCGGTGTTCCTGAAATATCCCATCATGCGCTTCGGGTTCAATCAGATCGGTGAACGGGCGAAGACGATGACGCTCTCGAATCTTGGGAATCTGGCTCTGCCCGAGTCGATGAAACCGCATGTGGAACGGATGGAAATCATCCTCTATCCCACAAGGAAAAGCCCGATCAACTGCGGTGTCGGAACACTGAATGATCAGCTGACCGTGACATTCGCCCGGTCGATCGAGGAGAGTACCATCATCCGGTCGTTCTTCCGTCGGCTGCGGCAGATGACGGGGCTTGAAGTCATGGTCTATTCGAACCGATGGGGGGAGGAGCGATGAACCGTTGTCCAGAATGTGATGTCATGACGGCGCACAGGCGGTGCCCGTTGTGTCAGACGGAATTGTCAGAAGCACAGGCGGCCATCCGTTGGTACCCTGATTACGACAGGAAGCAGCAGCGGATCCGCGCACGCATATCGCGTCTTGCGATTTTCATCGGCATCCTGGCCGTACTCGTCTGCTTCTTCATCAACCTCATCGTCCTCCCGCAGTTCCTGTGGGTGTTCTATGTGGCGGTCGCCGTCTTCTATGCGCTGGTATCACTCAGCCATACGATCCTCTCGGCCTCGCACATCGGCGGGAAGATCACCGCCCAGGTCATCAGCCTGACCATCGTACTGCTCGTCATAGATGCCATGTCGGGTGCCGTGCAGTGGTCGGTGGACTATGTCGTGCCGGCCCTCATCATCGCGGGCATCCTGGTGATTACAATCATCATGGTGACGGTGCGCCTGAAGTGGACGGGCTATGTCAGCTTTCTGCTGATGATGATCGGGCTTGGATTCGTACCTGCGGTACTCTACCTGACGGGATTGGCCACAGTATTATGGCCAAGTCTCGTTGCGGCATTGTACGCGGTGGCGACATTTGCGCTGATGCTGGTCTTCGCCAACCAGGCATTCATGACGCAGCTTGGACGCCGGTTCCACCTGTAAAATATTCGGCACGATCCGTTTGACGGAAGCAACATGACCTGAAAGGAATGATTGGATGAAGAAAATGCTCAAGGCCACAGCTTTATTGGCAGGGGTGGGTGCCCTGTCCTATGCAGGACGGGCAGTCCTCATCGAAGGCAGAAGTGTCGGCAGCAGGCTGGCCGAGGATATCATCAGAATCGTCAACTTCGACCTCGAAGATGTCGATGCGGAGATGCTTGCGAAGAATTTCAAGGAGAACCGTAAGGAATACAGGATTCCAGAGGGCATCATGCGGTCGGAAATCGAACACTTCCAGGAAGCAGGGATGAAGGTGTACAGGATGCGTCCCCGGCATAAGAGGGGCGCCCGCCGGGTCCTTTATCTGCATGGCGGCGGCTATATCCATCAGCCGTCACTGTTCCATTGGCTGTTCCTCGACCGCATGGTGCAGGACACGGGGCTCGAGTTCATCGTGCCGATCTATCCGAAGACGCCTGAGCATTCATTTGAGAAAGCGTACAGCGCCGTCGCAGCACTATATCAGAAGCTCCTCGCAGATTCGTCCGAACCACTGGTGCTGATGGGGGACTCTGCAGGCGGCGGCCTGGCCATCGGATTCTCCCAATGGCTATCTGAAGAAGGACTGCCAATGCCGAAGGGGATCATCGTCATCTCGCCATGGCTCGATGTCACGATGGAGCACCCCGAAATCGCCAAGTATGCCAAGCTCGATCCGATGCTGAAGACGGAGAATCTGAAGGTCATCGGGGGAATCTGGGCAGGCAACCATGACCCCGCCCATTACCGGGTCTCCCCGATCAACGGGCCGATCGAAGGCCTGCCAAAACTGTACATGTTCGTCGGGGAACGTGAGATCTGCCTCCCCGATACACGGAAGTTCGCCGGCATGCTCAAGGCAGCCGGTGTGGACCACGAATACTACGAATATCCGATGATGAACCATGTCTTCCCTCAGTATCCGATTCCCGAAGGGGCGGATGCACGCAGGAAGATGAGAACTATATTGGAGTCGCTGGAGTAGGAAAAGAATCTAAGGAACAGCTCCAGATTATATTTCCCGGATGCAGTTAATTTGGTATAGTCGGTTAAAGAAAAAGCAATACATGATGAAGGTGCGGGTGAAATCTGATGATAACCATCAACGATATAGCGGAAATGGCGGGTGTCTCTCGGACTACGGTATCCCGTGTAATCAACAATACAGGATACGTCAGCGAGAAGGCCCGCAGACGGGTGATGGATGTCATCGAGGAGACGGGCTATGTTCCGAGCCAGCATGCGAAATCGCTACGGACGAAGGAGACGAAGATCATCGGGGTGATACTGCCCAAGATCAGCACGGATACTTCTTCCCGGACGGTTAATGGGATGAACAGTGTATTCGAAGACGTGGGATACCAGATCCTGTTGACGACGACGGATCTCGACCAGCAGAAGGAGATTGAACATCTTCGCCTGCTGCAGAACCGGCAGGTGGATGGCATCATCCTCATCGCGACGAATGTGGATCAGACACTGGTGGATGAAATCAAGGCGTCCAAAGTGCCCGTGGTCGTAGTCGGCCAGGAGATGACAGGTGTGCCGTCGGTCATCTTCGATGATCATGCGGCAGCACATCGTATGACGGAACTGCTGATCGAAAAGGGACGCCGGTCGATCGGCTACATAGGTGTGGACGAAGCAGACCATTCAGTTGGTGTACAGAGGAAGGCTGGGTACCTGGAGAGGATGGCCCACCACGGCATTGAAGTGCCGGATGCCTGGGTGGAGACCGGGGACTTTTCCATAGACTCCGGATATGAAGCGATGGCACGGATGCTGGAAGCACCTGAAAAGGTGGACGCGGTGTTTGCCGCAACCGACCGGATGGGGCTCGGGGCGTGGAGATGCATCAGACGCCACGGCTATGATATTCCCGGGGATATCGCGGTCGTCGGCATCGGGTCTTCCGAAACATCACGCTTCATCGAACCTGCGCTGACGACGATCGAATACGAACATGAGCAGGCAGGAAGTGAAGCGGCGCGCATGATGATGCAGCTGCTGCAGGGAAAAAAGAAGATTCCAGATAAAAAAGTGCTTGACTTTAAGTTGGTTGAGCGCGATAGTATATAGTAAGAATGAAAGCGTAATCATGCGCCTTTCATTTTTTCTTCCACAAATGTGGAATCGATTCCCTAATTCATATAATTCAGAAAAAAGGAGTGTTGAAATGTCGGATAACAGCAGAATCGCCAAAGAGATCATTGAAGCTGTAGGCGGAGAGGAGAACATCTCTTCCGTCGCCCATTGCGCTACACGACTGCGACTGATCATAGAGGACAGAAGCAAGATCGACCAGGAGGCGGTCGAGAACATCGACAAGGTGAAGGGGGCCTTCTACAATTCCGGACAGTACCAGGTCATCCTCGGTACGGGCACGGTCAACCGGATCCATGATGAAATGGTCAAATCCGGATTCGAAGGCACGACGAAGTCGCAAGCGAAGAAGGAGGGCGCCAAGAAGGGCAATGTCGTCCAGCGTGCCATCCGTTCATTCGGTGATGTATTCGTGCCGATCATCCCGGTCCTCGTTGCCACCGGTCTTTTCATGGGTCTGCGCGGACTCGTCCTGCAGGAGGAGATACTCGCCCTGTTCGGCATGACGGCCGATGACATCTCGGACAACTTCATCCTGTTTACTGAAATACTGACGGATACCGCCTTCATCTTCCTGCCGGCACTTGTGGCATGGTCCACATTCCGCGTGTTCGGCGGGACGCCGATCATCGGACTTGTGCTTGGTCTGATGCTCGTCAGTCCATCCCTGCCAAATGCATGGGATGTTGCAGGCGGCGGTGTCGAGCCGATCATGTTCGCCGGTTTCATCCCGGTCGTCGGTTATCAGGCATCCGTACTGCCGGCCTTCATCGCCGGCATCATCGGGGCCAAAGTGGAACGCTTCATACGTAACAGGACACCGGAGTCGCTGGACCTGATCGTCACGCCGTTCCTGACACTGCTCATCATGATCACGCTGGCGCTCTTCCTGATCGGTCCGGTCTTCCACGCGCTGGAAGGGGTCATCCTGGATGTGACGCTCGCCGTACTCGCCTGGCCTTTCGGAATCAGCGGCATACTGATCGGTGGTCTGAACCAGATCATCGTCATCACCGGCGTGCACCATATCTTCAACCTGCTTGAAATCCAGCTGCTCGATGAGCTTGGCGTCAACCCGTACAATGCGATCATCACAGCTTCCGTTGCTGCACAGGGTGGGGCGACACTCGCCGTCGGCCTGAAGACGAAGTCGAAGAAGCTCAAGGCGCTTGCGCTGCCGTCGTCATTTTCAGCATTCCTCGGCATCACGGAACCGGCCATATTCGGTGTGAACCTGCGCTACATCTGGCCATTCGTCATGGGACTCATCGGCGGTGCTGCCGGCGGGTTCGTAGCCTCCATCTCAGGGTTGGCGGGAACAGGCATGGCGATCACCGTCATCCCGGGAACGCTGCTCTATCTGAATGAAAACATCTTCATGTACATCCTCGTCAATGTTGTGGCAATCGGCGTGGCCTTCACGTTGACATGGCTGTTCGGCTATTCCGATAAGAAGGCGGAAGAAATCACTGAAGAGTAGAAGGAGTTTTGGAATGGACCAGAAAAGTGACTACCAGACACATATAGATGCCGAGATCAGCGATAATGTACAGAACCTTGAGATGGATCCTTATCGGCTCGATTATCATCTGATGCCGCCTGTCGGGCTGCTGAACGATCCGAATGGTCTGATACAGTTCAATGGCACCTACCACGTCTTCTTCCAGTGGAATCCGTTTGAAACGACACATGGAAAGAAGGCCTGGGGCCATTACACATCAAGGGACCTCATCAACTGGACACTGGAGCCTGCGGCACTCGTGCCGGATGCGTGGTATGACAAGAATGGATGCTATTCCGGAAGTGCCATCGAGCATGACGGGAAGATGTACCTCTTCTACACGGGCAATGTGAAGGATGATGAGGACAGACGGTCGACCTACCAGTGCCTTGCTGTGTCGGAGGACGGCATCCATTTCGAGAAAAAGGGTCCTGTGCTCCATCTGCCTGACGGGTACACCCCGCATTTTCGGGATCCGAAAGTGTGGAAAACGGATGGGCAATGGCTGATGATCCTCGGTGCACAGAATGAACAAGGGCACGGTGAAGCTGTCATCGCGGCTTCTGAAAACCTGGTGGACTGGGATTTCATCGGACCGATCGCCGGCAGCAACATCAACGGGCTCGGCGACTTCGGCTACATGTGGGAGTGTCCGGATCTGTTTGAACTGGATGGAAGGGATATCCTCATCGTCTGCCCACAGGGGCTTGAAGCGGATGGGGACAAGTACCATAACCTCTTTCAGGCCGGATACTTCACCGGAGCCTTCGATTCATCCATGTACACCTACAGCCACGGTGATTTTAAAGAGCTTGACCGGGGCTTCGACTTCTACGCTCCGCAGACATTCATTGATGAAGCGGGCAGACACATCCTGATTGCCTGGATGGGCATCACGGATGATGATGAACAGGATCAGCCGACCATCGGGAAGAATTGGATCCATGGGCTGACGATTCCGCGGGTGCTCGAAATGAAAGGGGACAGGGTGATTCAGACCCCTGCACCGGAACTGCGCGAGCTGCGGGATGAGAGGGTGAGTCATGCGGTCATGCTTAATCCCGAGACCTCATTTCATGCCGGAATCGAACCGCTCAGTGAAATCAGTATGGACTTCAAGAATGACATCACGGATGGATTTGAGATGGTTCTGAGGAATGATGTGAGGGTCATCTACGATGGCCAACGCTTCATCATCGAAAGAAGGAAGTTTTCGGGAGAAGGGCGAGAGCAGCGTGCCTTCCAGCTGGAACAACTTGTGAACCTCCGCATATTCCTTGACCGCTCCTCGGTGGAGATCTTCGTCAATGGCGGGGAGGAAGTGTGCTCATCCCGCTTCTTCCCTGAAGTAGATGAAAGGAATATCGAACTGAAGGCGCGTGGGGCAGTACAGTGTGAGATGACCGTATGGAACCTTAAAGAGAATACGATCGACATGTACTGATGGTAATGATCGGACCGGGTGAAAACCCGGTCCTTTTTTCTGTTATCATTGAGGAAAAGGGGGAGGGATGATTATGGATTTGGCATGGAATGGCTTCAGGAAGAAAAGGATTGAATCGGCGCTCCTTGAACACTTCGATCCGGAACGGCTGGAAGCGGTGAAGATGTTTCATGAGAGCGTGCCGGGTTATGATGAGACGCCGCTGGTTCATTTGGACAATCTTGCAGAAAGCATGGGTGTCGGGAATATATTTGTGAAGGACGAGTCGAAGCGGTTCGGGCTGAACGCCTTCAAAGGGCTCGGGGGCATCTATGCGGTGGCTGAATACTTCAGGAATCATGAGAGGATAGAGTTTGATGGTTTTGATGGGCTCCTCTCTGCACTTGAAAACCGCCCACCAGTCACATTTGCGACGGCGACGGACGGCAACCACGGCAAGGGGCTTGCGTGGGCCGCATCACTGCTCGGCCAGCAGGCGAAGGTGTTCATGCCGGAAGGATCGGAAGCTTCCCGTCTGGAAGCGATACGGGAGCTTGGAGCAGAAGCGGAGATCATGAACCTGAACTACGACGACACGGTGGAACGGGTGGCCGCACTGGCAGAGGAGCACGGCTGGGTACTGGTCCAGGATACGGCGTGGCCAGGGTATGAAGAGATTCCGCTCTCGATCATGAAAGGCTATACGACAATCATCACGGAAGTGCAGTCACAGCTTGGAAAGAATGATTTCCATGGCATCACACATGTGTTCCTGCAGGCTGGTGTCGGTTCATTCGCCGGTGCTATGGCAGCGGCGCTCTTCAACCTGACTGGTGGAGAAGGTCCAACGATCGTCGTCGTGGAGCCGGACCAGGCCGATTGCTTCCAACGCTCGATCCAGAACCCTTCCGGAGACCCACAGCGGGTGACAGGCGCCCTTGATACGATGATGGCCGGCCTCGCATGCGGCGAACCAAGCATTCAGGGCTGGGAGATACTGAAAGCCTCGGCCGATGCCTTCATCAGCTGCGGGGATGAGACGAGCGCCAGGGGCATGCGGCTGCTTGGAAGACCTGAGGGTGACGATCAAAGCATCGTTTCCGGTGAATCCGGTGCCGTACCGTTCGGTGCATTCCACCGATTGATGACGGAAGAAGAATATCAGGAGGAAAGCCAACGGCTCGGACTGGATGACACTTCAAATGTCCTGTTCATCAGTACCGAGGGCGATACCGATGCCGCGAACTACGAAAGGGTTATGACTCGGAGGCTATGAGTATTAGAATAGTCATTCCATCATGGCAAGAAGATATTCATGAACACGGATGCTTCTTTATTCTTGGCAACCGGTATGAGATAGACGACAACATTTGACGGAGGGGATACTATCAGCAGGAAAAAGACGCTGTTGGTGCTGATCGGTGCAGTGGCCATACTGTTCGCTGCATCAGTTGCCTACAGTATGTTGAGTGACAACGACCCAACCCGCCATCACACGGGCTTCGGGGAAGCCATCGGCGTCTCCCCGGATGACGAACAGTTGGCATTTTCCTATTTTGAACAGGGCAGGGAGTCGCTTCATGTCGGGAATTTGGAGGATGGCAGTACAACGCAACTCACATCTCCCGAAGCGGAAAATCACAGTCATCCGACGTTCACACCTGATGGGGAAGGACTTTTCTACATCGCCACCGTCGAGGATCGAATCCAGACGCTGCGCTACTTACCTGAGCCGGATGCGGATCCGCTGGAGCTGACTGACCCCGACATGCATGTATTTGAAGCAGTCATGTCGCCTGATGGTGAAACATTCTATTATATCGCCATGCCGGCAGAAGATCTGCTGGCGCGGGAAGGCGAGGCTGAGAATGGAATGGATATTCATCGGGTCAGTGCTGATGGTACTGATCATGAGCAGCTGACCGATAAGGACGCCGTGGATATGAATAGCCTCAATATATCAGAGGATGGCAGTACACTTCATTTTATAGACGACATGCGGGGTGCAGCGCTGCGGACATATGATATTGAAACCGGAGCAGAAACGCCGTTTGAGGGAGATCCACTCCCGGGCGAGGCATTTAATGTCACGCTCTCTCCGGATGGGAGCTCGGCAGCCTATACGACAATGACGAATCCGGAAGGTGGCGGGACGTACATCTACGAACTTTTCCTCATGGATATGGGAGGTGGTGAAACGAGGCAGCTGACGGATTATGGTGCATCCGTCACCTCACCGGCGTTCTTCCATGACGAAGATAGGATTGCCTTTCTGGCACAGCCGAACTGGCCTGGTGCGCCGGCATCCTATGAATTGATGACGGCAGACCATGACGGTGAGGAAGTGGTGCTGCTCGCTATGGACCTCCCGGATTCAGAAGGCGGCTTTCAGCCTGGGGCGGTGGTGGACCGGATGGTCAATACAGCGACCCTGACCATCCTTTATCTCCTGATGTTCGGGCTTGCCACCCTTTATATGCATACGGAGGGCAGGACATATCTGCCGTCCATCGTCAGTGCGGCACTTGCGGCATTCACACTCATCGGCTCGATCATCGCATCATTCAATAACGCATGGATTGGCATCGGGCTGATGATGATTGCGATCTGGCTCCTGGGATGCACCGTCGTGCTACTTGCTTTCGCCTTCATCCATAAGCGGGTGTCTTCAATCAACCAAACCATGTAGAAAAATGAACACCGTTGGACTCCCTGACAGGAGTCCAACGGTGTTTTTCATTTGAAGGATAAGCGTCCCATGAGGATCAACGTCTCCATCATCAACAGAAGATGGGCGGTTGTGGCTGCATCTTTAAAGTCCTTCTCAAGCATCTTTTCAATCTTGCCGATGCGGTATTTGACCCCGCCGATGGACAGGGACAGGTCATTCATGGTCTTTTCGAGTCTCTGGTTGTTCTTGAGGAAGACATAGAGTGTATAAAGCAATTCCTTGTTCTTCTCCCCCGGCTCCAGCAGGGTCCCCAGTTCCTGCTGTGCGACACCTGCGATGACTTCAGGGTCGATATTCTCCAGCAGGGTGCTCAATATGCCGAGATCCGCATGGTGTACAATGGCTGCTTCGGTCGGGAAGTTTGCAGCCTGGCCGGCTTCCTTGACCTTGGCGGAAAACTGGTCCAGTGCATCGAATTCCCGGCTGACCCCGGCTTTGAAGGTGAGGTGGGGAAAATCCTGAGTTATGCTTTTCATGGCCTGGGAGAGGGTGTCCATGGTATGGGTTTCCTTCTTCAAGGCATAGAGGAAGATGAGTATATCATCATCCTTCTGCGTCAGGAGGCCGTGGACATCATGGAGCTTCAACAGTTTTGCGATGTTGATCAGGATCTGATAATGATCCGTCAGCATTTCATTGTCGGTAACCGGTATGGGCTTGAGCGAAATGATCTGGAAGGGCGGCATGACCTTCGGCTGGATATAGCTTGCATGCAGGGCCAGTTCGGAATTGTTTTCGAACTGGCTGTAGAGCATCCTGTCGAGGAAGTTGATCTTCATCCGCTCGGTCGTCTCGAACTTCACCTTCTCGTTCAGGAAGCACAGGCTCGCCGCCACCGCCAGTCGCTCGAGGTACATGTGATCATTGCGGGGGACTTCCTTCCCGTTCGTATAAAGGAAGCAGCAATAGCCTTCAGTACGGCCATTCAGAAGGATCGGCGCCGCCATAATGGAACCGCTTTCAAAATCGCGTATGACAGTGGCGGTCGGATCCAATATTTTGTCCCCCAACAGTGTGGTGTCGGTGGATGGCATATCTCCCTTCTTCGTTACGATGCTTCCGCCGGCGTCGGTGATGAGTGTGGTGACGTCAAGGACCTCAGAGGAAATCTTCGCAAGTTCAGAGACGTCGTTTTCTTTTGCCACACTTTCGGTGATGCGGCTGTGGAAATCAGAGACCTTATCCAGCACCTCGCTCTTCTCGAGCAGCTGGTCGTATGTCATCTCAAGTTCGTCCACGATCTTCTGTTCGTCGAAGATGGCGAGGGGGCCCCCTTCAATGCTTTCCCACTCGCTCCGCGTCTTCACTTCGTATGTGCAGTGGGCATCACCCCGTGCTCGGCAGGTCATCTCCTTGACGAAAATATCCTCCCTGCCGAGCTTCGTCATCATTCCACTTGCGAATCCACTCAATATGTAGCAGGAACATTCATCGGACATGCCGAAACTCTCAAGCTGCATATCCACTTCGAAGGAATCGTGCCATATACCGTGCAGGTTGCTGAATTTCAGGACGTTATCCTTGTAGAAGAGCTCGCCTTCGCGTGAGAGGTTTGATATATGACCAAGACCGATGTGAATCCTCGGAATCTCACCCACCATCCCTTCCAGGTCATATGGGCCGCCGAGCAATTCATTCGCCTTCTCCTCACCAAGATCTTTGCCGAAACGCAGCAGGAACCGCTTCGCCTTCTCCTGGCCGAGATTTTCCATCAGTACTTTCCGCATCAGACCGAATGTACCTGAGGTTACTACAAGATCATTGGTTTTCATTCTTCCGGATTCGAACAAGGGCATGAACAGACCTCCCATATATTGATAATGTCAATAATATACAACGTTATTTGAATTTTCAATAAATTATTCAGAAAATTCATTCCTTTTCAATAAAAAGCGATATTATAAATATATTATACATCCCTTATCATGAAGATGTAGCAACAAAACAAAGGGGGATATAAAAAATGGCAACATTCGAAGTAAAGAATTTACAGACAGAGGGATTCAATACGGTATATGCCCATGGTGGAGAAGCAAATGACGAGGCGGTCTTCTTCCTGCACGGGTCCGGCCCGGGAGCGAACGGTCTGTCCAACTGGAATAAGGTGCTGGAGGTCATGGGGGAGAAGTACCAGGTATTTGCACCGGACTTCGTAGGGTTCGGCAATACTGAAGTACCCGAAAATACAAACCTGACATTCTGGGAATGGACGACACTGCGCGTCAAACAGGTCCTCAGGATCATGGAGCACCATAATATCGAAAAGGCCCACCTGGTCGGCAACTCAATGGGCGGAGTCATTTCAATGCATGCCATCATGTACGATGAATCTAAGTTCGATAAATTGATACTTATGGGCAGCGGGGGCGGCAAGACGCCGGGTCCGACACCTGAAATCATAAGGATGAAGGGATTCTTCAATGATCCATCGATTGAATCGCTGCGCAACCTGATCAAATGGTTCGTATACGATGAGAGTGTACTCGGCGATGATCTTGAAGCCATCGTACAGACAAGATATGAGAATCTGATGCGTTCAGGCATGGAGGAACTTTATCCGACACTCTTCCCGAAAGATCCGATGGAACTTCTGATTCCGCCAAGTGCACTGCGCCGCATCAAGCAGCAGACATTGATGATCCATGGATACGAGGATCAGTTCGTACCGGTCGAGGCGAGTCTGGACCTGATGAAGCATATCCCGAATGCTGAACTGGTCATATTGAAGCAGTGCGGCCACTGGGCGCAGATCGAGAAGGCTGAAAGATTCTTGGAACTGGTAGATCAATTTTTATCGGAAAAAGTGAAAGCGCTATCAAAATAGCCTTTAAGGGGGCGGAACAATGAAAGCTCAATTATCAGATGAAAAGCTCTACAACGAATTGATGGAAAGTGCCAAAAGGGTGGGCATCATCGCGGAGCAGGAGGCGGTTGAAGCCGATGATAATGCGACGGTTTCGCAGAATGTCGCAGACGCCATCGTCGAAGGCGGACTCAACCGGCTGATCATGCCGAAGGAATATGGCTTCCCGCAGATTGATTTCAACACTTTCGCGGATATCGTCAGAACAGTCGGCTACCATAACCTGTCCGCTGCCTGGCTGACATACTTCTACGCGCTGCACAATTCCTGGGTTGCATTCCTGCCGAAGCACCGGATGGATGAAATCTATGATGACGGCGGCCTCCTCGCCGACATCTTTGCCCCTATGGGCAAGGTCGAGAAGGTGGAGGGCGGCTTCATACTCAATGGCAGGTGGAATTTCGTGAGCGGCGTCAACTACTCCGAATGGATTTCAGTCGGTGCGACCTACTATGCAGAAGGGGCGGAAGTGCCGGACCGCATCGGGCTCTGCATGCGCGTATCCGACCTTGAAGTCATCGAAAACTGGGATTCGCTCGGTCTGCGCGGTTCCGGAAGCAACAGCGTGGCTGCAAAAGACCTTTTCGTACCGGATGATATGGTCATCTCCTTCAATGAGATGATGATGAACCGGAAGCCGTACAAGCCTCAAATTGATGAGGACTACCTCTATTATAATGTTTCCTTCTTCCCGGCCTTCTATGTCGGGTTCCCGGCGATGGCGATCGGGGCGGCGGAACGTGCAATAGAGGAATTCATCGCACGGACGAAGAAACGGCAGCGCTTTGACGGGACCAATGAAGGGGAGTCCCCGAAGAGCCAGCGTGTCGCAGCGGAGATGACGCTCAAACTGAAATCTGCGAAGGGTCTGATGAAGGAATATATCGAGATGCTGGAGAGTGACCAGGGTCAATATGATCCTGCCGAATACAACGGCATCCGTGTACACATCATCAAAAATTGCCTTGATATAGCGAATCGTGCCGTGGCGACACTCGGGGCGAGTGCACTGGCAAAAGGACAGCCGCTCGAGATGATCCTGAGGGACCTGATGGCGATCAGCACCCATGTCACGTCACTTTATGAAGATGGCATCGACAATTACGGAAAATCGTTATTCGGTGTCCAGTCCATGGCGATGGGATAAAAAGAAGACAAAGGGGATGACAATATGGAAAATGTGAGATATGAAATTTTACCTGAGATTGCGAAGCTTGGACATGTGGCACTTGAAACGACAGACCTTGAGAAGTCGTTGTGGTTCTTCGAGGAGGTAGTGGGACTGGAGAAGACCGAGACTGTCGATGGTGTGCACTACTTGCGTGCCTGGGGGGATTTCGACCATCATACGCTGTCCATCAAAGAAGGGCCTGAGGCGCGTGTGGATCATATCGCATGGAAAGCAAAGAGGCGGGAAGACATCGGGAACTTCGCCAATCTACTCCGGGAAGCGGATGTGGAAGTGGAGGAAGTGAAGGCGGGCACGGAAACGGGCCAGGGGGACGCCATCCGCTTCCAGCTTCCTTCAGGGCATAACTTTGAAATCTATTTCGATATGGAGAAGCCGGCTGCAGCGGATCCGAAGCACAAGTCCATCCTGAAGAACCAGCCATACAAGGCTTGGCGCAAGGGGATTTCACCACGACGGATCGACCACGTCAATATCGGAACGAACACGGATGCGTCAGTCATCACGGATTTCCTGCAGGAGAAGCTTGGATTCAAGATGCGTGAATATTTGAAGACTCCTGATGGGAATCTCGGTGCGGGATGGCTCAGCGTGACGAACCTCGTCCACGATATTGCGGTGATGGGACGTCCGGACATCAAATCATCGCACGAAATCCATCATCTGTCCTATTGGTCCGACAATGCACAGGATATTCTCAGGGCGGCGGACATCCTGGCCGATCAGGGCATATCATTCGTAGGCCCCGGCAAACACGGCATTTCACAGGCGATGTACATCTATGTGGTGGACCCGGGCAGCGGCGTGCGGCTGGAACTGTTCTCGAATGGATATCTGATCTTCGAGCCGGATTGGGAGCCGATCGAATGGAAGGCGGATGAAATGGCAGCCGGATTCACATTCTGGGGTGAGCAGTCCGGCATGAAACCGGAAGATTTGACGACGATCTCGGCCGGGGAGCCTTTGAAGAGTCCAAAAAAAGTATAAGGAAGGGTGACAGCAATGGAAGATCGCCAGTTCAGGAATGCCATGGGGAAGTTCGCCACGGGAGTCAACGTGATTGCTGCAGAAGTGGACGGTGAGGTGTACGGCATGACCGCCAATGCGTTCATGTCCGTCTCACTCGACCCGAAGCTGATCGTCATCTCCATCGGAAACCATGCGAAGATGCTGGAGCGGATCCGCCAGAGCGGCAAGTTCTCAGTGAATGTACTCTCCTGCGAGCAGCAGGAGGAATCCATGCGGTTCGCCGGGCAGAAGAAATTCGAAGACAAGTTCGACTTCGGCCGGCTGGGGGACACACCGGTGGTTGAAGGCGCATTATGCCAGCTCTCGTGTGAAGTATACAATGAGCATACGGAAGGAGATCACGTCCTCTTCATCGGGAAAGTGAATGACCTTGTACTTGAGGAGGGTGACCCGCTGATCTTCAACTGCGGCAAATACCGGAAACTGGAAGCAATTGAAGAAGCCGTCAAATAAATAGAGGCAGCCCAATACCATTGGAGGGAGGTGGGCCGGATGGAAATCATACATTTGAATGATGGGAATATTAGTGAATGGCAGGATTGCTCCAGAAGGAATGTCATTGCATTGGGGTTCTTTGATGGCGTACACATGGGCCATCAGAAGGTCATCCGGACTGCGCGCAACATTGCACGGAGGGAAGGTGCCATGCTCGATGTGATGAGTTTCTTCCCGCATCCGAAAACGGTGCTCTCAGGCGGGCGGGTCCAGGTGGACTATCTGATGCCGCTTGAGGAGAAGGCCCGCGCACTCGAGGCCCTCGGGGTCGACCGCTTCTATATCGTGAAATTCACGAAAGCGTTCGCCTCCCTTCTGAAAGAAGACTATGTCGAGTCCTATCTGAGCCGCTTTAATACGATACATGCGGTGGCGGGCTATGATTTCTCCTACGGCTTCAAAGGACAGGGGACGATTGACAGCCTTGAAGCGGACTCCGGCGGGGGGATTGCCGCCACCCGGGTCGAACAGGTTTCATTTGAAGGGGAGAAGATCAGCTCGACCCGCATCAGAAGTGCGATACTGGAGGGGAGGATATCCGATGTCCAACAGCTGATGGGCCGGAAATACCGGACATGTGCTGAAGTATCACAGGGATATCTTTCACTGAAGCCGTACTATATGCTGCCGCCGGATGGCATCTATGATGTCGTCATCGATACGGGAGCACGGCGTCATCCTTCGCAGATCCATGTGGACAGAGCAGCGCAGAAGATTACATTCACAAGGCAGTGCCTGATGGATGAAATCGATTTGAAGGAAATCTCCATCACCTGGGAGGGAAGGGTTGCATCCCATTCCCTCTACCAATTGATGGCACAATAGGAGGCATACATCAATGGCGGTTACGAGGTTGTTCAGCGAAGAAATATATGAAGCGGAAAGGCAGTTGAAGCCGATTGCCCCGCTTACGGAAACATACCCGGACATCACGGCGGAAGAGGCCTACCGGATCCAGCTCCAATATGTCGAAAGAAGGTTGGCCGACGGGGTGGATGTAGTGGGCAAGAAGATCGGTTTGACGAGCAGGGCCATGCAGGAGATGCTTGGCGTCGATCGCCCCGACTATGGCCACCTGCTGGATGACATGATCTTCGAAAGTGATGTGCCTGTCGAGGCAGGCCGTTTCATTGCCCCGAGGGTGGAATTTGAAATAGCATTCGTGCTGAAAAAGGACATTGATGGCGCGGATGCCACAGCGGAAAGCGTTAGAGATGCGATCGACTATGTGATTCCAGCTGCCGAAATCATCGACAGCCGCATCCGCGACTGGAAGATCAAGTTCGAAGACACTGTTGCAGACAACGGCTCATCAGCGGGGGCGGTCCTGGGCCGGGATCATGTGGCACTGAACGATATCGACCTCCCGTCGGTGGAGATGACGGTATACAAGAATGGTGAAAAACTGGATGAAGGACTGGGTTCTGCTGTTCTTGGCAATCCGCTTGAAGCGGTGGTGTGGCTGTCAAAAGCCCTCCATCAGTACGGCATTTCACTGAAAGCCGGGGAGGTCGTCCTGGCTGGCGCGCTGACGAAGGCTGTAGACGTCGTGCCGGGGGACCGGTTCAAGGCGACATTTGAAGGATTGGGTGAAGTGGAAGTTTCTTTCTCATAAAATGACGGGGTGCCTTAAGGGCATCCTTTTTTTGCGTGCTGCCTCCCTGTATCCTCGAACCTTCAATTCATAAGTGTAGAACGGTTGAATTACGGGTACGCGATAACACAGACTATTTGACACTGCAGGTTGGTGATTATTAGGCAGAAGGACGCAATTATGAAATACACTGGCATCGTGCTCGTCATGCTGGCGGCCATGTTCTGGGGCATCAGCGGGGGGATTGCGGATATATGGATGGAGAAGGATTGGGATCCCCTTGTAATCTCATTCTACCGCGGAGCGGTCGGGTTCATATTCTTCTTCGTATGGTTCATCATGCACTTTAAACAGAACTGGATCACCACGCCGCGTTTCCACCTCTGGTCGGTGCTCGGGGGCATCGGCGTCGCAGAGAACTTCACATTCTATTTCCTCGCCATCCAGGAATCGAGTGTAGCTGTTGCGGCGACACTGATGTATACGGCACCGATCTTCGTCCTGCTGATTTCATTCCTCTTCAGGATAGAACAATCGACATGGTTCAAGTGGGGCTGCGTCGTTTCGGTCATCATCGGGATCGTCCTGCTCACGGGCGCCTATGATCCCGAGTCCATTTCGACCGGTATATTCGGCATTGCGGCCGGACTTGCCGCGGGACTGTCGTATGCCCTCTTCATCTTCGGGTTCAAGAATGCTTCCGCAATCGGCAGCCCGCAGACGGTGCTGACCGTCGCCTTCTTCGCATTCTGTCTTATCCTGGTCTGGATTATCGACCTCGGTGAGGCGCTCAGTGTCCTGACTTCACCTGACGTGTGGTGGTTCCTGCTGCTCGGTGCGGTGGGCGCCGGCGTCTCCTTCATCATCTATGTGATCGGTGTGCGCCGGACGGCACCGACGACCGCTTCAATGGTCGCCATGGTGGAGCCGGTGACGGCGTCGCTCTTTGGTGTGCTGCTGCTCGGCGATCAGCTCGCGATCATACAGATCCTCGGCATGGCGATCATCCTTGTGACGATCACCGTGCTCAGTGTCAAACAGGCAGGATAGATGAATACGTGAAAAAGCATCCGACATACACGTCGGATGCTTTTTTTGGTTTCGGGTCATTCCTATTCTATATACCGTCTGATGTGCCTGGCGGTGACCGATCCTTCTACATCAAGAAGACCTTCAGGTGCTCCGCTGTAGAGGATGTTCCCGCCGCGCATGCCGGCGCCAGGCCCGACATCGATGATCCAGTCGGCATGGGTCATCATGGTCAGGTTGTGCTCGATCAGGATGACGGTGTTGCCCTGTTCGATGAGCTGGCTGAAGCAGTCGAGCAGGGTCGGGATATCATCCTCATGGAGGCCGGTCGTCGGTTCGTCGAAGACGAAGACCTTGCCGCTGGCGTCACTGTCGAGGTGGCGGCTCAGTTTCACACGCTGTATTTCACCGCCCGAGAGCGTATCGAGGGACTGGCCGAGGGTCATGTAGTGCAGGCCGGTGTCCTGGATATTCTTAAGGCGGCTGATGACGTGCGTGTTCGTCGTGAATATCTCGAGCGCCTCCTCGACGGTCAGTGCGAGGATGTCCGCGATGGAGTAGCCATCAACTTTCGCCTCGAGGACTTCGGGTTTGTACCGCGTCCCCCCACAGACTTCACAGACTTGTGAGAAGTCCGGCATGAAGGCAAGTTCGGTCTTGAGTATCCCCTTGCCGCCGCATTCGGGACAGGCGCCTTCTGAATTGTAGCTGAACATGCCCTTCCTGAGCCCCGTCTGCTGGCTGAAGAATGTCCGGATGTCGTCGAAGAGGTCCATATAGGTCAACAGGTTCGACCGGTTGGAGGCATGGACCGGCTTCTGGTCGATGAATACCGCCTCCGGATCCTTTTTGAAGCCGGCCTTGATGAGCGTACTCTTGCCGGAGCCTGCGACACCGGTGATGACCGACATGACATTTTTCGGTATGTCGACCGACACATCCTCGAGGTTGTTCTTCGTGATGTGTTCGAGGCTGATGAAGCCTTCCGGTTCCCTGGGATGTGCCTTCAGTCCATGCGTCCTGCCGAGGGCGGTTGCGGTCGGCGTGCTTGAAGCCATCAGCTCCTCGTATGAGCCGGTGAATATGATTTCGCCGCCATGCTGGCCTGCACCGGGTCCGATATCGATGACGTGGTCGGCGATCCGGACGACATCCGGATCGTGTTCGACGACGAGGACGGTGTTGCCCTTATCGCGTATCGAGCGCATGATGGTGTTGATCTTCTCGATATCCTCCGGGTGCAGCCCGACACTCGGTTCGTCGATGATGTAGACAAGATCCGACAGTGGACTGTTCAGGTGGCGGATCAGCTTGATGCGCTGTGATTCCCCGCCCGAGAGCGATGGCGTCTCCCGGTCCAATGTCAGGTAGTTGAGTCCGACATAGGCGAGAGATTCCATCTGTGCAAGCAGCGGACGGATGATGTATTCCGACTTCGGATCATCCAGCTTCTTCAGGAACGGAATCGCCTCCTCGATGGAGAGGGCGGTGAAGTCTGCAATGTCGAGGCCGTCGATCTTGCATGAGAGCACCTTCCTGTTGAGCCGCTTCCCTTCGCATTCCGGACATTTGCGGCTCGTGACGACACGTTCCACATCGGCCAGGAAACGCTTCTTCTCGAAGTTGTCGTTCAACAGGAATGAACGCCTGAAGCGGTGGATGAGGCCTTCGAACTTCGCCGTCCGCGGCCAGTTGTCCGGGGGATCCTTCAGCTTCGTCGGCTTCGTGTAGAGGAAGGTGTCCATCTCCTCCTTCGTATAGTCCCTGAGCTTCTTGTCATTATCGAAGAGCCCCGTGTACAGGTAGCGTTTCCCGCGCCAGCTGTCCGGTCTGAATGAAGGGAACTTGATCGCATCCTCATTGAGCGACCGGTCGAAGTCGAGCAGTTCCTCAAGATCGATGTCCTCCACATAGCCGAGCCCCTGGCACTCTTCACACATGCCGCCCGGATTATTGAAGGAGAAGATGTTGGAGTAGCCGACGAATGGTTCTCCGATGCGCGACCATAGGAGTCTTACCGAAGAGTATATATCGGAAATGGTTCCGACCGTGGAACGCGAGTTCCCGCCGAGCCGCTTCTGGTTGATGATCATGGCGACGGGGAGGTTCTCTATCTGATCCACATCGGGCTTCTCATAGTGTGTCATCTGGTTCTGGATGTAGCTTGAGTATGTTTCATTGAGCAGACGTTCCGATTCCGCGGCGAGCGTATTGAACACAAGGGATGACTTGCCCGAACCCGACCGTCCTGTAAATACAGTCAGTTTATGCTTTGGTATGTCGACGCTCACATTCTTCAGATTGTTCTGATTGGCGCCTTTTATTCGTATCATTGACATGCGTTTCACCTCTATCCTCCAGTCTACCCGAATGGAGGGGGGAAATCACATGGAAGCGGGCTGGGATTTGGAATCGATGAAATATTTTACTGGTGCGGCGGTGGAGGGGGATTGCTATAATTGTGTTATGAAAATGAAAGGCGGAGCGATACATAGAAGGAGGCATATTTATGGAAGAGGGTAATGAGAGGCTCGACTGCCGGGAGGAGCTGCTGGCGATCACGAAGCGGCTCGTCGGTATACGGAGCGAAGTCAATACGGACGGGGAGCGGGTGGTTGCTGCATCCATCCACGGGATGCTTGCGGCCCATCCGTATTTTGAGGCGCACCCGTCACAGCTCGTCATGGAGCCGACGGTCAATGATGAGCGGAAGCGGTACAATGTCATGGCGCATGTCAGGGGGACTAAAGGGAACAGCCGCCGTACAGTCGTGCTGATGGGGCACATGGATACGGTCGGTGTGGAGGACTTCGGCGCGCAGCAGGAGTTGGCATTCCGACCCGATGAATGGATGGCGCATCTTAAGGGCGAGGGGCTGCCGGAGACGGTGCAGGCCCAGCTCGAGTCGGATGACTGGCTTTTCGGCCGGGGTGTGCTGGATATGAAGAGCGGGGTGGCGAGCAACCTCTACCTGCTTACCCACTATGCCTCAAATCCGGAACAACTCGATGGCAACATCGTCTTCATCGCCGAATGTGACGAGGAGGATGGTTCGCACGGCATCTTGTCTGCCCTGAAGACATTGAAGCGCTGGCAGTCGGAGGAGGGGTTCGAGTACGTCGCCGCCATCAACAGCGATTTCGTCGCACCAGCCCACGAGGGGGACGAGAACCGCTACATATACAAGGGGACGGTCGGCAAACTGCTTCCATCCTTCTTCATCACAGGGGAGGAGACGCATGTCGGCTCGGCATTCGACGGGCTCGACCCGAACTTCATCGCAGCAGAACTGACTCGGCAGATCAGCTATAACCCGGAACTGTGCGATGTGGCGCTCGGAGAGGCGACCCTGCCGCCGGTCTCACTCAAGCAGACGGATCTGAAGCCGTCATATACCGTGCAGACGGCGCTGGCATCCTATGTGTACTACAACTTCTTCGTTCATTCCTGGTCGCCGGAGAAGGTGCTCGAGCTGCTGAAGGCACAGGCGGAAACGGCCTTCCGGAATGCGATTGAAACATTCCGTACACGCTACCGGAAATACGAAGCGGTGAGCGGTCGTCCGGGACGGGAGGTCACCTGGGAACCGAGGGTCTATACGTATGATGAAATGGATACGCTGCTCAAGGAGGCGCATGGTGAAGATTATGTACAGCATATGAAGGACTTCAAGGACGCGCTTGAGGAGGATGAAAGCCTCGATTCACGCATGCTTGCGGCCCGCGTCGTCGAGGAGGCATGGAAGTTCATGCCGGACAAGCGACCGGCGATCATCGTCTTCTACTCCTCCCTCTATTCCCCGAGGGTGGCCCTGACGGGTGAGTGGGAGAACGAGCGCCGGCTGCTCGATGCACTGGATGATGCAATCGAAGCGGTGCAGCCGGAGTATGGCCATCCGATCGTGGCGAAAAACTTCTTTCCGCACATATCCGATATGAGTTTTGTGGCGATGAGCGACGATATGTCGGAAATCGATGATATGGTCGCGAATACCCCGTCATGGGGAAAGAAGCTGTATGTCGACTACCAGGATGTGGCCGACCTGAACATCCCCGTGGTCAACATCGGCCCGTATGGCGAAGATGGACACAAGCGGCTTGAACGCATGGAGATGACCTATTCGCTCGAAGTGGTGCCGAACCTGACCAATCGTGTCCTGCGAGGCGTGCTAGAATCTGAATAGATGGCAATAGTAAAGACCGCATGCATTGGCAGGCGGTCTTTGTCGTCTTCTAATAGTTTTCGAAAAAGTCCTTCAGTACTTGGACGCTTTTGTTCAGGTCTTCGATATGGGTGAACTCTTCCGGGTTGTGGCTGATGCCCCTGATGCTCTTTACGAAAAGCATGGTGATCGGGAACTCGGTACCGATGCTCATGGCATCGTGCCCCGCACCGCTCGGCAGGTGGACCGGAAGCAGGTCCTGCCTTTTGAATGATTTCTCCATTTTGGAGATGACTTCCGGATCGACCGGGATCGGCAGGACGCGTGTCGTGAGGTCGACTTCAACATTGACCGGACTGTCTTTGACCGTATCTTCAGCGTGTCTCGCAACGGCTTCAATCAGCCTGGCCTGATTGTCCTCATCGATATCCCTGGCATCGACGACGAGGTTCACTTCACCCGGTATGACATTGACGCCGCCGGGTTTCACATCCATCTTGCCGACGGTGGCGACGGCTTCTTGGCTGATGCCCTTGGCGACTTCCGGCAGGGTGCTGATGAATTCAGATGCCTTGACGAGGGCGTCCTTGCGCTCGGTCATCGGGGTGCTGCCGGCATGCCCCGCTTCCCCGCGGAAGGTGACGTTCGTCCGTGTGGCACCGGCGATGCCGCTTACGATGCCGACGGGCAAATCCTTCTGCTCGAGCTGCTTTGCCTGTTCGATGTGCACTTCGGCATAGATTTCAATCGGATGATCGGGGCCTTCCGCCTTCATGAACTGCTCCCTGTCCGAGCCGATGGCACTTAGGACATCATCGATCGTCTGACCGTCAGGGTCGCGGTACTTATTGATCTCCTCTTCAGTGAGCATGCCCATGAATGCACGGCTTCCTGTCAATCCGCTGCCGAAGCGGCTGCCTTCCTCATCCGAGAAGATGACGACTTCGTAGGAATATTTCGGCCTGTATCCTGCCTCATGCCACAGCGTTGCGATTTCGAGTGCCGTGATGACGCCTGCAGCACCGTCGAAGTGGCCGCCGTCGGGGACGGAATCGATATGGGATCCGGCCATGAAGACTCTGGAATCATCCTTCCCCTCATATCTTCCGAATACATTTCCGGCACCGTCGGTGCGTACACGCATGCCGATCTCCTCCATCCAGCCTGCCACCTTGTTCTTTGCCGCGAGTTCGTCTTCCGAGTACCCCATCCTTTTTGAACCCTGATTCTCCGTGCGTCCGACTTCGGAAATTTCGAGTATGCGTGCGTGGAGGCGGCGGCTGGAATCGCTCTCCAGTGTTTCAGCTTTCATCTTGTCGAGGAAGTCATTTGTCATCGCTCATTCTCCTTTTCTCCTATTTGTCCTTTGATAATATACCATCACCATTTATAATAAAAGTGGGAATATTCAGAGGAGGGTGAAAAAATGGAGATCAGGCAGTTTGCGGAAAATGCACTGACCATCTATATGGGGGATGAAATAGATGAGAAGATCAACAGGAAGCTTGTGGCGCTGCGCCATCATATAGAAGGGATGGACATCGAGGGCATCGATGAGATCGTCCTGTCATACACGAGCCTCATCATCTATTTTGATATTTTCAGGACGGATGCCGGGACGCTTGAGGCAATGATGGAAAGCATCGATGAGGCGGCACTCCTCGAGGAGGAAATCGAATACAGGGTCATCGAAATCCCCGTCTGCTACGGCGGGGAGTACGGGCCGGACATCGGAAACTTCGAGGAGAACGGGCTGTCGGAACAGGAAGTCATCGACATGCATGCAGACAAGGAATACCTCGTATATATGCTCGGTTTCATGCCGGGCTTTCCTTATCTCGGTGGACTGGATGAGAAATTACATAAGGCGCGGCTGGAAACACCAAGGGTTCGCATACCAGCCGGTTCGGTCGGCATCGGCGGCAGGCAGACGGGCATGTATCCGTTCGAATCCCCGGGCGGATGGCATCTTTTGGGACGCACGCCGGTCCCCCTGTTCGATCCCGGCCGTGAGGAGACGATTCTCTACGCAGCGGGCGACCGCATCATCTACCGTCCGATCGATGAGGATGAATACAAACGTATTGAGGAAGAAATCGCCTCCGGTGAATACGAAGTCAAATATGAAGTGAAAGGGGGCGGATGATGGTGCTCAAAGTGAAGAATCCGGGACTCTACACGACGGTCCAGGACCTTGGACGCTACGGCCACCAGGCGGAGGGGTTCTCCCCAGCCGGTGCGATGGACTACCGTGCATTCATGCTGGCCAATCAGCTGCTCGGTAATGATGAGAATGCGCCTGGTCTCGAAATGACCTTGCAGGGGGCATCTTTTGAAGTGATGAAGGACACGGTCATTGCGGCGGCCGGTGCCGATATGGCACTCAAGGTCGATGGGGAGGAATTCTCCACAGGTGTGCCGATTCCAGTATTCAAGGGGAGCCTGATCGAGTTCGGGGCTGCCGAAGATGGGTCGCGTACATATCTCGCAGCGGCCGGAGGCTTCAAGGTGGAGCCCGTGCTCGGCAGTGCCTCGACACATGTCAGAAGCGGCATCGGCGGCTATCATGGGCGTACGCTCGAGGCGGGAGATGTCATCGGTACCGGGGATGCGGCCGCTGCGCCGCGACCATTCAGAATCAGCGCAATTGAAGAGACGGAGGCGGTCCGGGTCATCCCCGGCCAGCAGTATGACCGCTTCAGCGAAGAGATGCGGCAGAAGCTGTTTGGTGAAGGCTATACGCTGACGAAGGACTGTGATCGGATGGGCTACCGCCTCGACGGACCGGAACTGGTTGCTGAAGGTGGACATGACGTCCTGTCCGAGCCCACACAGCTCGGCAGCGTACAGGTGCCGAAAGGCGGCATGCCGATCGTGCTGTTGAACGACAGGCAGACGGCAGGCGGTTATGCACGCATCGCCACCGTGGCACGCGTCGACATCCCCAAGCTGGTCCAGAAGCAGCCGGGGGACGCGGTGAAGTTCGAAGAAATATCGGTGGAGGCGGCGGCGAGGCTCTACCGGGATGAAATGGAAAAGATAAGGGACGGCGGCTACCTTGAAATGAACAATGATTTCAGGTCGCATGTCAGACCGACAGCAGGCAAGCTGAAAAGAATAATGGAGAGGTGATCGGGTTGGATATAGAAGAAGTGAAAGCATATGCAAAATTACTGAAGGAAGAGGATCTGAAGGTCCTGACCGTAAAGGATGGGGATTTCAAGATCCATCTGGAGGCGAATGTGGCTGATGCGCCTCCTGCCGGACAGCAGGCTGCACCAAAGTCCGAGGCTGCTGGTGAAGCATCATCCGGACATACGGTCAAAGCCGGACAGGTCGGCACGTTCTTCATCGAGAAGGAAGAGAACAGCGATGAGATGTTCGTATCCGTCGGCGACGATGTGTCGGAAGGGGATACGCTCGGAGTCATCGAAGCAATGAAGGTATTCAATGATGTCAAAGCGGATGTATCGGGTACCGTTGAAGAAATTCTTGTCGGAAATGGAGAGAGCGTCGAATATGACCAGCCGCTCTTCATTCTGCGGCCGAAGGAGGACTAGCGTGGAAAAGGTTCTCGTAGCAAACCGTGGAGAAATTGCCGTCCGTGTCATCCGGTCGCTCAAGGAAATGGGCATCCCGAGTGTCGCCATCCATTCCACTGCAGACCGGGACAGTCTGCATGTCGCGCTTGCGGATGAAGCGATATGCATCGGTCCGGCGAAGAGCACCGAGAGCTATCTGGATATCGACCGGATCATTGCCGCAATTGAAGTGAGCGGGGCAGATGCGGTGCACCCCGGATATGGCTTCCTCTCGGAGTCGGCGACTTTTGCCGAACGTCTTGAGGAGATCGGCGTCATCTTCATCGGTCCCACTTCAGAAACGATTTCCAGGATGGGCGACAAGGCGGAGGCCCGCCAGACGATGAAGGATGCCGGCGTACCGGTCATCCCCGGAAGTGACGGTGTCATCGAAAGTTTCGATGAAGTCGGTTCCGTTGCCGAGACGGTCGGCTATCCGCTCGTCATCAAGGCGGTCTCGGGCGGAGGCGGCAAGGGCATGCGCTTCGTCCATGAGCCGGATCAGCTTGAGAAAGCCTACAAGGAAGCGAAGAAGGAAGCGAAGAATGCCTTCGGCGACGACCGGATCTACATCGAAAAGTTCATAGAGAAGGCCCGGCATATCGAGGTGCAGGTGGTCGGGGACGGCCAGGGGCATGCTGTCCATCTCTACGAGCGGGACTGCTCGATCCAGCGGAACAACCAGAAGCTGATCGAAGAAGCGCCGGCAGCCATACTGGATGAGGCATCAAGAATAGACATCACGGAACGGACGGCTGAAGCCGTTGCCAAACTCAACTACCGGGGCGCCGGAACGGTCGAGTACCTGTATGTCGAAGAGGAGGATGCCTTCTATTTCATCGAAATGAATACGCGTATCCAAGTGGAGCACACCGTATCTGAAGAAATCACCGGCGTGGACATCGTAAGGCTGCAGCTTGAAGTGGCGCAGGGGCAGCCACTTGAACTGACGCAGGACGACATCTCGATCAATGGCTTCGCGATCGAGTGCCGGATCAATGCGGAAAATCCCGCAGAGCACTTCATGCCCGCCCCGGGCACGATCGAGACGCTGCATTTCGGCATGGG
Source organism: Salinicoccus sp. RF5 (assembly GCF_020786625.1). Classification (NCBI taxonomy): domain Bacteria; kingdom Bacillati; phylum Bacillota; class Bacilli; order Caryophanales; family Staphylococcaceae; genus Salinicoccus; species Salinicoccus sp. RF5. The sequence continues at coordinate 220,552 of NZ_JAJGRC010000003.1, forward strand.
GCAGGGTGTGCGCCTCGATTCCCATGTCTATCCGGGCTATATGATCCCGCCGCACTACGACTCGATGATCGGAAAGGTCATCGTCCATGCGGAATCACGGGAGGCTGCAATACGGAAGATGACGCATGTGCTGGATGAGACGGTGATCGGACCGATCCACACGAACCTCGACTTCCAGCACTATTTGATGAACCATCCGAACTACCGGAAAAATGATGTGGAGATCAAGTTTCTTCTGCACAATGACATTATCGGACAGGAAGGGGAATGACCATGTATACAGTAGATTTGAATGCGGACCTCGGGGAGAGCTACGGCAACTATACGATCGGCAATGACGAGGAGATCATCCCATTGATTTCCTCAGCGAATGTCGCCTGCGGCTTCCACGCGGCCGACCCGTCGGTCATGCTCGAGACGGTCCAGATGATCAGGGAGAGCGGTTCGACGGGCGTCGGCGCCCATCCTGGATTCCCGGACCTCATGGGATTCGGCAGACGGTATATGGACATGTCCATGGCTGAAGTCAGGAGCATGATGTTCTATCAGCTCGGTGCACTCGACGGATTCTGCCGTGTCGAAGGTGTCCTGATGAACCACGTCAAACCGCACGGTGCACTGTATAATGCCACATTCAAGGATGCGGAACTGGCCCGGACGATCGCAGAAGCGGTCAAGGACTATAATCCGGAACTCAAACTCATGGGGCTGTCCAACCAGAATCTCGTGCGTGCCGGGGAAGAGGCGGGGCTTGAAGTGCGCCACGAAGTGTTCGCCGACCGCGCCTATGAGGATGACGGGACGCTCGTCAGCCGGAAGAAGGAGGGCGCCATGGTGACGGATACGAAGCAGGCTGTCGACCGCGTCGTCCGCATGGTAAAGGAAGGAAAGGTCGAGAGCATCAACGGTCGTGACATCGATATAAAAGCCGACAGCATATGCGTCCATGGGGATGGACCGAAAGCCCTGGAATTCGTCAAGGAAATCAGAAGTGCACTTGGAAAAGAAGATATCACCATCCAAACAATGTAGAGGGGACTTGGGAATATGGACAATAAACCAAAAATGACCGGTGTGCAGCGGCGTCTGCTGTTCGGTGCGATATTCCTGATGGCGACATCATCCATCGGACCGGCATTCCTGACGCAGACCAGCGTATTTACGGAACAGTTCCTGGCAAGCTTCGCATTCGCAATCCTTGCTTCCATCATCATCGACATCGGCGCCCAGCTGAACATCTGGCGCATACTGAGCGTCTCCGGCAAAAGGGGGCAGGATGTCGCGAACCAGGTCTTCCCGGGACTCGGGTATCTGATCGCCTTCCTGATCGTCCTCGGCGGTTTCGCCTTCAACATCGGCAACGTCGCCGGCGCGGGCCTCGGGTTCAATGCGATCTTCGGCTGGGACCCGAGAATCGGCGCAGCACTGGCCGGCATCATCGCCATCATCGTCTTCCTGCTGAAAAACGGCCGGGCGGTGATGGATGTCATCATCCAGATCCTCGGTGTGCTCATGATCGCCATTACGGCATTCGTCATGATACGGTCCAACCCGCCATACGGTGAAGCAGCCTATCGGGCAGTCATGCCGGAGGAGCCGATGACGCTCTTCCTGCCGGTGGTGACGCTCGTCGGCGGTACGGTCGGCGGATACATCACATTCGCCGGTGCCCACCGTCTGATCGAGGCTGGCGTGACCGGCAAGGAGAACCTCGGGTTCGTCAGTACGGCGGCAAACCTCGGGATCCTCACGACAGGCGTCATGCGTACGCTGCTCTTCCTTGCCGTGCTCGGTGTGGTTTCCGGAGGGGTTGCATTGAACCCTGAGAATCCACCGGCGTCCGTCTTCCAGATTGCGCTCGGCGACATCGGCATGCAGATATTCGGTGTCGTACTCGTTGCAGCCGCACTGTCATCGGTCATCGGATCCGCCTACACGAGCGCCTCATTCCTGAGGTCGCTGCACCGTGTATTCGATGACTACAACAATATCGTCATCATTTCATTCATCGTCATTTCCACCGTCATCTTTACATTCGTCGGCCGTCCGGTCGTGCTGCTGATCCTTGCAGGGGCCTTCAACGGACTCATCCTGCCGCTGACGCTGGGCGCGGTGCTCATCGCCTCGAGGAACAGAAAGATCGTCGGCGACTACAAGCACCCCATGTGGATGATCATCTTCGGCATCGTCGCCGTCATCATCACACTGATTGCCGGATTCATGTCGCTGCAGGGTCTGCAGGACCTCTGGACCCAGTAAGGAGGAATGTTCATGGAAGCAAAAGCACTGCGTGAAAAGATAAGGAATGGAACATTCGACAGGACGACATCCGGGGCCGCCGGGGACAATGTGCAGGCCAACATCGTCATTCTGCCTAAATCCTATGCATTCGATTTTCTGCTCTATGCGATGCGGAACAGGAAGGCCGTCCCCATCATCGAGGTGATGGAGGATGGCAGGGTGGAAAGCAGCTATGCCGAAGGCTCCGACATCCGTACCGATGTGCCGAAGTACAACATATACAGGGACGGGGAGTTGAAGGAGACGGTTACAGATATCACAGAGTACTGGCAGGATGATTTCGTGACCTTCCTCATCGGCTGCAGCTTCACATTCGAACAGGCGCTGCTTGAAGCGGGGCTTGAAGTGAAGCACATCAAGGAGCAGAAGAACGTCGCCATGTACAGGACGAACATCCCGACAGAACCCGCCGGCATCTTCAGCGGGGAACTTGTCGTATCCATGCGGCCGTTCAAAAGGGAGCTGGTTGAAAAGGCTTCCGATGTGACTGCACAGTTTCCGGACATGCACGGCCGCCCGGTGCATCACGGGGAGCCGTCTGAAATCGGCATCCGTGACATCAATGCACCGGAATACGGTGAGCCGATCGATATCTATTCTGATGAAGAGCCGGTGTTCTGGGCATGCGGAGTCACGCCGCAGAATGCGGCACTCAATGCCAGGCCTTCCATCATGATCACCCACAATCCAGGGCACATGTTCGTTATGGATATCAAGAATGAAGACTTCAAGGAAAAATAGTATATTTGCATTTTCAGCGGAATTTCAGCCGGTTGGCGGGGGTTCCGCTTTATTTGCCCTTTATTTCCGAGTGTTAATATAGGTATAATAAGTAAATGAAGGGAGAGTGGAATATGAAGAAATTATATTTATTTTTATTCGTATGTATACTGGCATTGGCGGGATGTGCGGACGACAGCAACGTGGAAGAGGAGACTGAGGAAGCGGGCGGTTCTGAACCGTCAGGTGAGGACGTTGCCTTCAGCCTGCAGGCATTGCCGAATTCACTGGATCCCCATGCGGCGAATGATGGCTATTCGCTGTATGTAATGATCAACATATACGAAACGCTGGTGAAACTGAACCAGGACCTGGAACTCGAACCGGGACTGGCGGAATCCTACGAGCAGCTGGATGATACGACGTGGGAATTCAAACTGCGTGAAGATGTGACATTCCACGACGGCAGTCCGTTCAATGCTGAAGTGGTCAAGGCGAATCTGGATCGTGTGCGTGACCCGGAAGTCGGGGCACCGCTTGAATTCCTGTTTACAGAAATCGATGAAGTGGAAGTGGTGGATGACTACACTGTGAATATACATACGAAAGGGCCGTTTGCAGCACTGCCTGCGCACCTGGCTCATCCGGGTGGCCATATGATCAGTAAGGAAGTCATCGACAGCGACTATGAAGGTATGGAATCAGGTGGAGATCCGCTGACTGAAGTCAATGCCAATCCGGTAGGAACGGGCTTCTTCAAGTTCGAGGAGATCGAGGAGGGCGACCACATCACATTGAGCCGCAACGAGGACTACTGGGGCGAACCGGCAAATCCGTCTTCCGTCACCTTCAAGGCGGTGCCTGAAGACGGTACGCGTATTGCGGAACTCTCGACAGGCGACGCGGACCTCATCTATCCGGTGAATCCGAGTGACGTGGCACAGATCGACGGTGCCGACGGTACACGGGTCGAGCAGCATGAGAGCGCAAGCATGTCGTATCTCGGCTTCAACCTTGAAAAGGAACCATTCGACGACCCGGTGGTAAGGCAGGCGATTGCGATGTCGATCGACAAGGAGGCCATCATCAACGAGATGCTGGAAGGCATACCGGCTGTGGCAGAGACACCCCTGAACCCGACAGTGAAGGGCTACAGTGACGATCTCGATCCAATCGAGTACGATAAGGAAGCCGCACAGGCACTGCTTGAGGAGAACGGCTATGGCGATGGGTTTACGGCTGAAATCATCGTGCGTGACCGGACGACTGCCGATATCGCAACGTTCATTCAGGAAGAGCTCTCCGACCTCGGCATCACGCTTGAAATCCGTCAGATGGAATCCGGTGCCTATCAGGAATATACCGCCAATGGCCAGCATGACATGTTCATGGGCAGCTGGGGCACGGTGACGCTTGATGCGGACTACGGGCTCTATCCGATGTTCCATTCCGACAACCATGGCGCACCAGGGAACCGGACACGGTATTCGAATGATGAAGTGGACCAGCTGCTGGATGCGGCGCGGACGGAGACGGATGAGGCGGCACGCATGCAGCAGTATGCTGAAGCGCAGCAGATCATCATCGACGAGTCCCCGCTTGTGCCGATCTATCATTCTGTGTTGCTTGCAGGCATCAATGATGAGCTGGATGGCTACTTCCAGTATCCGAGCAGCTTCCCGTATTTGAAGGAATTGGAATAATATTCTGCTCCCATCGTTTGGATGGGAGCTTTTATTATAATCTGGTATAGTGTAATGACATATGATTCTTGAAAGGATGATTGCATGAAGACATTGCTGTTGACGGGGTTCGAACCCTTTCTGCAGTTCAGGGAGAATCCGACTGCAGCTGCTGTGAAAATGTTCGACGGAGAGGTCATCGGGGACTACCGGATCACTGGCCGGGTCTACCCGGTTGCATTCGACCAGATCAACGAACTGATCACATCGGACATCGATGCTTTGAATCCGGATGTTGTGGTCAATCTCGGACTTGCAGGCGGCAGGCATACGATAGATATCGAACGCATCGCCATCAACTGCATCGATGGGCGGACGGACAACGAAGGCTTCACCCCGGATGGTGAGAAGATAGATGAGGCAGGGCCGGATGGGCTCTTCTCGACGCTGCCGGTCAAGCGTCTGGAGAAGGCTTTGAAGGCGAACCATATCCCAGCAAGGATTTCGAACTCTGCAGGGACGTACCTCTGCAACAATCTGATGTATTCATCACTGAATCATATAAGGCAGTCGGGAAAATCCACCCCGGCCGGCTTCATCCATGTGCCTGCCCATCACGAAATCGGGATGGAGCTCAATGTTTCGAGCTGGTCCCAGGATGACATAAACAAAGCAGTGGGCATCATATTGGGCAATATATGACAAGAATGTTCAGAGAAGGAGAAAGACAATGAAATTGGTACATGTAGAAAATTATGATGAAATGAGCATGCAGGCGGCACGTACCGTCTTCGACAAGATTACGGCGTCCGAGCGTGTGGTGCTCGGACTTGCCACAGGGTCGACACCGGAGAAGATGTACGACTACCTGGTGGATATGCTGAACAAGAACAAGGTGGACCTCTCGCATGTCTATACAGTCAACCTCGATGAGTACGTCGGACTTGACGCAGACCACCCGCAGAGCTACCACCAATATATGAACAGGATATTCTTCGACCGGATCGACATTCCGGAAAATCATACGTTCCTGCCGAATGGTGCGGCGGAAGACTTGGACGCGGAAGTGGCGGAGTATGAACAGCTGATTGCAGAACTCGGGGGTGTCGATCTCCAGATTCTCGGCATCGGCCGGAATGGACATATCGCATTCAATGAGCCGGGGACTGCCTTCGACTCGGAGACACATGTCGTCGATCTGACGGAAACGACTGTGAATGACAATGCTAGATTCTTCGATACGGTCGATGAAGTGCCGAAGCAGGCCATCTCGATGGGGCTCAGTACCATCATGAATGCGAAATCCATCATCATGATGGCTTCCGGTGAAGAGAAGGCGGATGCCATCACCGCAATGATGGAAGGGGAAGTGGATGAGTCGCTTCCGGCATCCATACTGCAGCGGCATCATGATGTGACCGTAATCGCCGACAGGAAGGCACTGAGAGAGGGATGACCAGATCCCGAAACGAGGGTTTAAGGATGACTGTACAAAACCATCAGCACCATCAGCTACCGGAGTTGGAAGCGGGTCTCGCATCATTGCCTTGTGAAACCGCAACCTTCGGCATGGGGTGCTTCTGGGGCCCGGATGCACGTTTCGGTGCACTGGCCGGCGTCCTCCGGACACGTACCGGCTACGCGGGTGGAACGACGGAAAATCCAACATACAAGGAGATGGGGGATCATACCGAAACGATCGAAGTGGACTTCGATCCGTCCATCATTTCCTATGAGGAGACCCTGCGCCATTTCTGGCGCAGCCATTATCCGAACCGGGACGCCTACAGGGGAAGGCAATACATCTCATTGCTGCGTTTCCATGATGAAAAGCAGGAAGCGGCAGTGGAGAGGATCAAAGGTGAGATGGAGGCTGAACTTGGCTTCTCCATTGAAACCGAGATCGCACCGTTTGAAGGGTTCACCCTGGCGGAAGAACGCCATCAAAAATACTATTTGAAGCGCTATCCGGGTGCGCTCAACCAGCTTGAGTGTATGGCCCCTGAACCGTCAATACTGACGGATTCCATTTTCGCAGCCCGTCTGAACGGTTTCGTGAAAGGCTTCGGAAACCGGGAGGCACTGCTGGAGGAAATTTCCGGCTGGCCCATCCGCCCTGAAGCGAGGGAGCAGCTGAAGGAAAAGCTCAAGCATATGAAATGGTAAAAAAAGGCATGTCCCCCCGGGGGACATGCCTTTTGAATGACGCTGCTATTCCTTCTTTATACGTTTCAAGTTCTTGAAGATGCCGTTCGATGTCGACAGCACACTGTTGCGGTAGATGCTTGCTGCAAGAAGTATGGCCAGTATGATCGATACGAGTAGTATGGCGACGCCGATCAGGAGCGGTGCCTGTCCCGTTTCCTCATGCATCGCACGGAGCGGCATGACGAATGGGGTGAAGAGCGGGAAGTAGCTGGATATTCTGACCAGGAGACTGTCCGCGCTGCCCCAGATGTTGAAGATGGCAATGTAGAAACCGATGAGCGAGAACATGGTCACCGGCAGCAGTGCCTGCTGCAGGTCCTCCATCCGGCTGATGAATGAACCGAGCATCGCCGCGATCGACAAGTAGAGGATGAGCCCGAGGATCAGGAAGATGACCGAGTAGATGATCATGGTGACCGTCTGGTCATTTGTCTCAAGGCCGAAATCGCTGATGATTTCACTGAAATCGAAGAGCTGTATCGCAATGAGGATTGCAATGATGAAGATGGCAAGCTGCGTCAGGCTGACTGAAATCATCGCGCTGATCTTTGCAAGCAGGTGCGTGACCGGTGCCACGCTCGAGACGATCATCTCGATGACTCTTGAGGTCTTCTCCATGGCCACTTCAGTACCGATTTGGCTCGCATAGTTGATGATGATGAAGAACATGACGATGACCGTTACATAGAAGACGACCGTATTCAGCGGATTGATGTCTGGCATTTCACCGCCTTCAGCTGCACTTTCTGAAGCTTCTCCATCTCCTTCGTCCTGTCCGGCAATATCATAGGTGATGTCCGGTGATGCATTGAGCCGCTCCGCATCCGCCTGAGTCAGGTTCAGTGACTGGATGGTCATCATCCTCTGCACCTGGCCGAGAGCCATCTCGATGTCGTTCATCTGGCTGCCGGGGATCTCCTGGTCGGCTTCAAGCGTCACAGCGAGCGGTTCTGTTCCATCGACCCGTAGCAGCGCTTCATTGGCGCCGGCGTCCCCATCATTTTGGGCGATGTCGAAGTCCGGCTCGATCGGTTCCATCACCGCCTCGAACTGGGCGTAGAACGCATCGTCGCTTTCGATATTGAGTGTGGTGATTTCTTCGGACGAATCGAAAATATTGATGATCTTGTCGAAGTTCGCCCCGACGAAGATCAGCAGGACGATGATTGCGGTACTGATCATGAATGATTTGGCGCGTACTTTGGACAGATAGGTCTGTGAAAAGGTTGCGAGGAATTTACTCATAGTTCATGTCCCACCTTCGAAATGAATATGTCATTGATGGATGGCTCGTTGACTTGGAATCTCTTGAAGTAGCCGAGCTTGACGATTTCATTGAAGATCGGCTCTGCATACTTTTCATCCTCGATCTTGAGGATGCTTTTCCTGCGTATCTGCTTCATGTCGAGGACGCCGGGCATGTTGCGCAGGAATTCGACGTCATGGTCGCCTTCGATGATGATCTCCTTCTGCCCGAAGTCGCTTTTGATCTGGTCGATATTGCCGCTGACCACCTGTTTCCCCTTATTCAGGATGCACAATGATTCGCACAGCTCCTCGACATGCTCCATGCGGTGCGTACTGAAGATGATGGTCGCCCCCCGCCGGTTCAGTTCCTTGACCGCGGTCTTAAGGATTTCCACATTGACCGGGTCGAGTCCGCTGAATGGTTCATCGAGTATAATCAATTTCGGATCATGGATGATCGAGGCGATCAGCTGGATCTTCTGCTGGTTCCCCTTGGAAAGTTTTTCTATGCGCTTGCTCCGGTTCTCCGGCACTTCAAACCGCTCGAGCCACTCGGTGAGCTTCGTATCGATGTCACGCTTCGACATGCCCTTCAGCTGCCCGAGATAGCGGATCTGCTCATCGACCTTCAGTTTCGGGTGCAGCCCCCGTTCTTCGGGAAGGTATCCGATTTCATTCGTAACGTTATAGTCGATTTTTCTGTCGTTGTAGGTGATGCTGCCTGATGAAGGCTGAAGCAGGCCGAGGATCATACGGAATGTCGTCGTTTTTCCGGCCCCGTTGCCTCCAAGGAATCCGTACATGCTGCCTGCAGGAACTTTAAGATTGATGTCGTCTACTGCAACCTGTCCGTTGAAGCTTTTGGAGAGGCCGTTCAGTTCCAGTGTCATAGGTGTATCCTCCTTAGTCATTATGATTTTATTTTACCATAGAGCATTATTGCAGGATAATATATACTGTAGAGCAAATGGGGGTGCGGTTGGATGGATAAAGGCAAGAGGGACGAAAAAGCATCGTTCAATGATTTCATGGGTCTGCTGAAGCGGACGGAACTGAATCGCGGATTGTTTGCGACGGGCATCATACTGACCCTGGTGGGGACGATCGGTTCGCTGATCGTTCCGCTTTTGACGCAGAGTTTCATAGACGGCTACAGTCCTGAAGTGTTCTCGACAGGACTTATTGCGCTGATCATCATGGTATTTGTGCTCAGCGCCGTCCTGGACGGGATCGCCTACTACATACTGGCGAAGATCGGCCAGACGATCATACTGAAGTTGAGGGAGAACGTATGGGACAAGTTCCTGAGGCTGCCGATCGGATACTTCGATCAGACGAAGAGCGGTGAATCGGTCAGCCGGGTGGTCAATGACACCGCCATCATCAAAGACCTGATCACCCGACACTTCCCGCAGCTGATCAGCGGAATCGTCTCCGTCATCGGGGCGGTGGTGATCCTGTTCATCCTCGACTGGCGCATGTCGCTGATCATGTTCATCGCGGTGCCGGTCTCGATCGTCATCATCCTCCCGCTCGGCAGGCGGATGAGCCGGATTTCGCGGGCGCTGCAGGATGAGACCGCAGCATTCACCGGCCTCATCCAGGAGACGCTCAGCGAGATGCGTCTCGTGAAGTCTTTCAATGGGGAGGCATTCGAACGGCAGAAGGGCAGGCAGGGGATACGCACCCTCTACGGATATGGAATGAAGGAGGCGGCGATCAACGCCTTCCTATCACCGATCATGAGCACCGTCATGATGTTTGTCATCATACTGATCATCGCGTACGGTGGACTCAGGGTTTCGGAGGGGACGCTTACGATCGGCACGATGGTGGCCTTTCTGCTCTACCTGTTCCAGATCATCATGCCGATGACGATGTTCGCCATGTTCTTTACGGAATACAACAAGGCGCTCGGCGCCACGGAACGCCTCATACTGATCCTCGGCAAAGAGGAGGAGCAGGGCGGGGCTACGGCATTCGACCAGCCGCTTGATTTCAATGTGCTTGAGTTTGAGGATGTCTCATTCGGCTATGACCCTGAAAATAAAGTGCTGCATCACGTCGATTTCACAGCACGGAACAGTGAAAAGGTTGCATTCGTCGGCCCGAGCGGCAGCGGAAAGTCGACCATATTCGCATTGATCGAGCGGTATTATGATATTGATGCCGGCCGGATCATGGTGGATGGCATCGACATACGGGATATCCCGCTTTCCCTGCTGCGGCGGCACATCGGCTATGTGGCCCAGGAGAGTGCCATCATTTCCGGAACGATCCGTGACAACATCACCTATGGCCTGACATCCGATGAATATACGGAGGCGGACGTCGAGCTGGCAGTCAGACGCTCCTATTCGCATGAATTCATCGGCGCCCTTGAAGAGGGGCTCGATACGGAGGTAGGGGAGCGCGGCATCAAGCTCTCAGGCGGCCAGCGCCAGCGCATCGGCATTGCGCGTGCCTTCCTGAAGAACCCGAAGTTGCTGATGCTTGATGAGGCGACGGCAAGCCTCGATTCGAGGTCCGAGCGGTTCGTGCAGGAGGCGCTGGACGACCTGATGGAGGGCCGGACGGTGCTCGTCATCGCCCACAGGCTGTCGACGGTCATCAATTCCGACCGGATATTCTTTCTCGACAACGGCCACATCACCGGTGAAGGCACGCATCAGGAACTGATGGCAGATCATGCAATGTACCGGATTTTTACGGAACAACAATTTGGATAAAGTGAAGAGGAATCTACCATGCGTCAATTATATGAAGCGTTTCAGCCGGTCATCCCGGTGTTCATACTGTTATTTATACTGGTCATCGCGATGACCCTCATCATACACAGGAAGTCCGGCTATCGGCTCGACACCATGAGGAAGCGGATGGATTTCCTCCTCTATCTTGGACTGATGATGACGATCATCGGCATTCTGCTGCTCACGCTGCTGCCGAGTTCGAATCCCGAGAAGGTGACCCAGTTCATCCCGTTCTACAGCATCATCGACACGTTCGAGTATGCGACGGACTATGCAATCATCAATTCGATAGGGATGAACATCCTCCTGTTCGTGCCGCTCGGTATGTTCCTGTACATTTTTACAAAGAGCGAATTCCTGACGACGGTGCTCGCCTGCCTGTTCTCGATCTTCATAGAGTTCCTGCAGTATGTGCTGCCGATCGGCAGAATATCCAATGTCGACGATGTCATCTTGAACACGGTGGGCGGCATCATCGGCATGATCCTCGGTCTCATATTCTCAAAATTGGGAATTGTTTATTATTTCTTTGGAGCGGGTAAGGGAAATAATAAGGATTAGGGGGGATGGAATATGCATAGGAAACTGAAGAGTCTTGAAGATGTGGAACTGTATAAGGATGAGGTAATCGGACCTGAACTGGTCGGTACCATCGAATATGAGAAGGATGGGGAACATTCCTTCTATGGTGCAATCATTCCAACCACACACAGGTTGTTCGTCAATATAAGGGAAGCGGATACGGTGAAGCATCATCCGGTGGAGTACAAGGAGATTACAGGCATCACCACTGAAAATCTGCTGATGGTCGGCAACATCATCCATATATGGATCGGCAACGAAATCATCATCAGCATGAAGAGCGTCTCTGACGGGAAACTGGACAAGTTCCTGAATTACCTCTATAAGCATAGGGCCCGCAGGCTGCGGCTGGATTCTGATGCATCAATCAGCCATACCCAGCATCATGACCAGCAGGTCGTATGATATTAAGACGAAGAATCAGGCACATGCCTGATTTTTTTGCGTTATGGTTCATTTTCTTTGGAAAATCCATTCGTGTATAATGGGGATGAATCAAAGGAAGAGGATGAATCGATGAAAACAAGACTTGTACTGATGGTGCTGCTCATTGGCGTCCTGTCGGCATGCAGCAGCTTCAGGGAAACCGGTGTCTCGGAAGATGGCTCAGTGCGGCAGATCATGACGGAGCATACGGAAGAGATAGAAATACCGGCCGAACCGGAGCGCGTGGTACTGCTCCGGCCGATAGATGCCGGCAATGCCAGCCTCCTCGGAGGCAATGTAGCGGGGGTGGTCGATGCCGTAAGGGATACGCGTCTGGCCGAAGAAGTCCTGGAGGAGGATGTGGCATACTTGGAGCATGGTGACATCGAGGCGCTGAAGGCGCTCGATCCCGACCTGATCATCACGTTCACTCCGGATGACCACCTTTTTGAATACCAGGAAATCGCTCCGACTGTGCAGATCAACTACAGCACCGCCGCATTCAGCCCCTTCAGGGACAGGCTGTATCTGGCACACCTCTATAATCTTGGTGTGATACTGAACAGGCAGGAGGAAGCGGAGACGCTCGGGGATGAATGGATGGAGGAGACGACCCGTCTGCAGCGTGAAGTGGGCGGTTTGACGGCGGACAGGAAAGCACTGGTACTCGTGGAAGGGCCGGATTCATATTACATATATGGCAGGCATTCGGCGTTCGGCACGGAAGCGGTGTATGATGTCCTTGGCTTCCAGATGGATGAAGACCTTGAAGAAGCGCTTGAAGATGGACCGGTGGAGGTTTCGATCGACGACCTTGACGGCTACGAGGCCGATCATGTCTTCGTCAATACCAAGCAACAGGATGATGGATTGGATACAGAGATCGCCCAGGTGATGGGCATCGATGAAGAAAATGTCATCATGCAGGATTATGACGATTACCGCCTGAACGATCTGATTTCGATTGAAATGCAGGCGGAAGATATAATAGAACGCATCAAACCGTAAGGGAGAGGACCATTATGGCACAGGACAGAGTATTCCCGGAGGAATTCGGATACCATTTTTCCAATGGGAACTTTGAACAGATATACAGACAGACGGTGCAGGATTTCCAGCTCCAGATGGATATGGAGACATTCCGGGAAGCCGCCGCTGATTTCAGCCGCAACGCCGGCAGCTTCGAACTGAAGCATTCGAACCAGCTTGAGCCGGGGATCAGGAGATACCAGTGGGTGGACACGGGCGACGCCAGGATGATCACCGTCGCCTACGACAGTGCAGGGGACATCATCGGCATCCAGTTCGACATCTATGAACAGTTCACTTCCGACCGGGAAGTGACGATAAACACGTACCGTCTGCCCTTTGAAGGAGAATGGTTTGTACTTTGGGGCGGGAACGACGCATTCCTGAACTACCACTATCCATATGAGCATCAGCGGTATGCCTATGACTTCATCCGCAAAGTGGACGGCTCGGCATTCGAAGGGGACGCGGAGATGCTCGAGTCCTACCATGCATTCGGCTCGAGCATCGTTGCCCCAAGAGGTGGGGAAGTCGTGAAGGTGGTGGATGATGCGGAGGACAACCTGCCGCACTACCCGAACATGTCGGCACCTGAAGGCAACCATATCATCATATCCCACGGCTACAATGAATATTCTCTGCTTGCCCACCTGAGGAAGCATTCGGTCACGGTGAAGGCAGGGGATACGGTGGAGACAGGGGAGCGCATTGCACAATGCGGCAACAGCGGCGCCTCCGATACACCGCACCTCCATTTCCATGTGATGGATGGCGTTGATCCCTATACTTCGAAGTCCATACGCATCCAGTTTTCCCCTTCCGGCGAACCAAGACAGGGAGACCGGGTCTGGGGCAGAAGCGGCCAATGATGATCAGGGCGAACGGGCCTTTCGATTATGGATTGGCCTATGACTTCATGGACCAACAGGATGACTGCCTTTACCAGACAGAGGCGGGCACCGTCAGGAAAGCAGTGGTGCTTGAGGGGGCGCGTGTGCTGTTTGAGGTTTCGGAAGGACCGGAGGACAACTCGGTGGAAGTGGCCATCCTCATGAATGAAGGAGTGCCGGAATCCCTCGTCAAGGACTATGTCACGGAATGGTTCGACCTTGAATATGATCTTGATGCCTTCTACCGCTTTGCCCGTGGGGACGATCGCCTCAGTCCTGTTGTGGAAACTCTGCACGGCTACCGCATGAACTGCACCGTAAATATGATGGAGGGGCTGCTCTGGTCGGTACTCGGGCAGCAGATCAACATGCGGTTTGCCTTCACATTGAAAAGGAGTCTCATCGAACACTTCGGCCACCATATTGAGTTTGAAGGGGAGCGGTATTGGCTGATGCCTGAAGCCCGGGAATTCCTGTCACTGGATGCGGAATCGATGCGCAGCATGCAGGTGTCCTATAGGAAAGCCGAATATATCCACCGCTGTGCCGCGGGCATCGAGGAAGGGACACTCTCAAAGGCGCATTTGGAACGGATGGCGGACTATGAGACGGCGCTTGCCCATCTTACAAGCTTCAAAGGCATAGGACCATGGAGTGCCAATTCGGTATTGATGCGTACCCTGAAATTCAGGAATGCCGTTCCGGTAGGGGACGCAGGCTTGAAGAATGCGATCCGGATGACGGATGACCTCGAGGAGAAGCCGGACCGGGCATACATCCAGTCGGTTACAGACACGTGGGGTGGTTATGGTGCCTACGCCACGCTCTACATGTGGCGTGTACTCGGCTAACGGCGGCTGCACAATAAGACCCACCATAGTCATATGGTGGGTCTTATTGCTGATATGATGGCGTCATTCTCCGTTCTCCCGCTTCAGGACGAGGACAAGGGAAACCATGCCGATGAGCACCAGGCCGACGATCATCAGACCGTGCATGGATGGGTCGACGATACCGTCCAGGAATACGTATATTGCGAATAGTGCAATGACCGTCAGCGTGAAGTTCAGCCATTTGATCGTATTTCGATTCATGCATCTGCTCCTTTTGTATAAACACCGAGTTTCTTTAAAAGCGCTTTTTATAATGATATCATAATAGTGAACAAAAATTAAAAGAGGAGGCTTAATGATGAACTATATTATGAGTGTGCAGCTACTTCCTCACCATCCGGAGTCGAATGATCTCTATAGTCATGTGGGCGGTGCGATTGAAATCATTGAAGAAAGCGGCCTGACGCATTTCGTCGGACCGATGGAAACGACGGTTGAAGGCAGCATCGACGAACTGATGAACCTGATCAAGAAATTGAACAGTCATCTTGCGAGCGAAGGATGCGACAAGGTCATATCGAACATTAAACTGATCCAGTCCGAAGAGGCAATCAAGATCAAGGACATCCTGTCTGATTACTACGAGTTCGATGATGAATAATTGCTGTTAAAAAGGACTGATATCCGTCATTTAAATCCTTATTATCAAGTGTATATGAGGAAGGACGATAGGTTAACGCCCACGCTCTTGAGCGTGGGCGTTTGTTATTTAAGTGTGTTTCCATTCACAGTTGGAAATCTGGTGATGTCTATCATTACTGTGGCAACGAACCGCGTTCGATTACGCCAGTCAGAAATCCGAGGTTCGGATAATCTTTCTCTTCCAATTGCTTTTTAACTTTTTCTACATCGTATTGTACACGTTGAATACCTATATTGAACTGCTCTTTATCCCCTTCCGCCATAAGGTAGGAAGCATGGTTCAAACCATCGAACGGCAATCCGACACTTCCTAAGTTAGCCACACATTTTCCATTGATATAACGGACATATGGAAGATGGATGTGACCATATAAGTAGATATCCGCTTCCTGGTTCTGCATCAGCTTCTCTTCCAGTGCCTTATCTGATTCTGTCGGTTTGACAACCTCAAAGAGACTTTCCGGTGTGGCATGGAAGCAATGTACTTTAATCTTATCTGTCAGATCAACAGTCACTTCTGATGGAAGGTTTCTTAAATATTCCATATTCTCATCTGATAACTGGCCGACCGCCCATTCCCGTTCTCCTCTCATGGTATCCAAAACCTGATCCGGAACTTCTCCATCCTTTATTCCACGGTGGAGCCATTCATCTGCATTGCCCTTTATGACTGCCGTATTCAAATTCCTGACCAGGTCGAGTGATTTCTTCGGTTCCGGGCCACGGTAGGAAATATCGCCCATTACTACAATCTTATCTGCCTTCTTCTTTTCAATGTCTGCCAGCACTGCTTCGAGCGCAGTTGCATTTCCATGTATATCCGAAACAAATGCAATTTTCATCATGAAACACCGCCTTTTGTTATTGTTACTTCCTCAAATTATATATCGTTATAGAAAAAGACATCAAGAAATTAAAATGAATGGCAGTTTCAGTTTTGATTCCATATATAAATTGTATTCGACCATAAAAGTAATCCCCGGAAGTTAGATTTCAGGTCCAACTTCCGGGGGATCAGCTCAAAATGATAAGATTCTTTTTGCTAGTGTCTAATTTATAAGATCCAGTGTGAAGTGTACAGAGTTTTCCTATTTGATGGGTTCACTCCGTATATGGAAGCGGACGCCACGGGGTCCCTCCACACTGAACATGCCGCCGATGCCGTCGACGACATCGAGGGTGAGGCGTGTATGCTTCCAGTATTCGTACTGGCGGTGATGCATGTAGAAGGGGACGCCTTCGACTTCCCCGAGCTTCACATCCGCATCACCGATGATCATGGTGCCTTCCTTCAGGCACATGGGGCTGGAGCCATCGCAGCAGCCGCCGGATTGGTGGAAGATGAGATTTCCGTGTTCCTCCTTGAGCTCCCGTATAAGGGACCTGGCCGCTTCTGTCGCGTCAACGGCCTTCAATTGTTCCATTTAGAAGAATCCTTTTGGAGACTCGCCGTAGCTGACGAGCATATTCTTCGTCTGCTGATAATGACTGAGCATCATCAGGTGGTTTTCACGGCCGATGCCGCTCATCTTATAACCGCCGAATGCAGCGTGGGCAGGGTAGTCGTGATAGGTGTTCACCCATACACGGCCTGCCTGGATGGCACGCCCGAACCTGTATGCCTTGTTCTGGGAGCGGGTCCATACGCCCGCGCCGAGGCCATACAGCGTATCGTTGGCAATGGCGATCGCTTCGTCATCGTCCTTGTATGTTGCGACAGCAAGGACAGGTCCGAAAATCTCTTCCTGGAAAATACGCATCTTATTGTCACCCTTGAAGATGGTCGGCTCGAAATAGTAGCCGCCTTCGATCTCTCCATCGACTTTCTTGATGCTGCCGCCTGTCAGCACCTCAGCACCTTCTTTCCTGCCGATGTCAAGATAGGAGCTGATCTTCTCCTTCTGTTCCTTGGAAGTCTGCGCACCCATCATGGTATTTTCGTCGAACGGGTTGCCGACCTTGATCTGCTCGACCCGCTCGATGACGCGTTTCATGAATTCGTCGAATATATCTTCGTGGATCAATGCGCGTGAAGGGCAGGTACATACTTCACCCTGGTTGAGCGCGAACATCACGAGGCCTTCAATCGCCTTATCGAGGAATCCATCATCTGCGTCCATGACATCCTTGGCAAAGATGTTCGGGGACTTCCCGCCAAGCTCCAGTGTGACCGGAATGATGTTCTGGCTGGCGTTCTGCATGATGATGCGTCCCGTAGTCGTCTCTCCTGTGAAGGCGAGCTTGTTGATCTTGTCATGTGTCGCAAGTGCCTGGCCGGCTTCGGAACCGAATCCATTCACCACATTGACGACGCCTTTCGGAAGGATGTCGCTGATGAGCTCCATCAGGTGCAGGATCGTCGATGGTGTCTGCTCTGCCGGTTTGAGTACGACGGAGTTTCCAGCAGCAAGCGCCGGTGCAAGCTTCCATGTCGCCATCAGAAGCGGGAAGTTCCATGGGATGATTTGTCCCACGACACCCAGCGGCTCGTGGAAGTGATAGGCCACGGTGTCCTCATCAAGCTGAGATATGCCGCCTTCCTGGGCGCGGATGGCGCCGGCGAAATATCTGTAGTGGTCGACGACGAGCGGCAGGTCGGCGTTCAACGTCTCCCTGACGGCCTTGCCGTTCTCGAAAGTTTCAAGTACGGCAAGTTCTTCGAGGTTCTGCTCGATGCGGTCCGCAATCCTGAGCAGGATGTTGCTCCTCTCGGTCGGGGAGGTCTTTCCCCATTCCTCCTGGGCCTTATGGGCAGCTTCGACCGCCTTATCGATATCCTCCTTTGTGGAACGCGGTACTCTTGAGACGACTTTGCCGATGACCGGAGATTCGTTGTCGAAATACTTTCCGTTTACCGGCGGCACCCATTCCCCGCCGATGAAGTTCTCATACTGTTCCTTGATTTTGTATTGTGCATTCTCTTTATGTGGAAACTCATATACCATTATGCATACCCCCTGTTTAATGTACCTTCATTTTATTCCAATATTGAGATGTTTGCAAGCGCTTACATTTATGGAGTTTGGCTGAATGCAAGTTTTCGATTATAATGGGTCTACAGTTTATGAGCGGAGTGATGGAATTGGGGAAATGTCCGTATTGCAGTCATGAGTGGACGTATAAGGAGAAGCTTCTGGGATATGCACTGAAGCCGCGCACGCGGATCAGATGTCCCAGGTGCAGGGAATATCTGGAGCCGTCGACATTGACGCTCATCTATGATTATATCGCGATCATCGGCCTGGCCATGATGGTATTCCTGCTGATCCCGATCATGGGCTGGCCGGTATCGATATCGGTCGGGTTGAGTGCGCTGCTGCTGGTGATCTATATGGCAGTGTTCCTGCCGCTGACGATACGCTTCAAGAGATACAGCTATAACATGAAGGAGTGAAGGTGGACCCCGGTCCATCTTTTTTTGTCAACTTGCTTATATCTCCCACTGTGTTAATATAAGACAGTCTTTTGAAATG
The DNA here is from genome assembly GCF_020786625.1 of Salinicoccus sp. RF5. Classification (NCBI taxonomy): domain Bacteria; kingdom Bacillati; phylum Bacillota; class Bacilli; order Caryophanales; family Staphylococcaceae; genus Salinicoccus; species Salinicoccus sp. RF5. The sequence goes on from NZ_JAJGRC010000003.1 coordinate 239,396, forward strand.
GAAAATAAATTTATACGAGGTGAAGATATGAAGAAATTTCGATTGATGGACTGGCCGACATTCATTGCGTCACTATTGATCCTGCTGTCGGTGGTCGTCCCGCTCATCGTTTTCCCTGAAGCGAGCCGGAATACGATCCTTCAGTTGAATGAATGGGTGACCACGGGACTTGGGGCGGTGTATCTGGCAGTCGGTCTTGCGGTATTCTTTTTCGTCCTCTATATCGCATTCGGCAAATATGGACAGGTGACACTCGGTAAGGAATCCGATGAGCCTGAATTCGGCACTTTCAGCTGGGCGGCCATGCTGTTCTGTGCGGGTATCGGCTCGAGCATCCTGTACTGGGGCGTCATCGAGTGGGTCTACTATTATCAGGCACCACCGTTCCATCTGGATCCTGCAAGCGAAGAAGCGATCAATTATGCGACTACATATGGAATATTCCACTGGGGACCGATCGCGTGGGCGATATATGTACTGCCCGCTTTGCCGATCGCATACTCCCTATACGTCAAGAAAAGACCGATACTGAAGATCAGTCTGGCATGTGAACCGATACTCGGGAAATATACCACCAGATGGCCCGGAAAACTGATCGATGTGCTGTTCATCTTCGGTCTGCTGGGCGGTGCTGGTACGACACTCGGCCTTGCGACACCGATGATTGCAGCAGGTATGGAATCACTGTTCGGCATCGATGGGGAAGGGGCGGCCCTGCGGCTGGGAATCCTGATTGCAGCGACGGTAATCTTTGCGGTCAGCTCCTACTCGGGACTCAAGCGCGGCATCAAAGTGCTCAGCGACATCAACCTGTGGCTGACCTTCATTCTGCTTGGGTTCGTCTTCATCGTCGGACCGACGGTCTTCATCATGGAGACGACGGTTTCAAGCGTGGGCCTCATGATCAAGGACTTCTTCAGGATGGCTACATGGCTTGAACCGTTCGGCGGCTACGGCGATGTGCCTGAAACATCGTTCCCACAGAGCTGGACCGTGTTCTACTGGGCATGGTGGCTCGTCTATGCGCCATTCGTCGGGCTCTTCATTGCACGAATTTCGAAAGGCCGCAGGCTGAAGGAGGTCGTGCTCGGCACACTGCTTTATGGTACGCTCGGCTGTGCGCTGTTCTTCGGCATCCTCGGAAACTACGGCCTATGGCTGGAACTTTCCGGAACATTCTCCGTCACGGAAGTGCTCAATAACCAAAGCGGGGAAGCGGCAATCATGGCAGTCATCGGCCAGCTGCCATTCGGCAAGCTGACCACAGCGGTATTCGTACTTACTGCACTCATCTACCTGGCGACTACATTCGATTCCGGTTCCTACATCCTTTCTGCAACGACTCAGACCGAAGTCGATGGGGAGCCGTACAGATGGAACCGCCTCTTCTGGGCATTCGCACTATCCGTACTGCCGTTCTCGCTGATGCTCATCAGCGGTGAGGACTCACTCGGCCTGCTGCAGACGGCATCCATTGTGGCCGGTGCGCCTCTGATCATCATATTCGTCATGCTGATGATATCGTTCATACGGACGCTCGGTGACGACCGGGTCAAACTCGAAGAGCGGCATAGGGCACATAAGGAAAAAGAAAGAAGAACACTCTCCATTTCGTATGCCAAACGAGACAAGTGGTGGGAATAGGATAGATAGGAAAAGCTCCGGAATTTAAAGTTCCGGAGATTTTTTGTGTGGAATGGGCTGGCGGGGGAGTATCGGATGTTAACTCGCACTCGGAATCGCTGCGACTGCAAGTTGGAAGGCTAACTCACACTCGGACCCGTTGCGACTGCAAGTTGGGCTGTTCATTCCTACCCGCAATCCAACTTAGAAATACATCTTTCCGTCAATGATGGTGTGCTTCAGGTCGGCATCCTCATCGTAGATGACAAGGTCGGCATCGGCGCCTTTCCTGATGACACCTTTTGAATCGGTTAGGCCGAGTTCGACTGCCGGATTGTAGGCGCTCATCCTGACGATGTCGGTCCATCCGCAACCTGTGAATTCACGCATGTTCCTGACGGCCTGCTTCATGGTGAGTACGCTGCCCGCAAGTGTGCCGTCAGCGAGCCTGGCTTCTTTTCCGGCCACATGGACGGTCTGGCCGCCGAGGTCATATTCGCCATCAGGCAGCCCCTGGGCCCGCATGGCATCGGTGATCATGACGAGGCGGTCGGGGGTGATGACATCGAATGCAAGCTTCACCATTTCTGGAGTCGAATGGATGCCATCTGATATCAGTTCCACATAGGCGTCCGACATGTAGGAGAATCCGACGGTGCCGGGTTCACGGTGATGAAGCCCGCGCATGCCATTGTATAGGTGGGTCACATGGGAGAGGCCGAGTGCCTGGGCCTGCTTCAAGGTTTCAAATGTAGCGTCGGTATGGCCAGCGGAAGGGATGATGTCGAGCGCCTTCAATGCATCGAGGAATTCCCCGTCATCTTCTTCGGGGGCATAGGTGATCAGGCGGATCTGATTTCCGGAAATATCCTGCAGATGATGGATGGCTTCCCTGTCCGGAACAAGTATATGTTTTGGGTCCTGGGCGCCAGGATGCTTCTTTGAAATGAAGGGCCCCTCCTGATGGATGCCGAGCATTCTGGCACCGGCGACATATCTATAGTCTGCAAGGTTCATGAGGGCCCGCTCGATGTCCTCAAGCGGCGCAGTCATTGTGGTGGCAAGGAAGGAAGTCGAACCGGTTCCCGGCAGGTGTGCCGAAATCTTTTCTATATATTCCATGTCTGCATCCATGGCGTCCACCCCGTCTGCACCATGGATGTGCATCTCTATGGCACCGGGCAGTACATTCATCCCTTTGGCATCGACAACCTCCCCGACGTCTGGACAGCTTTCCATCGGGCCGAAATCTTCAATCCTGCCATCGGTGCACAGCAGCCAATGGTCCTCAAGCCTCTCTTCATGTGTTGTCAGGCATGCATTTTTAATCAGGAGCCGCATAGTCCTTTCATCCTTTCCATAATCATTTGTAATCTTATTATAGTATATATGAAATAAATTCCTATACATTGGTGCATAGGCATGTGCTATATTGGATGTAAGCATTTACATAAAAAGGGTGAAGGAGGATTTACATGTTACGTTATATTCAGAATATGGGACGTGCTTTCATGCTTCCGGTGGCAGTGCTTCCGGCAGCGGCGCTTCTGCTTGGTATCGGCTACGCGATCGACCCCGAAGGGTGGGGCGGCGGCAGCGCCATTGCCGGCATGTTCATCAATGCAGGCCTCGCGATACTTGACCATCTCGCGATTCTTTTTGCAGTGGGACTCGCCTTCGGCATGTCGAAGGACAAGAATGGGGCGGCGGCACTTGCCGGCCTCGTGTCATTCCTTGTTGTGACGAATCTTCTGAGTGCAGATTCCGTGGCACTGCTGCGCGGTGTTGAAGTCGAAGAGGTCGGGGAGGCCTTCGGCGTCATTGAAAACAACGTCTTTCTCGGAATCATCACAGGTCTGATCAGTGCAGCACTCTACAACCGCTTCAGCGGCACGAAACTGCCGGATTATCTGGCATTCTTCAGTGGACGGCGTGCCGTTCCGATCATCGCAGTGTTCGTCATGATCCTGCTCAGCGGCATACTCTACTTCGTATGGCCGCTGCTCTACAACGGATTGTTCAGCTTCGGTGAATGGATCAGTGGAATGGGTGCCCTTGGGGCCGGCATCTACGGATTCTTCAACCGTCTCCTGATTCCGACGGGTCTGCACCACGCATTGAACTCGGTGTTCTGGTTCGATACAGTCGGCATCAACGACATCGGCAACTTCTGGGACAATGCCGGTGAACAGGGCATTACGGGACGCTACCAGGCCGGGTTCTTCCCGATCATGATGTTCGGCCTGCCGGGTGCGGCGCTTGCCATGTACCATACGGCGAAGACGGAATACAAGAAGGCGGCGGGCTCGATCCTGCTTGCTGCATCGCTGACGGCCTTCCTTACAGGTGTGACGGAGCCGCTTGAATTTTCATTCATGTTCCTGGCACCATTGCTCTATCTGGTGCATGCACTCCTGACAGGCCTTTCCCTGTTCATTGCAGCGTTGTTCGAATGGACTGCGGGGTTCGGCTTCAGTGCAGGGCTGATCGACTTTGTACTGAGTACACAGGTACCGATTGCCAACCAGCCATATATGCTGCTCGTCCAGGGCCTCGTGTTCTTCGTCCTCTACTACTTCATCTTCCGGGTCATCATCAAAGCGATGGACCTTAAGACGCCGGGACGCGATGATGCGGTGCTGTCCGCAGAAGCGCCGGCCGGAACAGAGGAAGGGGAGGACCTCAAGACTGCCCATGATGACAGATATTCCCGCAAAGCCGACCAGATCCTGATCGGCCTCGGCGGCAAGGACAACATCGATACGGTCGACTATTGTACGACACGCCTCAGGGTGAATGTCCATGATGATTCATTGATCGATGAAGATCAGATCAAGTCATCAGGGGCCCACGGCATTGCGAAACCAGGCAAAAATAATATCCAGGTCGTGGTGGGGACGGAAGTCGAACATGTTGCTGAAGAAATGAAGCGTCTCCTATAGATACATGCAGGGCACCTCTTGGAGGTGCCCTGTTATATTCTCTACCGGTTTAGTATATAATGGAGGAAAGAATGCATGGAGGAGGAGCTTGATGTTTAATTTTCACCATCCAGTCGAGATCAAATTTGGGGAAGGGATCATTTCCCAGATCAATGAAGTTGCAGAAGCCAAAGACTACAGCCGCATCATTGTCGTCTCTTCGAATTCCCAGATGAAGAACGGTACCACAGAGTTCATCAATACACAGCTTGGCGAGCGCGTAAAAGCGACCGTTTCCGACATCGAACCGAATCCGACCCTGCAGAATGTCGGCACAATCGTAGACGCGATGAACCAGCATAATGCCCACGCCGTAGTGGCCGTCGGGGGCGGATCAGCCATGGATGCCTCGAAGGCTGCCGCTGCTGCATACATGCAGGGGATTGCGATGGAAGACCTGCTCGAACATGACGACTTTACACGGGCACTGCCGGTCATAGCGATACCGACCACAAGCGGTTCAGCATCCGAAGTCACTGCAGCCAGCATCATCAGCGACAAGGAAAAGGAACTTAAAGTGCCATTGATCGGTCCGGCACTCTATCCGCAGACGGCCGTGGTCGATCCCGAGCTGACACTGACATGTCCTCCGGGCGTCACTGCGGTATCGGGGATAGACATCCTCTGCCATGCGCTCGATTGCCTGGGGTCGGTCAAGCACAATCCTGTATCCGACGCATTGGCGATCCGTGCGTCGAAGCTCGCATTTGAAAATCTGCTTGCTGCTTATACGGAGCCATCCAACAGGGAGGCACGGAATAATCTCTCCCTGGCGAGCATGCTGGCAGGAATGGCGTTCAGTCAGACCGGCACTTCGGGCTCGCATGCAACGAGCTACTACCTGACTTCCCATTACGGGGTGCCGCATGGCGAAGCGTGTGCATTCACGATGGATGCATGGTTTGTGATCAACGCAGAAGCGCACCCTGAACTTCAACAGCACGCCAGAGACATTGGTTTTGATGATGCTGAAGCATTGAGTGAAGCATTCAATGCCTTGAAGCGTGAGATGGGGCTTGCGATGACATTCGAAGACCTCGGCATCAGCCGGGAGGATATTCCGCAGATTGCAGAAGAAAGCATGCAGCCTGCAAATATGAAGAATAATATTGCACAGCTGTCCAAAGATGAAATTATCGGGATGCTTGAAAAGAAATAGGGGTGATGCCATGAAGAAGCGTGTCTGCCTGGTATTTTTCCTATCAATCCTAATGATGGCGGGGTGTGGCGGCATGGAAGAAAAGTCGGACTATCTGGTTGGTGTCAGGGGAGAGCTGACTGAAGAAGACCTCGATTCGGCCGGTCTGGAACCTGATGATGTCAAACAGCGCTTTTCGATGATGAAGGTGTATGTCATTTCAATGTCGGAAGAAGAGGCCGAGAAGATGGAACGCTTGGATAAGGTGAATTATGTCGAACTGGACCAGGAAGTGAATGTGCCTGATCCTCCGGGTGAGAAATGACTTCGATGAAGCCTGATATCCGGCGGCCCGAACCGAAAGACGCACCAGCCATCGCACGGATCTGCCGTAACGGATGGAAACAGACGGTGGAAGGTCTGCTCTCCCGAAGCCACCAACATGAAACCGTCCAATTCTGGTATGGTGAAAAGAAGGTCATGCAGGATATCGGAAGAGGCCGCTACAGCTATGTAGCCGAACTCGATGGTGCAGTGGTGGGCGTAATCGGAGGCGGCAGGGCTTCCGTCCGGAGCGGGGAGATATATGTATTCTATGTGGATGAAGCCCATAGGTATAAGGGCATCGGTCGAATGCTCCTTGACCGCCTGACGGAGGATCACAGGAATAAAGGTCTGGTGGAGCAGTGCGTTTCCGTGCAGGAGGGCAACCGGCATGGCCAGCCCTTCTATGAGGCCAGGGGCTTCGAGTACATCGGAAAGAAATCGCAGAGGACGGGAACGGGTGAAGTGCAGATTTCACTGAGGTTCAGACGTCATATATAAGAAGCGCTGGGGCAGATGATCTACCCCAGCGCTTCTATTTCCTCCCTGGCAATCTGTATATGGTATTCCAATTTGTCGTCCAAGTCTTCGAGCAGGAATGCAGCTTCGCATTTGGTCAGGTGCTCTCTGGCAGGCTTGGGGTCCCTCAACGCGATGTAGATCAGTGTCATCAGGTGATGTGTTTTGCCCAGATAGAACATGGAGTTGTTTTCCTGGATGCGGATGAGCAGTTTGTAGCATACTTCCAGGGCTTGGACATAGGATGCACTGTTATAGAGGCATATTGCATAGCCGTAGTGGAGCTGCTTGATCATGAAGCGTTCGAAACCGTCCACACGGGGGAAATCGAGAATGCGATTTCGGTGCTTATGGAAGAGGGTGAGGGCCTCATCATACCGATCCATAATGAGATAAAGGTCACCCAGGGTGTTGATGATCTCGAGTTCCAGCGACTTTATATTTTTGGCTTCCTCCATTAGTTCGAGGAGGATCTTTTCGGCCTGCACATACTTATCGTCGTTCCTTAAGTCGATTGCCGTGTATGTGCGGTAGAGCCGGTCATAGTTGCGGTATTTCAGATCGAAGCTGGGCTTTTCATTAATCGTTTTCTTGGCATCCTGAAGGGTCTGTTTGAGCATCTCCGGATGCTTGAAATAGACATAGTCCCGCAGCTTGTCGAGATAGTAGTCGATCAGAGCATATTCGGATTCTTCATCTATGAACAGCGTCTGCATGCTGATGCTGAGGCGCTGGCACAGTTTGTAGAGCACTTCCGCTGTAATTGCCGTATCCCCCCGTTCAAAACGGTAGATCGTCGTCATCCCACATATCCCCTCGGAAACTTCTTTGTGGGTCAGACCTTTTTGTTGTCGAATTTCCTTGAAGCGTTCATAATATCTCATCGGTATCCTCCCCAATCAATTGAATGTTCACAATTTTTGCATATGTGAATATTGATAGAATATTTGGAATGCTGCATAATATAGTTATAAACATCGAAGGTGGTGATGGCATGAAAAAGATTATCAGTGCTTTGGTAGTGAGTACAATTCTATTGGGCTCATTCTCAGCAGTCAATACTTCTACAGCAGAAGCGAGTGTTGTAAAAGGTGGCTATGAAGAAGTTGGGACTTTCGGTAAAGGTTCCGGTTATCTTCCTGATGGAAGGCCAGCCCCTATCGGTGTTTATTAGCAACTTCTAGTAAGTTCATTTTTTCCTTACCCTTAATTGGATTCCCTCTGCCCCGAAATGCACCCGACCTCTTAATAATTTTGGGCAGAGGGTCTTTTTTTTGTTCCAAATGAGGTCAGGTTAAATTTTTTAGGACATGATAATAATACCATATACTATATATTAAACTCGACTGTGAAGGGGAGATCCGGCGCAGTCTTTTTGTTATAATGGCCGTATTATAAAACTTTGGAGGATATCATGAAGAAATATATCAGAGTCGTTGGTGCTGTCATAGTGAATGAAAAGGATGAGATATTGTGTGCACAGAGGCCTGAAGGCAAGAATCTGGCGCTGATGTGGGAATTCCCCGGAGGCAAGATTGAAGCGGGTGAGGCACCGGCCGAAGCGCTGAAGCGTGAGCTGATGGAAGAGATGGAATGCGAAATAGAAGTGGGGGAGCGGATCACCACCACAGTGCATGACTATGACTTCGGAACGGTCGAACTGACGACCTATTATGCGAAGCAGCTGTCGGGGGAAATCCAGCTCCTCGAGCATATCGATATGAAATGGCTGGCACGCAGGGACATCGAAGCACTCGACTGGGCACCTGCTGACATTCCGGCCATCGAACTGATCAAAAATGGCAGCCCGGCGAAATAGGGCAGGGACCCGGTTCTTCGGAACCGGGTTTTATAGTGGAAGAATATCGGAATTTTCAGTATAATGTTCCCTATACAAATTAAGGAGTGTTCTGATTAAATGAAAGTTTCCATAGTTGGTGCAGGCAATGGGGGAGTTGTAGCTGCAGCAGATCTGACCGCAAGAGGCCACGAAGTGACGCTGTACCACTCCCTCCAGGCGTTGAAGGACCCCCATGAGGACATCATGCAGGGTAAAGTGAATTTCAAGGGCGAGGCGCTCTATTTCCACAATTTCACCCAAGATCCGCTCGAAGCGGTGAAGGATGCAGAAGTGATCATGACATGTCTGCCGACCCATATACTCGCGCAGATGTTCGATGAACTCATCCCATATCTCGAGGATGGCCAGATGGTCTTCATAAATGGTGCAAGTGCGATGAACAGCATGATGCTCACCAATCTGTTGAAGGAGAAGCGACCCGAAGTTTCGGTTCTGATCGGGGAATCGATGTCCCTGACATATGCTGCACGATATGATTATGAAGAAAACGATGCGGATATCATACTGAGGAGCAAGCATAATCTGTTCAGTGCATATCCGAGCAGTGATACTGAGATAATGATGGAAAAGCTCGGCGTGCTATATGATACGCTCGTACCGGCTGCGAACATCATTGAAACAGCATTGAACAATGGAAACCCGGAGAGCCATCCGGCCCCTTCCATATTGAATACGGGCTTCATCGACAATCATGGGGAGGAGTTCTACCTCTACCGCGACGGGGTGACCCATCATACGGTCAAAGTGATCGAGGCGATAGATGAAGAGCGCCAGAAGATATGCGAGGCCCTCGAATTTGAAGCGCTGGACAAAGCCGCACGTTCGGAAAGAAGCACCTATTTCGAGCCGGGCAAGCCGCTTAAGGAGCAGTACAACGAAAGCCCGGTACTGAAGGATCTGGTAGGTCCCGTGACGTTGAACAACCGGTATGTCGTGGAGGATGTGGGCTACGGTCTTGTCCTGTGGAAGAGCATTGCTGAAGCGGTGGGTGTCGAGACGCCTTCGATCGATTCCATCATCCATCTGACTTCACTGATGCTTGAAGTTGATTTCACGCGGGAGGGACTGACGCTTGAGAAGATTGGTCTGGACGGCACAAAGGACCTGAACGCACAAGTATAGAAATATCCCCGGCTCATCAAGAAGCCAGGGATATCCATCCTATTCATTCTTATTATGGACGATGGTTTCAGCACCGCGGTTTTCGGCAATTTCCTTTGCCCGACTGATTGCGTCATTCTTGTTGTCGTATGTGTTGCTCGGGCGTTTTGCCCCCTTGGTCTGGACTTTCCATTCGTCATCCTCAAAGAAGACCTCCACATTATTGTCTGCAATCTTGCCTCCCTGTGAACCGGGATCCTTTTCATGGTCGGTGACCTTTTCATTTTTGAGTTCATCCAGTTCCTTCTGGGAAGCATCCTGGTACCATTCCTGCGCCTGCTCGGTGCCGATCGGGATGGCACGGCCTTCGTCGTAGCCTTCCTCAAGCAGGGCATTGATGATGTCAATCGCCTTTTTACGCTCCAGCTTCTCCATGTTCTTCAAAGAATCCGGATAGTCGTTCATTGTATAAGGCATCTCCATTTCCCCTTTCATCAATATTTAGTATTATAATACCCATACAGAGGAAAGTTAAAGGTGATAATATGCTGTTTACATTTACCGTAACATCCAAAATGAGGGAAGAGTACATCAATATCGATGCACTTGTCGAGGAAGCACTCGAAAAGAGCGGAGTCGAAGCGGGCATCATGACAATCTTCACTCCGCACACGACGGCCGGAATCACGATCAATGAAAATGCAGACCCTGATGTGACACGTGACCTGGTCTATGGAATGAACATGACGTTCGACAATAAGAAGGAGTACAGGCATGCAGAGGGCAATTCGGACTCCCATATGAAGTCCTCGTTGACGGGTGCCAGCGAGACCCTGATCATAGATGGCGGCGAAGTCATCTATGGCACATGGCAGAGTACCTATTTTGCCGAGTTCGACGGACCGAGGGACCGCAAGGTGCACATCAAAGTGATTGAAGGGTAGAAATAAAAAAACCTGCACCGTGTGGATGCAGGAAAAATAGGAGAAATTTTTAAGAAAATGGAATAGGTTAGTTAATAGTGATTAACTACTATTATAATACTGAATTTTCAGATAAATATCAACCCTCTTTCAAAAGTTTTTGAATGAATTTTAGATTCTCAGGGTAGAGGGGATAAAATACTTCATGGAGGTCAATATGGAATTCATAAAATCATTGCTCAGTTTTTTGCTTAAGCTGATTCTTGTGCTTGTTGTGGTGGGCACCGCCGGTGTGGCCATCCTCGCCTTCTTCCTGAAGAAGGATGTCGATGAGATCAAGGAGTTCACTGAGAAGCTCAAGCATGAACTGGAAGCGGAAAATAAGTAGATCAAAAAAGCTGACCCTCGGGTCAGCTTTTTTGATGGTGCAGGATCACGCGATCCCGTTTCCAGTCTATTCGTTCAGCACACGGTCCAATACTTCAATATTATCCTGCATGATGGACTGGTAGGTGGCTTCCGGGTCATCTTCGTCATTCAATACAGAGAGGTTGTGGAACTCGAGTGGCTCTGTGTCGGTCTCTTCACGTATCGTGTCGGTGATTTTTGAAGTGATGTTCTGCTCGTAAAGGATATAAGGTATTTCCTTGGCTTCAATATCCTCGATGATCTGGGTCAGTTCCTGCTGTGAAGGCTCCTGGTTGTTCAATCCGGATATCCCGACCTGCTCGAAATGGTATCTGTCGGCAAGGTAGCCGATGGATTCATGGGAGATGTAGACGGTGTCACGGAGGGGGGCTTCTGTAATGGAGGCAAGTTCCGCATCAATGTCAGTCAGTTCCTCTTCCAGCGCTTCGAAGTTTTCAGTGTAGTCGGAAGCGTTGTCGGGATCCATTTCCACAAGCTGGTCTTTGATGGCCGAGGCCATTTCTATAGAAAGGTTGGGATCGAGCCAGATATGGGGGTCTGTCCCATTTTCGTGTCCGTGGTCTTCATGTCCTTCTTCACTTTCGTGGTCATGTTCGTCTTCATGTCCTTCTTCAGCTTCCTCATGAGCATGATCGTGCTCAAATGCTTCTTCAGGGATGCCGTCGGCGGCCGGGAAGAATACAGTATGATCTTCTACTGCCCCCCGGATCTTTTGGGAGACCGGATCGAGGTCATCTGCCGTATAGATGAAGAGGTCGCCTTCTGCATATTCGAGCATATCCTTCTGAGTAGGTTCATAAGTATGGATATCGGCACCGTTCGGGTAGATGGTCTCGACCGAAACAGACCCGCCGCCGATCTGCTCGGCAAAACTCTTCAATGGGAATACGGTCGTATAGATTGTCAGTACATCATCGTCTGTTTCATTGGAATCTGTAGTCGATGAACCGCATGCAGCGAGGGCCATCATCAAAAGGGCCATCAAGCCCGGGAATAGATATTTTTTCATAATATACTCCTTCATAACGTAATGATTACGATTTAAAATTATATCGTAATGATTTCGATTAGGCAAGTGCAATTTTAAATTTTAGGCCCTTTCCACAAAAGTGTTGAAAAAATATCGATAAACCTTTAAAATAGTTAAGGCGGTTCAATGTTGATGAGGAACCTGTTATCATTGAAGACCATCGTTTCATCCCCCGGGATGATCAACTGGCCAGTTGAAACGGAGTCCGGGTCAGCTTCCAACAAGCCCCTGGACATGGTATAATAGCAACATTATCCCAATTTGGATGTTCCTCACCGCAAAGCGGAACAGGTAATGAATAAAGGAGGCGTAACTGATGAGAGTAAATGTAACTTTGGCTTGCACTGATTGTGGAGATCGTAACTATATTACGACTAAAAACAAAAGAAACAATCCTGAGCGTATTGAAATGAAGAAATACTGCCCAAGATCCAATAGCTATACAATCCACCGTGAAACAAAGTAACGGGGATGCCGCCCATCGGGCGGCTTTTTTATTTTGTCATAAAGGTGGCGCTTTTGGGTGTATGCTTCGATCTGTAGTGTGGTATATTGGGATAAAAAGGGTATGAAGGAGCGCATTTTTATGACAACGATTATGGATGGCAAAGCAGTTGCGGCACATTTATCAGAAGGGATCCAGCATGCTCTCGAAGAATCGCATAAGCATGGGATCCAGCCGAAGGTCGCCTTTGTGAGGGTGGGGGACCTGTCGGATTCCATCTCCTATGAACGGGCGGCTATGAAAAGGTTCGAGAAGCTGTCCATCGAGACGGAACAGTACCACTTTCCGGAGGATATTTCCGCCAGGGCCTTTCTGACGAAATTCAGGGAGATCAATGAGGATTATTCGATAAATGGCATACTGCTTCTGCAGCCGCTTCCCGAGCACATCGATATGAAGCGGGTGGTGGAACTGATGAACCCGATGAAGGATATCGATGGGATGACGCCTTTCAACCTCGGTCAGGTATTGACCAATGAGAAGAACAGGCTTGAACCATGTACACCGGCGGGTGTGATGGAGATGCTTGATTTCTATGACATAGATCTGAAAGGAAAGAACGTGACAGTCGTTGGAGCGAGTGCCGTAGTCGGCAAGCCGCTCTCACTGCTGTTCATGAACCGGGATGCGACGGTGACGACATGCAACCTCTATACCGATGACCTGGTGGCCAAATGCAGCAATGCAGATGTCATCGTCAGTGCAGCCGGTGCGATGAACCTGATACGCGCCGAGCATGTGAAGGAGGGGGCGATCGTCATCGATGTCGGCATCAACTTCAACGATGAAGGAAAGATGGTCGGCGATGTCGATTATGAAGGAGTAAAGGACAAGGCCTCCTATATCACACCTGTTCCCGGCGGCGTCGGAGCGATTACGACGACCGTCCTCGCCTATCATCTGATGATGGCAACCGACTATCAGAAGGAACCGGTCCTCTTCCTGGAACGCTAGAGAAAAGCCATGCAGAAAATTTTCTGCATGGCTTTTCTGATATCACGCTACAGCATGGTGATGTCCAGGATGTCTATGAATGAAATGAATGTCATTTCGGCATCATCGTCCGGATGATGGCCGATCAGCACCATGCTCCATGTATCGACCTGGACGAGTCTGAGTTCGGCATGGAAACGGAAGCCATCGTAGTAATATTCGACATCTACACACCGTTTCTCATGCAGCGCCTTCTTCAGGATGTGGTTCATCTCATCCAGCCGGTCATCGGACAGGACCGGCCGCTCGATCCGGGTCTGGTCCTCGATCATCCGGTCGACCCTTTCAAACTGTTCGGGCATGGTGGCGAAGGGCGCCCATTTGATCATCCCGCGCCCCTGTGGAATATTGGAGTCGAGTTCATCCATCGGCATATCCCTGTAGTCCATCTGCACCCCCCCTTATTGTCCTGTGCGTCTGTCAACTCCAATTATACGAACATATGTTCGCTATTTCAAGGAGAATTTATCTTTTCATTTAGGGTATGGGAGAGGGTATGCTACTATAATAGAAAAAGATGGAGGAGGAATCAGCATGATCGGGTACGTCGGTACTTATACAAAAGAGCATGGAAAAGGGATATACAAGTTCGATCTGGACACGGAAGCAGTAAAACTGACTGCCGTGGAAGAGGCGGCGGAATCTCCAAACGCGACCTATCTGGATATCGAAAACGACCGTGTATATGCAGTGAAGAAGGGCAAGTCGAAGGCGGGCATCGCCACATTCGAAATCAGCGATCTCGAGACGGGGGAGTTGCGCTTCATCGAAGACTGCTTGGAGGAAGGCGCTTCAGGCTGCCATCTGACGCTCACTTCAGATCAGAATTATATAGTGGATGCGGTCTACCTCTCCGGGGAAATCAGGCTGTACCGCGTGGATGAACGTGGCGTGGCATCAGAGCGTCTGGATATTTTCCAGGTGGAGGGGGATGGCCCCCATGAACGCCAGGACAATCCCCACTCCCATTTCGTCACCGAAACGCCGGATAGGAGATACATCGCAGCGGTGGATCTCGGGGCGGACAAGATTGTGACGCTTGAGATCAGGGACGACAAGCTGCATAAGGTTTCGGAATGCACGGTTGCGGCAGGGAGCGGGCCAAGACATCTGGTTTTTGACGACAGCGGCACCCATGCCTATATTTTCACTGAGCTTTCCAACGAAGTGATCGTCGCCAACTATCATGATGGGGAATTCTTCCCGGTGGAGACATATTCCACACTTCCCGAATCATTCGAGGGGCATTCCCAGGGCGCTGCAATCCGCAAGCATCCGAATGGGAAATACATCTATGTATCGAACCGCGGCCATGACAGCATCGCCGCATTTGAAATCATTGAGGAGGGCAAAGCGCTGAAACGCCTCCAGATCGAGTCCACGAACGGGGACTGGCCGAGGGACTTCAACCTCACACCGGATGGGGACTATCTGATATGTGCCCACGAGCGTTCCCACAACCTTGTACTGTTCAGGGTGAATGACGACGGCACCATCGAACGGCAGGAAGGCGAACTGGAAGTGCCGGAAGGCGTCTTTGTCGGATTCGTCTAAATGAACAGTAGAGGCATATGGGCTGTCCTGGTTCTGATGGCAGTTGCGGTCGGATTGCTTTTTCTGCCGCTGGCGGACCGGACGAGCGGTTCCGAACGGGTCATCGTCGACCATACACTCGAGAAGATCGTCCATCCCGGGTGCTACGACCAGGCGGAGCTCACAAACTATATCGATGAGGTGTCATTCTCCAGGGCGACGGACGAGCTGGGATACCGGATTGAGGATGAATGTTCAAAGGAGCGTCTTCAGGAAGGCAAGGAGAGTGTAATAAGTAAAATATTTAATTGATTCAAGTATGCTGATAATATTGATTTTTCAGAAAACTGGTGATATTATTTGTTCATACCATTTTTTCATTCTTTCAACTATTTTTGGAATTGCCTTCCATAGGAAAACCCCGCCACATTTCAGTGTGGCGGGGTTTTCTGATGTCATTTTATTTTTATATCGTCATACTTCGGGTCACGGATGGCATATGCGACATAGGGACACGTCGGCTGGACTTTCTTGCCGTCCTCACGTGCCATTTCAACCACTTCATCCACCAGGTCCTTTGCCAGTCCCCTGTTGCGGTGGCTTGGCTTCGTGTATGTGCTGGTCACATCATAGTACTCCTCATGATTGTTGTAGATGAGTTCCGCAACGACTTCGTGTCCTTCTTCCAGATAAAGTCTGCCATCTTCCTTCTTCAGCATATAGATGCCTCCTTATGACAATGCTTTTGTAATCTGTGGAACTACCTGCTTCTTGCGTGATACGACACCTTCAAGAACCGCTGAATTCTCATCAAGGGCAACATCGAACGCCTTTTCGATGGATTTGGCATGTGTACCGAGTGCGAGAACCCTGGAGTTGGAGTTCAGGATGTCTGTAACGACGAGTACGAAAAGGTCGTAGCCGTCCTTCTCGATCTGCTCATTGATGGCGGATTCGAGTTCTTCCTTGCGCTCGAAGACTTCATCCACATCGACAACGTTGACCTGGGCGATGCGGGTAGAACGCTCACCCATCTCGAATGTCTTTGCATCACCGGTGATGAGCGCCTCTGCAGACTTGTCGCTCGTGGATGCGCCGGCCTTCAGCATTTCGATTCCATATTCCTCGAGGTCGACTTCTGCAATCCCCCTCAATGCTTCGGCAGCTTTCCTATCCTCATCCGTCGTAGTCGGTGATTTGAACAGCAGAGTATCCGAGATGATTGCGGAAAGCATGAGTCCTGCCATCTCCCTCGAGATGGTGAGGTCGTTTTCCGCATATACCTTCTTCAGGATCGTCGCCGTACAGCCGACGGGCTCTGCACGATAGTAGAGCGGGGACTCCGTACGGAAGTTGGATATGCGGTGATGGTCGAAGACCTTCAGTATAGCGGCCTTCTCGATGTTCTCTGCGGACTGCTGGAACTCATTGTGATCCACCAGGATGACCGGTGCATCGTCTTCGAGCGGTTCAAGCAATGCAGGAGCTTCGACACCGAAATGGTCGAGCGCATACTGAGTCTCAGGGTTGACTTCACCAAGGCGCCGGGCTGCAGCATCATTGCCGAGCTGCTGCTCGATGTCCGCTGCAACGAGTGCGGAAGTGATCGTATCCGTATCCGGGTTCTGGTGTCCGAAAATTTTTGTCTGGGTCATGTTTCATTCTCCTTTTGATATGTTATTACTCTTCCCATTTTATCATTGTAGTATGCATCCTTCTACGGTTCTACAGTGGCACCGAGTGCATTTTTGAAATGATCGAGTGCGCTCTCATGTCCCGCCGGGTTGAAGGAGGCGACGCATGAGGCGGGGACGACGATGCCATAGGCATTGTTGTAGGCGTCGACGGCGGTATGCATGATGCATATGTCGGTCACAAGGCCGGTCAGCGTCACGGTGTCGATCTTGCGCTCCTGTAGCAGCTGGTTGAGGGGTGTGCCGGCAAATGCGCTGTAGCGGCGCTTGTCGATGAAGAAGATATTCTGTTCATCCTTGATTTCCTCGTAGACATCATGGACCCTGCCATAGAGTGCACGTCCCTCCGTCCCTTCTATGTTGTGGGGTGGAAACAGCTTCGATTCGGGGTGCAGGTCGTCCTGTTCGAAATGAAGGTCCATCATGAAGAATATCGGCTGACGGGCTTCGTGGGCCTCACGGATCCTGTCCACGATGGCCGCCTCGATTGCCTGGGCGGCTTCTCCTGCGGTCAACTTACCGTCGGGTGCTGCAAAATCATATGAATAGTCGATGACGAGCAGTGCATTGTTCATCTGTAATCCTCCTTGTGCTTCATTATTTTCATATCCATTATGCCACATCCCGGCGCCTATACATAAATGATACATTCAGCAGGGTGATGATGGCGATGGCGATCGTGAAGAAGATGAAGTAGTAGTTCCCGCCCGAGGCGGTGATGATGTACCCGCCGATGACAGGTCCGACGATGCTGCCGAGGCTGAACATGATGCCCGCCATCAAATTGCCCGCCGGAAGGTTGGACTTCGGTGTGATGTCCGTCATGTAGCTGATGCCTAAGGAGTACATGGAGCCGACGAAGACGCCGGCGAGTATGAACAGCACCACCAGCACGGCAAACGACGTACTGTAGAGTTCCATGAACAGGAACGTCACACCTCCGAGGGAGAGCAGTACAGTGATGAGCCGGCTGCGTCCGACGCGGTCCCCGAGCGCACCGATCGGCACCTGCAGGAGTATGGCGCCGAAGCTGAAGGCAGGCAGTATCCAGGTGATGTCGGAAATGGTGAATCCATTCCTGACTGCAAAGACCGGGAAGTTGCTGTTGAGCGATGCCTCGAAGATGCCGAACAGCATCGGGAACAGGAAGGCGATCCAGCTCGTTGCGAGCACAGCCTTGAAATTCCTGAAGGTATTGAACAGCGTGATGGGCGCGCCGGAATCGACCGGCATCGCATCTTCAGCCCCCTTCAGCAGGAAGATGAGCGGCCAGCCCATCATGGTGAGTACGCCCGAGACGACGAAGGGCAGCGGTTCCCAGATGACCACGAGCTCGCTGATCTTCGGTCCGATCATGAAGCCGAACGAGAAGAACAGGCCATAGAAGGCGATGACACGTCCGAGCTTGTGCTGCGGGGTGCTCTGGGTCAGCCATGTCTGTGTACTGAAATGGAGCACATTGTCGCCGACTCCGACGAGGAGGCGGAGCAGGAACCAGATCCATATCGATTCCAGAACCGGGAACAGCAGCATGGATATGCCGACGATGACCCCTCCGGTGATGATCATGGGCCTGAAGCCGTATTTCCTGAGCGGTGCCTCGATGAATAGGGCGGACACGAGCACCCCTATGTAGAGTCCTGAGGCATGCAGTCCGTTGAGGGTGGCATGCACTTCCCGGTTCTCCAGGATGAAGGAGATGAGGGGGAGGAGCATGCCCTGCGAGAATCCGGATATGCAGACAATCAGGGAGAGGATGACGAAGCGTGCCCTGAAACTTGCAAATTTCATGGTATTCCTCCAATGATATTTATGTTGGTATGGAATTTGGTTGTGTTAGAATGATTATAACTGATTTGGAGCACTTCATGGAGGGACTGTAGAAAATGTATCAATTTGAAGATGACAGTTTTATGCTGCACACGGATCTGTATCAGATCAATATGGGCAAGACCTACCTGGAACAGGGGCTGGGGAACCGGACTGCCGTATTCGACCTTTATTTCAGGAGCATGCCGTTCGATAATGGCTATGCGGTCTTCGCCGGCCTCGAGCGCATCATCGATTTCCTCAAGAATCTGAGATTCACGGAATCGGATATCGAGTATTTGAGGTCCATCGGATATGAGGAGGACTTCCTGACATATTTGAAGGATCTGCGCTTCACCGGAAAAGTGCGCGCCGTACAGGAAGGCGAGCTTGTATTCGCCAACATGCCGCTCGTCCAGGTGGAGGCGCCAATCATCGAAGCCCAGCTCGTCGAGACCGCACTGCTTAATATCGTCAATTTCCAGACGCTGATCGCAACGAAGGCGAGCCGCATCCGTCAGCTCGTGCCGGACAGCACCCTGATGGAGTTCGGCACACGCCGGGCGCATGAGTTAGATGCGGCACTCTGGGGCGCCCGCGCTGCCATCATCGGCGGATTCGACGGGACAAGCAATGTACGGGCCGCGAAACTCTTCGGCTTGAATGCAAGCGGTACACATGCCCATGCCATGGTCCAGGCGTATGGCGACGATTACGATGCTTTCAAGGCCTATGCAGAGTCTCATAAGGACTGTGTCTTCCTCGTCGATACTTTCGATACACTGAAGTCCGGTGTTCCGAATGCGATCAAAGTGGCCAAGGAGTACGGCGACAAGATCAATTTCATCGGCATCCGACTCGATTCCGGCGATATCGCATACCTTTCCAAAGAGGCGCGGAAGATGCTGGATGATGCAGGGTTCCATGACGTGAAGATCATCGTATCGAATGACCTGGACGAAGTGACGATCCTGTCACTCCTCTCCCAGGGGGCAAAGGTAGACAGCTGGGGCATCGGCACCAAGTTGATTACAGCCTATGACCAACCGGCGCTCGGCGCCGTCTACAAACTCGTGGCCATCGAAAATGATGAAGGGGTGCTTGAGAACAGGATAAAGATTTCAGGCAACCCGGAAAAGGTGACGACACCCGGCAAAAAGAACATCCACCGGATCATCAACAAAAATACGGGGATGTCTGAAGGTGAATACATTACGCATTTTGGGGAAGAGATAAAGCAGGATGAGCCACTGCTCATGTTCCACCCGATCCATACGATGAAAAGGAAGCTCATCCGCTCCTACAGGGCGGTGGAGCTGCTGAAAGATATCTTCATCGATGGGGAGTGCGTGTACGAGCCGGAGAGTGTCGACACGATAAAGCGCCGGCACGAGGAACGTCTCGGACTGCTCTGGGAAGAATACAAGCGGTTCCTCAATCCGGAGGAGTACCCTGTAGACCTTTCAAAGGAACTATGGCAGATCAAACAGGATCTCATCGAGGAATCAAGTAATAAAACATTGGAGTGATGTAGAAATGAGACCTTTACAGAAAGAGATTGTTGAACAGTTCAATGTAAAACCGGAAATCGATCCTGAAACGGAAGTAAGGGAGATCATCGATTTCATGAAGGACTATGTAAAGAACTATACATTCATCAAATCATTCGTCCTCGGCATTTCAGGCGGCCAGGATTCGACCCTGCTCGGAAAACTTGCCCAGATGACGGTCGATGAACTCAACGAGGAAGTCGAAGGGGGCGGCTATGAATTCCATGCGTTGCGCCTGCCGTACGGCAAGCAGAATGACGAGCAGGATGCCATCGATGCGGTCCAATACATCCAGCCGACTGTTTCCGCAACGATCGACATCCAGCCCAATGTGGATCAGAGCATCGCTTCATTGAAGGAAGCCGGATATGAACTGACGGACTTCCTGGAAGGCAACGAAAAGGCCCGTGAACGGATGAAGGCCCATTATGCAGTGGCGGCCGTGTCCGATGGTGTCGTGCTCGGAACGGACCATCCAGCCGAAGCCATCACAGGCTTCTATACGAAATTCGGCGATGGGGCGGCCGACCTTGTTCCGCTGTTCGGCCTGAACAAACGTCAGGGCAAGATGCTCCTGGAATATCTTGAGGCCCCTGAGCACCTGGCCAATAAGGTGCCGACGGCCGACCTTGAGGATGACAAGCCGATGCTCAGCGATGAAGAGGCGCTCGGTGTCAGCTACAATGCGATCGACGACTTCCTGGAAGGCCGGGAAGTCTCGGATAAGGACTATGAGACCATCATCGGATGGTTCAAGAAGACCCAGCACAAGCGGGACCTCCCTTACCACCGCTACAACAAGCCTGCCTATGGAGAGAAGCAGGAGGAGTAGCTCTTCCTGTGGGGCAGGAGAGGCATATTCAAGCAGAAAGAAAGGTAGAATTGAATGATAACAGCCATATCACAAGACCCGTGGCTGATGGTACTGGTCATCTTCGTCATCAACATCATCTATGTAAGTTTCCTGACGATGCGTACCATCTCTACACTCAAGGGGTACCGTTATACAGCAGCAATATTCAGCATCCTGGAAACCTTTGTGTACGTAATCGGATTGGGTCTGGTACTTGAGAACCTCGACCAGTTCCAGAATGTCGTCGCCTATGCCCTCGGTTTCGGGGCGGGCATACTGGTCGGCATGAAGATTGAAGAGAAGCTCGCGCTCGGCTACCTGGTCGTCAACGTGATCACATCCGAAATAGACAAGGATCTTCCGAAGAACCTCAGGGATCTGGGCTATGGTGTCACCCATGGCTATCAATATGGACGTGATGGTGAGCGGATGACCCTGCAGATACTTACGCCGAGGAAATATGAACGGAAGCTCATCGCAACGATCAAGGAACTCGATGAACGGGCGTTCATCATCACGCACGAGCCGAAGAACATCAATGGCGGTTTCTGGACGAAGGGCGTCAGACGCAGGCGACTCAGAAACTATGAGCCTGAAAACGTAGAAGAAGTATTGGAGGAGATTTCCGAAGCAGGAGAATCGGAAAGTGATAAAGATGCCGAAAAAGAAAAAATTTAAAGTCGAAGAGGGTGAACCCCTGGAGGGATGCCTTGCGCGGATGCGGGAAGAAGGGTATCAGCCGGTCCGCCGCGTGGAGCGCCCAGTATTCATCGAGAAGGATGGCAGACGCATCGTCGACCATCAGGAAATTGTATTTGAAGGAAAAAAGATTGAAAAATAGACGGATATATTAATTATCCGTCTATTTTTTCGAACATTTTTATTTTATATCAAAAAAATGTTCGTTTTTTGATATGTTTTGTTATAATGGAGAGGAAATAAAACTAAGGAGCGTGTATGCATGATTTCTCGTTATTCCCGTGAGGAAATGTCAAAGATATGGACGGAAGAAAATAGGTTCAGAGCATGGCTGGAAGTGGAGATCCTCGCATCTGAAGCATGGGCGGAACTCGGTTACATACCAAAGGATGAAGTGCAGGAAATCCGCAGGAATGCCCGGATCGACGTGGACCGCATCAAGGAAATCGAAGCGGAGACGCGCCATGATGTCGTGGCATTTACACGCCAGGTGTCGGAGACGCTCGGCGAAGAAAGGAAATGGGTGCATTACGGCCTGACTTCGACCGATGTCGTGGATACAGCCCAGAGCTATCTCATCAAGCAGGCGAATGCACTGATTGAAGAAGATCTTGAGAAATTCATTGAAGTGCTCGGCGATAAGGCAAGGGAGCATAAGACGACATTGATGATGGGACGTACGCACGGTGTCCATGCGGAACCGACGACCTTCGGCATCAAGATGGCGCTGTGGTATACGGAGATGAAGCGCAATCTCGAGCGTTTCAGGAATGTCAGGAAGGAGATAGAGGTCGGCAAGATGAGCGGTGCGGTCGGCACCTTCGCGAACATCCCGCCGGAAGTGGAGGCCTATGTATGCGAACACCTCGGGCTCGATACTGCAGAAGTGTCCACACAGACATTGCAGCGTGACCGCCATGCCTACTACATAGCGACACTCGGCCTGATTGCAACCTCGATCGAGAAGTTTGCGGTGGAAGTGCGCGGACTGCAGAAGACCGAGACGCGGGAAGTGGAAGAGGCATTCGGCAAAGGGCAGAAGGGCTCCAGTGCCATGCCGCATAAGCGCAATCCGATCGGCAGTGAAAATGTGACGGGCCTCTCCCGTGTCATCCGCGGCTACATCACAACCGCCTACGAAAACGTACCGCTCTGGCATGAACGGGACATCTCACACTCTTCCGCCGAGCGGATCATGCTGCCGGATGTGACGATCGGACTCGACTACATGCTGAGCCGGTTTACAAACATCATCAAAAACCTCACAGTGTTCGAGGACAACATGAAGGCGAACATCGACAAGACTTTCGGCCTCGTGTACTCCCAGCGCGTCATGCTCACGCTGATCGACAAGGGGCTTGTACGTGAAGAGGCATATGACCTCGTCCAGCCGAAGGCGATGGAATCATGGGAGACGAAAGTACCGTTCAGGGAACTGGTGCAGGATGATGCACGAATCAGGGAACTGCTGACTCCAGAGGAGCTTGAGGAATGCTTCGATGAAAACCACCACTTGAAGCGCGTGGACATCATCTTCCAGAGGGCAGGGCTGGAATAGGTGCATTTATCCTTAAAACAGCAGACGGGAATGTGATAAGATGAATCTACCGAATGCTGAAGGAGCGGTTCAATGTACAAAAGTGTGAAATCAGGTCTGCTGCCTGTGCTGGTTCTTGCTGTAGCCGGGTGCGGCATCACCCTGGATGAAGCCGAGACACAGGCGCATGACACCTTCGAAAAAGACTATGCCACAGCTGAAGTGGGTGAGCTCGAAGCACTCCCGGACATCGAGGTCATCGATGGTGTCACCTATGTCGATGACATCCTGGTCGCCAATAAGGAGATACCGCTGCCGTCCGACTATAATCCGGGACTCCAGCCGGAAGTCATAGAGGCCTATCAGCAGATGTTCCGTGACGGAGCGGAACGCGGCCTCGACTTCGTATTGGTCAGCGATTTCAGGACCTACCAGTATCAGGAGCAGCTGTACAACAACTATGTCGCCCGTGACGGACAGGAAGCGGCCGACCAGTACAGTGCGAGACCCGGGCACTCGGAGCACCAGACCGGCCTCGCTGTCGATGTCGGCTCCACCGACAGTGCCTCCAACCTGACCGTCGAGTTCGGTGATACGCCGGAATATGAATGGATGAAGGATGTGGCCCACGAGTATGGTTTCATCGTCCGCTACCCTGAAGGCAAGGAGCATATCACGGGATATCAGTATGAGCCGTGGCACCTCAGGTATATAGGTGACGAAGCGGAAGCGATATACGAAAGCGGACTGTCCCTTGAGGAATATCTGGGCATCGATTAGAATGACCTGACCGGCATCAGCCGGGCGGGTCATTTTTGCTTTTGAAGAGTTTCTGAAATCCCGTATATAATAAAACAGTAGCATGCTAAAAATGCTATAATATCCTTATGAATTCTGATGGGAGTTTTATATATGCTTAAAGATTGCAAACATGTATTCAAGCTGGATCCTGCAAAGGAAATCAGTGACGAGGATCTGACACGGATCTGCGAGTCGGATACAGATGCCGTCATCATCGGCGGCACGGACGGCATCACGGAGGACAACGTGCTGAACCTGATGGCGCGCGTGCGGCGCTTCTCTGTGCCGGTGGCGCTCGAAGTGACATCGACTGAAGCGGTTGTACCCGGATTCGACCATTATTTCATACCGGCGGTCTTCAACACGGGAGACATGAAGTGGCAGCACGGGCTGATGCTCGAGGCACTGGCGGAATATGGGCACCTGCTCGACTATGATGAGATTTCCCTCCTGCCGTACATCATCATGAATCCGGAATGCAAGGCATTCAAAAAGGCGGAAGGGAAGCATGTGACGCCCGAGATGCTTCCGCACTACATCAATATGATGGACAAGCTCTATCAGACAGAGTATATATATATTGAATACAGTGGCACCTACGGGGATGCGGAGATCATGAATGCCGTGCGCGAAAATGCCGGCCGCTCCCATATCATCTATGGCGGCGGGATCTCTTCACGGGAGGAAGCCGCGGAGATGTCACAGTACGCCGGCACCATCGTCGTGGGGAATGTCATATACGACAGTCCGAAGAAGGCACTCAGGACAATCATTAAATAAATTGGAGTTTTTATAATGGATCTAAGTTTGATGAATAAAGAACAGAAGAAGGCCATCCAGACGACCGAGGGGCCGCTGCTCATCATGGCAGGGGCAGGTAGTGGGAAGACGCGGGTGCTGACGCACCGTGTCGCCTACCTGCTCGGTGAGAAGGAGGTGCCGGCGAGGAACATCCTGGCCATCACATTCACCAACAAGGCGGCAAGGGAGATGAAGGACCGTGTCGGTGCACTGGTGTCGGAAGGCGCGGAGCATATGTGGATCTCCACCTTCCACTCCATGTGTGTGCGGATACTGCGGAGCAACATAAACCATCTGGGTTATGAAAACAGCTTTTCCATCCTCGACCCGACGGACCAGAAATCCGTCGTCAAGGATATATTGAAGCGGCGCAACCTGGATATAAAGCAGCATAACCCAAGGAGCATCATCGGTTTCATTTCGGACAAGAAGAACCAACTGATCCGTCCCGAAGAGAGCATCAGGGAGGCGGCGGCCTATCCGGATACGCTCTACAGCGAAATCTACCATGACTACCAGCAGATCCTCTACCGCAACAGCGCCCTGGACTTCGATGATCTGATCATGCTGACGATCGAACTGTTCGACAAGGAGCCGAAGGTGCTCGAGTACTACCAGAACCGTTTCCAGTACATCCATGTCGATGAATATCAGGATACGAACCATGCGCAGTATCGCCTGATCAGCCAACTTGCGGCGAAATACCGCAATATATGCGTGGTCGGGGATTCCGACCAGTCCATCTACAAGTTCAGGGGAGCGGACATCACGAACATCCTCAACTTCGAGGACGACTATCCGGAAGCGGTCGTCATCAAACTGGAGCAGAACTACCGCTCCAGCAAGAACATCCTCGATGCGGCAAATGCCGTAATCGAGAACAATACGGAGCGCAAGCCGAAGGCGCTGCGCACCGATCGTGACGGTGGACCGAAACTCAAAAATCTCGTCGCCGATTCCGAGCGGGGGGAGGCCGAGGAGGTCGTCCGGAACATACTGGACCTCTCAGGGAAGTACAGCTACAGCGACATGGCGATACTGTATCGGACGAATGCCCAGTCGCGGGCAATAGAGGATACGCTCGTCAAATCGAACATCGCATACAAGATGGTCGGCGGCATCAAGTTCTACGACCGTAAGGAGATCAAGGATCTCATGAGCTATCTGAAGGTCATCCTGAACCCGAATGATGACATCAGCTTCGAACGCATCATCAATACGCCGAAGCGGGGCCTTGGACCGAAGACGGTGGATAAGCTGAAGGCGCATGGTCAGAATACCGGCATCAGCATTTTCGAGGCGATCAAGGAATCCGACTTCATCGGCATCCCGAAGACGGCCGTCGTCAAGCTGATGGGACTTGTGGACCTGCTCGAGAAGCTCCAGCAGAAGTCCAGGTTCATCACGATCACGGAACTTGTGGACGAAGTGCTGAAGACGACCGGCTATATGGAGATGCTTGAGGCGGAGAAGACGATCGAGTCGAGAAGCCGCATCGAGAACCTTGAGGAGTTCAAGACGGTCACAAGTGAATTCGACAGGGACAATGAAATCTCCGATGAACTGCTTTTCACCTTCCTGAGCGATATGGCACTTGTGTCCGACCAGGACGGCGTCGAAGATGACAGCGGGGTGACACTCATGACGATGCATGCCTCAAAAGGGCTCGAGTTCAAGATCGTCTTCATCGTCGGTCTAGAGGAGGGCATCTTCCCATCAAGGCGTGTCGCCTATGATGACAAGGAACTGGAGGAGGAGCGGCGCCTGATGTACGTGGCGCTGACCCGGGCAGAGGATCAGTTGTTCCTTTCGCGGGCCAACAGCCGCATGATCTACGGGAAGACGGAGGCGAACATGCAGAGCCGATTCCTGGCTGAAATTCCGGAGACATTGGTGGAAGGCGGCGATGGTGCCGCAGCGCAGGACTTCTTCTCCAGCAGTTCGGGCAGTGCACGGAAGAAGCAGGCGCCGAAGAGGAGCCGTGTAGTGACGAACAACAGCGGCGTCAGCTTCTCCATCGGAGACAAGGTGGAACACAAGAAATTTGGAGATGGCATCATCTCGGCGATCAAGGGCGAGGGTGACAGCCAGGAACTGGACATCATCTTCACCAAAGTCGGTGTCAAGCGGCTACTTGCCAATTTTGCGCCGATTGAAAAGAAGGAGTAGGTGGATCAATGGAAGAGAAAATCAAAGCACTGCAGAATAAGCTGAACCGCTATAACTATGAATATCATGTGCTCGATGACCCGACCATCCCCGACAGCGAATATGACCGTTTGCTGCACGAGCTCATCGCCCTGGAGGAGCAGTATCCTGAATTCAAATCGGACACTTCCCCCACTGTAAGGGTGGGCGGCGAGGTGCTCAGCCGCTTTGAAAAGGTGGCGCATGACACACCGATGCTCAGTCTCGGCAATGCCTTCAATGAAGAGGAATTGAGGGCATTCGACAAACGTGTCCGGGAAGCCGTCGGTGATGTCGAATATATGTGCGAACTGAAGATAGACGGCCTGGCCGTTTCATTGAAATATGAGTCGGGACGCTTCGTCCAGGGCACGACGCGGGGGGACGGGACCATCGGTGAGAATATCACCGCAAACCTCCGGACCATCCGTGCGATTCCGCTGACCCTGGATCGTCCACTCTCCTTTGAAGTACGGGGCGAGGCATACATGCCGAAATCCTCTTTCGAGAAGCTCAATGAAGAAAAGGAGAAGAATGGTGATACGCCGTTCCAGAATCCAAGGAATGCGGCAGCAGGCTCGCTACGACAGCTTGATCCGAAGCTTGCCGCCAAGCGGAACCTGTCGATCTTCCTCTACAGCGTGAATGATCTGACGGAGCTCGAAGCGGAGACGCAGAGCGAGGCGCTGGATGAATTGGATGCGGAAGGCTTCAGGACGAACAGGGAAAGAAGACTTGTCGGCAGCATCGATGAAGTCCTCGAGTACATAGAATACTGGGAGAACCACCGCAATGACCTTGAATATGACATCGACGGGATCGTCATCAAGGTGAATGCCTTCAGCGGCCAGGAGGAGATGGGCTATACTGCGAAATCGCCGAGGTGGGCGATCGCCTACAAGTTTCCTGCCGAAGAAGTGGTCACTGATCTGATCGACATCGAATTGACTGTCGGCCGTACAGGGGCCATCACTCCGACTGCCATACTGAAGCCGGTAAAGGTGGCCGGAACGACTGTGGCAAGAGCATCCCTGCACAATCATGAACTGATAGAGGAGAAGGACATCCGCATCAATGATAAGGTTGTGATCCGTAAGGCCGGGGATATCATACCGGAGGTCGTCCGCCCGATACTTGAGGAAAGGACGAACCAGGAAATATACGAAGCACCGACCAAGTGCCCGGGATGCGGACATGCTACGGTCAAGCTCGAAGATGAGGTGGCGATCCGCTGCATCAATCCGGGATGTCCGGCACAGCTTGTCGAGGGCATGATCCACTTCGTCTCAAGAAGTGCCATGAACATCGATGGGCTTGGTGAAAAAGTGGTACGCCAGCTGTTCGATGCCGGACTCATAAAAGATGTCGGGGATATATATGCCCTGACATACGACGACCTCATTCCACTGGAGAGGATGGGGGACAAGAAAATCGAAAATCTGCTTTCAGCAATCGAAGCTTCCAAGGAGAATCCCCTCAGGAAGCTGCTGGTGGGACTCGGCATCAGATTCCTGGGAACGAAGGCGTCTGAACTCATCGCCCGGGAATTCGGTTCCATGGAGGCAATCATGGAACAGCCGAAGGAACGCTTCATAGAAATTCCTGAAATCGGTGAGAAGATCGCCGACTCCATCGTGACATATACCGCACATCCGGACTTCAGGGAACTGATAGACAAATTGGCGCGGTATGGCGTGAATATGACGGAGGAAGTCCAGGAAGCATCAAGTGGCGCACTTGAGGGAATGACATTCGTCCTGACGGGGAAACTTGCAGAGCTGACAAGGAATGAAGCCAAGTCGATGATAGAGGATGCTGGTGGAAAGGTGACCGGCAGCGTCTCCAGTAAAACGGATGTGGTCGTTGCGGGGGAGGATGCCGGAAGCAAACTTGAAAAGGCACAATCCCTTGGCGTGACGGTCTGGAACGAACAGGAATTCATAGAGAAGATGGGGCCACGGTCATGATGAAGAAATATATATTGCCACTGTTGCTTATGATGTCCCTTCTGGCGGCATGCAGCTCAGAGGAAGCGGTGCAGCAGAACGAGGATGAGGGGGAGCGCGAGCAGGAAATGAACACGGCCCCGGTGGAGGAGCAGGAGGAGACGGTGACTTCGAATGATGAAGCGGGATATTACCGTACCGTCATCCCATACGAACTTTCACCATCCCGTGGGCTCACCAGCTCCAATATGGTATCGAACTACAACATCGAAGCATTTGAAAAGGGACTCTTCGAGTTGAGCAAAGGCTCATTCAGCCCGGATGAATACGTCTTCCGCGAAGGTCAGGTGTTCACCGAGGAGATGATCCGCGGCTACCTCGGGCGCAGCTACACGATGGAAGAGATCGAAGGGATGTCTGAAGAGGAGAAGGCACAGAACAATGCATTCAGCAATCTTGGCCTCAACCCTTCTGCCGAAGGGGAAACAGACCCTGAAGCCATCGCTCAGAAAGCCCCCCTCTACCTCTCCCATATATTGGAGCAAAATTATATGATTCCTTCAGAAGATGGGGAGGATCTTGAGTTCGGAGGCATGACGATCGGGTTGGCGATGAACAGTGAATACCATTATCAGAAAGAGCAGTATGGGCCGACCTTCACAAGGGAACTCGATGCAGAGACGGTCAGGCAGGAAGGGGAGCAGATGGCTGAGGAAATTCTTGAGCGTTTGCGTGCCAATGAAGACTACAAGGAAATGAAGATCGTTTTCGGCATCTTCATCCAGTCCACAGATACGTCCATCACACCCGGAAATTTCGTCTCCACTGCAGTGGTGGAGGGAGGCGCAGATGAGATTTCAAGCTTCGAAGAGGTCAATGAGAACTATGTCCTCCTGCCTTCTTCCGATGCCAGTGCCGTCAGCGAAGAAATAAACAGCGAGTATCAGAACTTCAACAGGAAGCTGGAATCATACTTCGACAGCTTCACGACCTCCATCGGCCATGGGTACTTTGTCGATGGGGCGCTTGAGCAGCTGACTATAGAGATTCCGGTGGAATACAGCAGCCGCGGTGAAATCATCGGCCTGACGCAGTATGTAAGGGGTCTCGTTGCAGAGCATTTCAGGAGTACGGAAGTCGAGGTTTCGATTAAAGACAAAAACCAGTCCTATGCGCTGATCACCAAGGATGAGCAAGAGAACATCAACGTGCACATATACGAATAGAAGAACAAAAAAGGAGCACCCCGTGCGGGTGCTCCTTTTCGTGTATCCTACTTGCTCTGTTTAAGGATGTTCGTCGTTTCATCGAATTCGGCTTCCATCTCTTTGGAGATGCCTGTACCTTGGGTCATCTTACTTACAATGATTGCTGCAAGTGTGGATACGATGACACCAGGGATGATTTCGTAGAGGCCGGTACCGAATGTGCCCGCTGCGATCCAGATGATGACAGTTGCGGCACCACCGATGATGGCTGCAACTGCACCTGCCCGTGTCAGGCCTTTCCAATGGAGTGAAAGGACGACGAGCGGTCCGAATGCTGCACCGAACCCTGCCCAGGCATTGGCGACGATGTTGAGGATGACGGATTCATCATCCCATGCAATGATGATTGCAACGATGGCGACGAGTACGACGGAAAGGCGTCCAAGAAGCACGAAGTGCTTGTCGAGCTCCTCTTTCGATTTCGTCTCCTTATCGACCGTTTTGCGTCTCATGATCTTGTAGAAATCCTGAACCAGTGAACTGGATGTAACGAGAAGCTGTGAAGAAATCGTACTCATGATTGCTGCAAGAATCGCTGCCAGGAAGAATCCACCGATAAGCGGATGGAAGAGCACCTGGCTCATGAGGATGAGGATCGTCTCAGGGTCTGCCACGTCATTCGCTGTGGCATCCGTGAATGCGATCCCGAGCAGACCTGTCAGACACGCACCGACGAGTGCGATGGACATCCAAGTGATGCCGATCCGACGGGCTTTCGGAATGATCTTATGGGATCTAATGGACATGAAGCGCACGATGATGTGCGGCTGTCCAAAGTAGCCGAAGCCCCATGCCAGGTTGCTCAGGATGGTGATGATCGATACACCGCTGATGAATGACAGATAGTTGACATCCGCAGCTGCACCGAGGTCCTCTATCCTGACGAAAGGTTCGACTCCCTGTCCTGTAAGGTTCATCCATGCAACGATCGGAATCAGGACGATTGCGATGAACATGATCGTCCCCTGGAAGAAGTCGGTCAGACTGACTGCCAGATATCCCCCGACGAATGTATAGATGACCACGACAGCTGCTGTGACGAAAAGTCCCCAGTGGTAGGGCACATCAAATGCACTTTGGAAAAGCTTACCGCCGGATACCATGCCGCTTGCCGTGTAGACCGCAAAGAATATTACTATAACGAGACCGGAAACGATTTTCAGAATATGTTTGTCATCTTTAAAGCGGTTCTCGAAGAAGTCCGGCAGTGTGATGGAGTCTTCGGAAACCTCCGAGTAGACACGCAGTCTTGGTGCCACCACCCAATAGTTGATGTATGCACCGATTGTGAGACCGATGGCGATCCAGATGCTGGACAGGCCGACGCTGTACATGCTGCCCGGCAGACCCATGAGCATCCAGCCACTCATATCCGATGCACCTGCGGATAGTGCAGTGACCCAAGGGCCGATGTTACGGCCGCCAAGCATGTATCCACTTAGGTCTGATGTGGATTGCTTATAGGCATAGAGTCCGATGATGATCAGAACGATGAAGTACAATGCCATCATTATGTACTCCTGCCATCCAGCCGTGAATGTAAATTGTGCTGAATTCAGTATCATTTTTAATCTCCTCCCCTTAGACACAATACAAAACCTGGTCTTGCATTGCAAATTGGTTTCGTGAAAATATACCGCAAAAATGCGCGGAACCCCTGATATGAAAGGGATTTTCCGGGTATAAATTTACACGGTTTAATTATACTATACTGGTCAGGCATTACAATGAATATTTAGAAAATAAAGAAAACAATTTTACACTATATTTCCATTTTTACAGTAAGAAAGAGTAAAAAGGCGGATGGAATAGATTTTTGAAGGAATGTTTGATAAAATTTATATGTTCTTTATTAGAAATGGAGGGAACAGGATGTCTGAGATTAATCTGGATACGGTAAAACACGTGGCGAATCTGGCACGTATCGAAATACAGGATGAGAAAGCAGCAGAAGCTTTCACGAAGGAATTGGACAAGATTGTGGACTACGCCCACCTTCTCGATGAAGTGGATCTGAGTGAGACGGAGCCGATGTTCCACGCGTTGGATCTGACCAACGTCATGCGTGAAGATGTTCCAAGTGAACCTTTATCGCAGGAAGAAGCGATGAGCAATGCGAAATCTACAAAAGACGGCCACTTCAAAGTGCCGAAAATGTTATAAGGAGGGCTAGTGTGAACATTCATGAAATGACAGTGGAAACACTGTATGAAAAGATACAATCCAAAGAGATCAAACCTTCTGAAGTAGTGGGTGCGCTATTCGATAGAATCGAAGCGTCTGATGAGACAATCGGTTCTTTTTTGTTTGTCAATAAAGAAGAGGCGATGAAACAGGCTGAGGCACTCGACCAGCTTCAGGCGGAAGATAGGATGGAGGGGCCGCTGTTCGGCATTCCGATGGGCATCAAAGACAACATCTGCACCAAGGATGTACTGACGACATGCGCGAGCCGTATGCTGGAGGACTTCATTCCGGTATATGACGCGACGGTCATGGAGAAGCTCAATGATGCGAATGCAGTCATGATGGGCAAGCAGAATATGGACGAGTTCGCCATGGGCGGCTCCACGGAGAACTCCTACTTCAAGGAGACGCGCAATCCATGGGACATCAAAGCTGTTCCAGGCGGCTCTTCAGGCGGCTCTGCAGCAGCAGTGGCGGCTGGTTTCGTTCCATTCTCCCTCGGCTCCGATACGGGTGGTTCGGTCCGTCAGCCTGCAGCCTTCTGTGGTGTGGTGGGCATGAAGCCGACATACGGACGTGTGTCCAGGTACGGCCTCGTGGCATTCGCGTCATCACTTGATCAGATCGGTCCGATCACAAGGAATGTCAGGGACAACGCAAAGGTCCTTGAACTGATTTCAGGTTCCCACAATAAGGATGCGACAAGCAAACCAGGTATGGACAACAACTTCCTGGAGGGCATAGACAAGGATCTATCCGGCATGAAGATCGCCCTTCCGAAGGAGTTCATCGGGGAAGGCATCAGCGAAGAAGTGGAGGCATCCGTCAGAAAGGCTGCCGAAACATTCGAATCCCTCGGTGCGACAGTGGAGGAAGTATCCATTCCCCACACCAAATATGTGGTCAGTGCATACTACCTGATCGCCTCCAGTGAAGCGAGCTCAAACCTTGCCCGCTTTGACGGCATACGCTACGGCTACAAGGCTGAAGGTACGAAGACGCTTGAGGAGCACTATAAGAAGACACGTGCAGAAGGGTTCGGCGAAGAGGTCAAACGCCGCATACTCCTCGGAACATTCGTGCTCAGTGCCGGCCACTATGACCAGCACTACATCCGTGCCCAGAAGCTGCGCGGCGTCATCGAGCGTGAGATGAAGGATCTCTTCAATGAATATGATCTAATCATCGGCCCGACGACGCCGACACCTGCATACGACCTCGGAGAGAAGTCCGACGATCAGCTGGAGATGTACAAGGATGATATCCTGACCATTCCAGCGAACTTGACAGGGATGCCGGCCCTCTCCATCCCGAGTGGCCTGAGCACATCCGGCCGTCCAATCGGGCTGCAGCTCATCGGCAACCACTTTGATGAGAAGAAAATATACAATGCGGCATTGAAATTCGAAGAGCAGTTCAATCTCCACGAAGAACTGAAGTCGCTGCAACTGGAGGTGCAATAATGCATTTTGAAACGGTCATTGGACTGGAAGTCCACGTTGAACTTAAAACAAACACCAAAATGTTCTCGGATGCACCTGCACACTTTGGTGCCGAGCCGAACACGAACTTGAGCGTCATTGACCTCGCCTATCCGGGCACGCTGCCTGTACCGAACAAGGAAGCTGTCAACTTCGGCATGAAGGCGGCCATGGCCCTCAATATGGATATTGCAGACGTGACGAAATTCGACAGGAAGAACTATTTCTATCCGGACAACCCGAAAGCATATCAGATTTCACAATTCGACCAGCCGATCGGAGAGAACGGCTGGATCGAAATCGAAGTCGGCGGGGAGACGCGGCGCATTGGCATCACCCGTCTGCACCTTGAGGAAGATGCTGGCAAATCGACGCATAAGGAAGACCATTCACTGGTCGACCTGAACCGTCAGGGGACGCCGCTTGTCGAAATCGTCTCCGAGCCGGACATCAGGACGCCTGAGGAGGCGTATGCCTATCTCGAGAAGCTGAAGGCGATCATCCAGTATACAGGCGTTTCCGACTGCAAGATGGAGGAGGGCTCACTCCGCTGTGATGCCAACATCTCCCTGAGACCGTATGGCCAGGAGGAATTCGGCACGAAGGCTGAATTGAAGAACCTGAATTCCTTCAACTATGTCAGGAAAGGTCTGGAATTCGAAGAGAAGCGCCAGGAAAAAGTGCTGATGAAGGGCGGGGAGATCGCCCAGGAGACCCGCCGCTTCGATGAGAAGAGCGGGGACACGGTCCTCATGCGCGTCAAGGAAGGATCGGACGACTACAGATACTTCCCGGAACCGGACCTTGTGGAAATCCATATCGACCAGGAGTGGAAGGACAGGATCCGCGAAAGCATCCCGCTCCTGCCTGATGCCCTCAAAGAAAAGTATGTGGATGAATACGGACTTCCGGCATATGATGCCCACGTACTCACACTCAAGAAGGAGACTTCGGACTTCTTCAATGAAATGGTGGAGTCCCATCAAGCAGACGTGAAGCTCGCCTCCAACTGGCTGATGGGCGGCGTGAATGAATACCTCAACAAGCAGCAGGTCGAACTCGGTGAGACGGCGCTTACGCCGGAGAACCTGTCCGACATGATCAAGCTGATCGAGGACGGCACCATCTCAAGCAAACAGGCGAAGAAGGTCTTCAATGTACTTGTGGAAAAAGGCGGGGATGCGAAGAAGGTCGTCAAGGACCTCGGCATGGAACAGATTTCCGATCCGGCAGTCCTTACCGGCATGGTGACGGAAGTAGTGGATGCCAATCCGCAGTCGATCGAAGACTTCAAGAACGGCAAGGACCGTGCAATCGGCTTCCTTGTCGGCCAGATCATGAAGAAATCAAAAGGCCAGGCGAATCCGAAGATGGTCAACCAGATACTGCTGGAAGAGATCGACAAGAGATAGACGATTCATTCGGCACATTGAAAAAACCTTGGGTGCATGCACCCAAGGTTTTTTCTATTCGATCATATATTCATGGATATTCTGTGCGATGCGCGTTTCCACCGGCCCGGTCAGCGTCCCGGAATCGTAGTCATAGTATGCATCTTCAACGGTGATGTCCTGGTTGTCGATGTAGTAGTAGTCATGCTCCGGAAAATGTTCCGCGTCCGCTTCCAGTACCTGTGCGAGGTTCTCGTGCTGGTGGACATTGGGGTTTCCAAGCAGATATACGACTTTGCCCGCATCATAGAGCTTCATGTATGCATCCTCAAGACGCTCCACCGCACGATCTGGCAGGGCCTCCTGGTTATAGTCCATGATCTGCAGGGCATCGATGATGACCCCATCGCTGTTTTCGTTGACTGTGAGCGTTTCAAGCTCTGGAGAGGCGGCATCGAGGTCGACCCGGTTGAATTCTATGCGGTTCTTGCCGAATTGCTGCGTCAGGAGATCGACGAAGTCTTCGGTGTAGTATGAGGGGATGACGACATCGATGATGACGGGTTCATCCTCTGCCACCGCCTCTTCATGGATTCCGTTCAGCGCTTCCTGATTGAATGGACGCATATCTTCTTCATTGGTGGCTTCAGCAGTTTCAGGCTCCTCCTGGGGAGCCTCTTCTTCATCAGGTTCTTCTTCGGATGGCGGTTCTGCGGATGCCGTTGAGGCAGGTGCTTCTTTGATGGTGGCCTCTTCGACGCTCTTTCCCATGCCGAAATTCATGTATATGCCGATGCCGAAGATGACGAGAAGTATAATCATCAGTGCTTTCTTCATGATGTCCTCCTTTAATGTATACACATACTATACTTCAAATATGATATAATGTTGAAAATTAAATTTTTTCAAATATAGTATACACAAAACTTTTAATGAATGACACATTTAGGATGATTATAGATGAATACCACTACTATTTATGAGAAGGCGTCGGAATGCTATATCCAGGCATCACTGGAGATCCTGAACCATTTCAGGACGAGTGTGAAGGAAATCCACCATGTCGGTTCCACCAGCCTCCCGAAGATGGGCCTCCCGGGAGCTGTCGATGTCCTTTTACTGATGAAGTATGAAGAAAATATAAATATGCTGGCGAACGGAATGATCCAGGAGGGGTACGACAAGGTGAGCGGCCTCCCCACCGACTACATTGAAGAGGTCGTTTTGCGTGATACCCTGGAGGATTTCGAGGTGAATTTCATCCTGATGCACCATGAATCGGAAAGGAAGGATGAAATACTCTACTGCAGGGACTGCCTCAATGGGGACGACAGGTATATCGAGCAGTTCCGAAAGATCAAGAAGGCCTATCTGGACCAGAAGCTGGATCAGAAGAGGTATGAACTGAAAAAAGCAGAGCTGTATAGTACCATCATGGAACAGCAGGGGGACATGGACATTGTATAGATTCCTCTTCATCCTGAACTGTGTGCTCATCGCGGTGATGATCATCGTCTCCACGACCGGGTATTCTGCACTGCTCAGGACGTTCCAGGTTGTCGTTTTTCTGCTGAGCGTCTATCTGTTCTACGCATATACAAAACACAAAAATAGGAGAAGGAAATGAAGACTGCGAGAATTATCTATAACCCGACTTCCGGACGCGAAGCGTTCAAGGAATCCCTGGCAGAAGTGTTGGAGCGCCTGGAGGTCGGCGGCTACATAACAAGTACACATGCGACGACATGTGCCGGGGATGCCACACAGGCTGCAGCAAAAGCGTGCGATCTGGGATTCGATCTGATTGTTGCAGCTGGCGGCGATGGTACGGTGAATGAAGTGGTCAACGGTATGGCGGCGTATGATGAAAGGCCGGCACTCGGCATCATACCGATGGGGACGGTGAATGACTTTGCCAAGGCGCTGCATATCCCACCAACGATAGACGAAGCTGTGGAGATGATTGTCACTGGACGGTCCGCACGCATCGACATCGGCCGCATGAACAGCAAATATTTCATAAATATTGCAGGCGGAGGGAAGATCACTGAAGTCTCCTATGAAGCGCCGAGCAAATTGAAATCCATCATCGGTCCCCTGGCATACTATGTAAAGGGGATAGAGATGCTGCCGAAGATAAGGAGCACCAATGTCAAGATAGAGTATGACGACAATGTCTTTGAAGGCAAAGTGATGCTGTTCATGCTCGGACTGACGAATTCCATCGGCGGCTTCGAAAAGCTTGTGCCGGATGCACGGCTGAACGACGGCAAGTTCACCCTGATCATCGTCGAAGAGGCGGGCCTTGCAGAAATCGGGCACATCATGACCCTGGCCACACGGGGGGAGCATCTGAAGCATCCAAAAGTCCATTTCTTCAAAGCTGAGGAAGTGGACATCTCCTCGTTCGAAGAAGTCCATCTCAACCTGGATGGGGAATTCGGAGGCGTCCTCCCCGCCCACTTCATCAACTTGAAGGAACATCTGGAAGTCCGGGTGCCGGCGTCCTTCTACGAGGAATATATAGTGGCGGAGAAAGAGGGACAATAATATTTCATTCCGTTTACCATTCCATTACATCCGGTTTTTTCCGGGAGGAGTGGGTAAAGGATATGCCAAGTGCATTGCACTTCTAAAATACTCAATGTCTTATAAAGAGAGGTCCATTTCATGTTTGGCATACCCGACTTGATATCACTCATCATTTCCGCATTCATCATATTGCCTGTCGTCGTCGTACTCAGAGAAACAGGATATGTGGTGGCCGGCTTCATCTTCGGTGCGACCAACAGCCGGCTTACACTCGGTTCCGGTCCCCGGCTGTTCAAGATAGGAATACTGGATGTCCGCAGGCATTATCACCTGTACAGCTGGTTCTCGTACGATGAATTGAAGAACCAGAGCAGGTTCGCCTATGTCATGGTCTATGCGAGTCCAATCCTGGTCAATGCGATACTTGGCCTCACCATCAATGCACTGCTTGCGAATGGGTTCATGGAGGATCAGGCGACCTTCTGGAACCGGTTCATCTTCTATATATTCTACTTCGTCCTGTTTGATGCCGTACCGATGAAGACCGTAAACGGTATGCCGAACAACGGGCTGCTGATCTATGAGATGCTCCGCTATGGCAAACGTACCGACCATAATAAGGAACCGTTCCTGCCGTCCACGTCCGAAGTGGAGCAGGAGTATCAGGAAGAGATGCAGGAACTGGAAGAAGAAGTGGAAGAGGAGAAGCAGGAGCGCAAGGAAGAGGAAGAGAAGAAGGAACGGGCAAGGGAAAAGGCGAAGGAAGAAAGAGAAGAGCGCAAGGAAGCAGAAAAAGAAAGCTGAATGGTCCAATGGACCATTCAGCTTTTTCCATTATCAATCGTATTCCGGGTTCTTGTGGGAAGGATAGAGGCTCAGACCGCCATCGGCTACGATGGTCTGGCCCGTAATATAGACGGACTGTTCCGAAGCCATGAAGGCTGCGATGTTCGAGATATGCTCAGGCTCTGCAACATAGCCCATCGGTACGAAGTCGTCTGCACCTTCCTTCTCTTCCGGTGTGGAGAAGAACTCTTCATTGATCGGTGTATTTACACTGCCGGGAGCGATATTGTTTACCCTTATGCCAAGGCCTGAATACTCGAGGGCAAGGGACTGCGTCAACAGCTTCACGCCGCCCTTGCTTGCAGTGTAGTGGGCGTAGTGCGGCCAGGGGATGATCTCATGGACGCTTGAGATATTGATGATGCTGCCCTTCTTATCCGTATCGAGGTAATGCTTCAATGCCTCGCGGGCCCCGATGAATGTGCCGCGGAGGTTCGTATTGATGACCTTGTCGAACTCGTCGACCGAGAGCTCGTGACTTGGTACATCCTTCTGGATGCCGGCATTGTTGACCATGACATCGAGGCCCCCGAACTTTTCGATCGTCTGTCTTACTGCATCGACGACTTCCTGTTCCTCTGTCACATCACACTTCATCGTGGCGACGGATGCGCCGCTCCCATCATTCAGTTCATCGACGATTTCGTTCGCTTCATCGTCTCCGCTGTGATAAGTAAACATTACATTCATGCCCTCTTCATGATATCTTTTCACAATCGCCTTACCGATACCGCTTGACCCGCCTGTCACAAGGGCTGTTTTTCCTTTCAGATCTTCATACATAGATTCACCACTCCCATTCTATTTTCTTTACTATGTATACCCGAAATTTTCCGCTTCAAGCCTAAAGGACGGGCGCATTTGATATAATGGAATGAACCAATGAATCAGAGGTGGCTTATGAGACTGACGATATTTGCAACGACAGACATACATGGCGCACTCTATCCGTACGACTATTTTGAAGGGGTGGATAAATCATCCAGCCTGCTCCATCTGTACTCCCACATCAGAAGATATGGGAAGGCCCACCCTGACGATATCGTTCTGACGGTGGATAACGGGGACATCCTGC
The DNA here is from genome assembly GCF_020786625.1 of Salinicoccus sp. RF5. Taxonomy (NCBI): domain Bacteria; kingdom Bacillati; phylum Bacillota; class Bacilli; order Caryophanales; family Staphylococcaceae; genus Salinicoccus; species Salinicoccus sp. RF5. Next base: position 279,013 of record NZ_JAJGRC010000003.1, read on the forward strand.
AGGGGGATGTCTGGAGCGATTATGACTATAGGCACAGCGGAGGGGGAGCGCTGTTCGCACCAAGGATGATCAATGAAGTCTATGATGCCGTCGGGATCGGCAATCATGAATTCAACTTCGGCCTGGATTACCTTCTTACTACCTGCAAGCAGGTGGAGGCTGACATCATCAATGCGAATGTGGACTTCAGGGATCATCCATTGAAGGACTGCATCAAACCCTATGTGATTTTGGAGAAGGAGACATCCGAAGGGCCATTGAAGATAGGTTTCCTCAGTGTCGTCCCCACCCAGATCATGAAGTGGGATGCCTTCCATCTTGAGGGCAGGGTGGATGTCGAGGATATGCGTCTGACTGTGGAGGCGACCGCACGGGAGATGAAGGGGGCGGGCGCCGACATCATCATACTGCTGTCCCATTCCGGCATGAGCAAGGATCCGGAGCATATCAGAAGCTATGGTGAGAACCAGACATTCCTCATGACCATGATCCAGGATATAGACGGCATCGTATTCGGCCATACCCACGAGTTCTTCCCGGACCCCGATTTTGAACTCGAGGTGGATAACATCGACTTCAGGCGGGGTGCGGTCAACGGCAAGCCGATGGTGCAGCCCGGCGTCTCTGCAAGCCACCTCGGGCAGCTCACATTCGACCTTGAATATGAAGCAGGGTGGCGCATCAAATCCGCGGATGCGAACCTCATCGAGTCCCATGCGATCCAGATGGACGAATCGCTCAAATCACGCTATCTGCCGGAGCACCAGCAGGTACTCGATTATTTGTCGCAGCCGATCGGCCATATAGAAGAGACGTGGCATACCTATTTTTCCAGGGTAGTGCCCTCGAAGGCGGTGCAGGTGGTCGCAGAAGCGGGCAGAAAATATGCATTGGAACTCATGGACAGGGGTGAGGTCGAAACATTGCCGGTGCTCGGCTTCAATGCAGCAACCAAGGCAGGGCGGGACGGAGCCCATGACTTCACTGTGATCGAAGCGGGGGAGATCACCCTGTCCTCAGCCATCGACCTCTACAAGCACACCAATACGATGGTCCTCATAAAGGTCGACGGCAGCATACTGAAGGAGTGGCTGGAGTGGAGCGCTTCCCAGTTCAACGTGCCCGGGGAGGATAATGATCTGCTCAAGCCGAACAGTTCAAAGAACGGCTTTCCGAGCTATAACTTCGATACATTCTTCGACCTCGAGTATACATTCGACATTTCACAGCCGCCAAGGTACAGTGGAACGGCAAAAAAGCTCAATGATACGGAACGGGTCGTCGAAATGATGTATAATGGAAAACCTGTCCAGCCCGATGACTGCTTCATCGTGCCCGCGAACAACTACAGGGCCGCCTATACTGCATTCCTCAGAAAGGCGGAGGTCGTGCATGAATCGCAGAACAGCGTGCGGGATATCGTGACAGAGTATATGGGGACAGGCCCCGATTTTGAATATAAGAATCCGATGACCATCATTCCCGGGGGAAAATACAGAATGAAGACCGCCACGAAGGCGCAGGAATATATAGGAAAAGACAGCAATATGCGCCACCTGGAGACAATCGGGGACGGATTCAGCTGGTACGAAATCGATCTGACCAAGGAGGAAGGACATGACCCCAGTCAAGAAGAATGACTATTTGACCGCAACCGTTGAAGACTATACACATGAAGGGCAGGGCGTCGTCAAAGTGGACGGCTATCCGATCTTCATCCCCAATGTACTGAAGGGGGAGGAGATAGAGTTCAAGGTGCTGAAGGTAAACCAGAAATTCGGCTTCGGGAAAAGCGAGAAGCTGCTCGCTCCCGCCGCAAACCGCATCACCCCGCCATGCCCGTACTACTATGAATGCGGTGGCTGTCAGATTCAGCCGCTGAACTACGAAGAGCAGCAGGCATTCAAGAAGGGGACCGTGGATAACAGCATCAACCGCATGGGCAGGCTCGACCGCGAGACTATGGATGTCATGGCGATGGAGAACCCATTCAACTACCGCAACAAATCTCAGATTCCGGTCCAGTTCAAGGATGGCAGGATCGAGATGGGATTCTACCGCCCGCGCAGCCACAACATCGTAGATATCGAATACTGCCTCATCCAGAAGGACATCCACAACAAACTGATGCTTTTCATCAAGGAGCAGTTCAACCGGGAGCACGTATCCGTATATGACGAAGCACTGCATCAGGGGCTCATCCGCCACGTCGTCATCCGTTCGAACCACGATGACAGTGAAGTGCAGGTGGCCTTCGTCACCAACGGCAAGAAGAACATCTTCTCCAATATCATCAATGAGATGATCGAAGCCTTCCCGATGGTCACCAGTGTCGTCCAGAACATCAATGACCAGAAGACGAATGTCATTTTTGGGGACAAGACGATCACACTTCGCGGCAAAGACTATATCACCGACACACTGCTCGGCAAAGACTTCCGCATCCGCGCGAAATCCTTCTATCAGGTCAACCATGCCCAGACGGAGAAACTGTACCGGAAGGCCATCGAACTCGCCGACCTCAAGGGTGATGAAACCATCATCGATACGTACTGCGGCATCGGCACGATTGGTCTGTGCGCATCCGACAGTGCCAAGAAGATCATCGGCATCGAAGTCGTCCAGTCCGCAGTCGAAGACGCGAAGGAGAATGCGAAGCTCAACGGTGTGGACAATGCGGAGTACCACCTTGGCAAATCCGAGCAGGTCATGAAGAAGCTCGTCAGCGAGGGCGTCAATCCCGATGTCGTCTTCGTCGACCCGCCGAGAAAAGGGTGCCACCCAGAATTCCTGGAGTCGCTCGTCGAAGTGAAGCCCGAGAAAATCATCTATGTCTCCTGCAACCCGAGCACACTGCAGCGTGATTTGAAGTATCTGAACTCAGAAGGCTATGACATCAGCCCCGTCACACCTGTCGACATGTTCCCGCAGACGAATCATGTCGAGAGTGTGGTTATGTTGGAGAAGCAGTAACATCTGCCTGAAAATATTCCATATAGATCCTGGATGCGGGGAAGTACTCCTTCCCGTCTCCAGTTTTTTTTCGGAAGATTCAACTCTTGATATGGAAAGCTTAAGAGAGTAAAATTACTTATGTTCTTATAAGATGATGAATAATTGATGAGATATACCGTAATGAGAGGGATTGAATTTTGATATGAAAGATAATTTTTGGAAGGAACTGCCCCGTCCGTTCTTCGTGTTGGCGCCGATGGAGGAAGTGACGGATGTGGTCTTCCGTCATGTAGTGGCGGAAGCGGCACGTCCTGATGTGTTCTTCACGGAGTTCACGAATTCGGACAGCTACTGCCATCCGAAGGGCAGACAGAGTGTACAGGGCCGTCTGACCTTCACGGAAGATGAACAGCCGCTCGTGGCCCACATATGGGGGGATAAGCCTGAACATTTCCGCGAAATGAGCATCGGTATGGCTGAAGCGGGATTCAAGGGCATCGACCTCAATATGGGATGTCCTGTCCCGAACGTCGCTGGAGACGGCAAGGGCAGCGGACTCATCCAGCGTCCCGAAGTGGCGGCCGACCTCATCGAGGCGGCGAAGGCCGGCGGACTGCCGGTCAGTGTGAAGACGCGCCTCGGCTATACGGAGATTGATGAATGGAAGACATGGCTCAAGCATGTGCTGGAGCAGGATATTGCGAACCTGTCGATCCATCTGCGTACACGCAAGGAAATGAGCAAATACGATGCACACTGGGAACTGATTCCTGAAATCAAGCAGCTGAGGGATGAAATCGCTCCGGAGACGCTGCTGACGATCAATGGAGATATACCGGATTATGAGACGGGCATGGCACTTGCCGAGAAGTATGGTATTGATGGTGTCATGATCGGCCGCGGCATCTTCAAGAATCCGTTCGCTTTTGAGAAGGAACCAAAAGTCCACACCAGCCGGGAACTCCTCAATCTTCTGAGGTTGCATCTCGATCTGCATGACGAATATGCGCATCTCGGCCTCCGTAAATATACAGCGCTCCACCGCTTCTTCAAGATATACGTCAAAGGCTTCCGGGGTGCGAGTGCCCTCCGGAACGCACTGATGCAGACGAAGGAGACGGATGAGGCGCGTGCACTGATCGACCAGTTCGCGCAGAACCTGTCGGAAGAAGAGATGGAGACACAGCACTCGTGATGATGTGCTGTAGACATTAGAATGAATGATTACCGGAAGACTCAGGGCATCTGTCTTGAGTCTTTTTTGCATTCTAGGTGATTGATCAATGTCTGGTGTGCCATAAAGTTCGATTATTCGGTAGTAGGCTCTCGTAAGTGCTGGAAATGTGGTAAAATGTAAATAAAATGACAGGTGTTTATATTGTAAAAGACGGCCGACTTATCATAACGCGGTAAAGTGGCACATTACGGAAAAACTTTAGAATGAAGAAGAATATATATTGATAAGGATGATACTATGGCGATCAATTACTATCAATGTCCGGAATGTGAAGCACGGGAGACCCGGCGCATTTTAAGGGCGGATGCCCATTATGCGTCATATCAAAAATCGCGGATGCCCGACTATCGCTGCAACAGCTGTGGAAATGAATGGACGAAAGAGGACTCCATCGATTATTCATATAGGCGCATTAAAGTGCTCGAAGCAACGGTAGGCAGCTATTTCAGCGGTGATACGAAAGTGACCATCAATTTTGAAAGGAATCTTGTGAAGTGGGAGCATGGGCTCCTCACGCCGATGGAAATCCATTATGCAAGGTTCGAATCGTCAGAGATGGAGAGGATAAGAGATGAGTTGAAAGCGGTGAATCTCCTGAACTGGAAGCGGGACTATCATGATCCGTATATACTGGACGGCACGCAGTGGGAGATCGTCGTCCACAAAAGCGGACGGAATCTCTATAAGAGCGGGAGCAACATGTTTCCCGAAGAATGGGAAGCATTCTGCAGACTCGTAAAGAAGGTCAGTAGCAAGGAATTCAGCTGACGGCCAGGACGGAGGATTAGATGAGGATACGGAAGATTGCACCGGGCGAAGCGCCGCCCATGGCACTGCTGCTTTTGGCGGATCCGTCTGAGGAGGCTGCTCCAGGATGCGGTTGACCGCCATCGTGCCAAGGGGTGGCGTGAGCTTCACATCGGTACCGGCAATTCAGGCATCGGACAATTGGCGCTGTATCAGAAATGCGGTTTCAGGATTTATAGTGTCGTAAAGGACTTCTTCACGGACAAATACGAAGGGAAGATCCATGAAAACGGCATATGGTGCCGGGATATGATCCGGCTGGTGAAAGTGCTGTGATATGGAAGCGGGGGAATTCCGGTCAAGGAGCATCATATCTGATTACCAAACAGGGGGAATGGATCATGTCCAAAACGAAAATTTTGCTTGCTGGAATCGGAGGTCTTCCGGTTGTGCTGCTGGGTGGTGCCTTCGCCGCCAGGAAAAGGTTCAACAGGATGGTGGATGAGGAAGTGGAAGCACTTTTTGAAAAGGTGGAAAAAGATGTCCGGAAGATATCGGAAGCAGACCTCGAAGGGCTGCCTGATGCGGTCCGGAGATGGCTTGGAAATTCCGGCATCATGGATCGTGGGGATATAAAGGCGGTGCGGCTCAGGCAGAATGCAGAGATGCGGCTGGCTGAAGACAAGCCATGGATGCCTGTCCGGGCGGAACAGTATTTCATTCCCCACCAGCCGGGGTTCGTCTGGAAGGCGGATATCCGCATGGCGCCCTTCATCCACATTTCGGGGAGGGACAAGTATGATGATGCCCGGGGGAATATGCTGATCAAGGTGCTTTCCATGTTTACAGTCGCCGACTCGAGCGGCCCCGAAATCGATCAGGGGACGATGTTGAGGTACTTGGCGGAAACGATATGGTTTCCGAGTGCTGCGTTGAATGACTATATAATATGGAAACATATCGATGAAAACAATGCGGAGGCAACCATGACATATGGCGACGTTTCAGCAACAGGTGTGTTCACCTTCAACAGTGATGGAGATCCCACGCATTTCGAGGCGGAACGGTATGGGGAATTCGATGGTGAGACGCGTCTTGAGACATGGGCAATCCCTTTGAAGTCGTACAGGGAGTTTGAAGGGGTGAGGGTCCCGACTGAAGGTGAAGTGACCTGGAAACTGGATGCCGGAGACTTCAACTGGTTCAATTTCGAAGTGACGGAAATCGAGTACGATAGCCCCCACCCATATCAGTGAATTCAGGGAGCGCCTCTCTTTGACCCGCAAGACATAAATGTTATAGTATACTAATGAAATAGGATTAATAGAGAAGAGAGGTAGCATCCATATGGATAGGGTCGATAGTATTGTTGATGTGATAGGAAATACACCTGTAGTGAAATTGAATAGGCTGGTGCCTGAAGGGGCTGCGGATGTCTATGTGAAACTTGAAATGTTCAACCCCAGCAAAAGTGTGAAGGACCGTGCAGCATACAATATGCTGAGGCAGGCGGAAGCGGATGGCCTTGTCGAACCGGGCGGCACGATCATCGAGCCGACGAGCGGCAACACCGGGATCGGTCTGGCGATGAACGCAGCAGCCAAAGGCTACGAGGCGATATTCGTCCTGCCTGACAGCTCCACAAGCGAACGCATCAATCTGCTGAAGGCATATGGTGCAAAAGTGGTGCTGACGCCTGCAGATGAAAAGATGCCCGGATGCATCAGGAAGGCCAAGGAGCTCCAGGCGGAAATCCCGAACAGCTTCATCCCCCAGCAGTTTGAAAACTATGCGAACCCGGACATCCACCGTACGACGACGGCGGTCGAGATTCTGGAGGACTTCGACTATGATCTCGATGCGTTTGTGGCGACAGCGGGCACTGGCGGTACGATCACAGGCACCGGCGAGGTGCTCAAGCAGCATCTCAAGGATCTCCATATTGCCGTTGTGGAACCGCAGGGGTCCCCTGTACTCTCCGGGGGAGAGCCGGGCAAGCACAAGCTTGTGGGCACGAGTCCGGGATTCATCCCGAACATACTGAATACGGATGTATATGATGAGATCATCCAGATTGCCGACGAGGACGCGATCGACATGTTCCGCAGGCTGGCAACGGAAGAGGGCATCTTTGTAGGACCTTCTGCCGGCGCTTCCGTCTTTGCGGCAATCAGCGTGGCGAAGAAGCTTGGTGCAGGCAAGCGTGTTGTTGCGATTGCACCGGATACGGGCGAACGCTACATGAGCATGGGCTTGATAGAATAATGGAGACAGAGGCGATGGATTGGATTCCATCGCCTTTTTTCTGTATATTTACAGATGAATACAGTGATTGGATGGGGGATGCGATATGGATCAGATCATCAAGCTTGAGGATGTATCATGGAGAAGGGATGGCAAGGAAATCCTGAAGGATATAAATTGGGAAGTGAAGCCCGGAGAACATTGGGCGATCCTTGGTCTGAACGGCTCCGGAAAGACATCGTTATTGAATATCGTCACGGGCTACAACTATCCGACTGCCGGACGGGTCAAGGTGCTGGGGACTGAATTCGGCAAGGCAAGCCTGCCTGAGATGCGCAAAAAGATCGGTTTCGTGAGCAATGCGCTCGGCAGATTTGCACAGACACTGAACCGGGAGACGGCGGAGAACATCGTATTGAGCGGCAAGTTCGCCTCCTTCGGCATCTATCAGGATATTACGGAGGCGGAGGCACAGCGTGCGGCAAACATCTTGAAGGATCTCAGGCTGGAATACATAGCGGATCAGCGCTATTCGGTACTCTCACAGGGGGAGCAGAGAAGGACGCTTCTGGGGCGTGCCCTCATGAGCAATCCTGAGCTGCTGATCCTGGATGAACCGTGTGCCGGACTGGATGTGCTGGCACGAGAGGATGTGCTGGCTATGACGGAGCAGGTAGCCGAAGAGACACGGCCGCTGCTCTATGTCACCCATCATATAGAAGAGATTACGGAAGCCATCTCCCATGTGCTACTGATCCGGGACGGCCAGATCATCGCACAGGGACCGAAACAGGATGTCCTGACGGGCGAAAACCTGACCGAAACGTATAAGATTCCGATCAATCTGCATTGGGAAGGCGGCCGTCCATGGATGTCAGTGGAGCGGATGGCAAAGGAAAGTGGGGGCAGGACATGATTTCAGGACACCATCATATTTCGATGTTCACGAAGGACCTCAAGGAGAATAATCATTTCTATACCAGAGTGCTGGGTTTGCGACGGGTCAAAGTATCCGTAAACCAGAGTGATGTGAAGATGTATCACGTCTTCTATGGAGATGCTGAAGGCAGTCCGGGCAATGACCTGACATTCTTCGAGATGCCGAATATCGGCAGCACACACCGGGGCACCAATATGATCTCCGGCATCGGTCTTCTGGTGCCTTCCCATGACAGTCTGGAATATTGGGGCAGACGACTGGATTCCTATGATGTCGATCACGATGGCATCATCAGTTATGCCGGACGGGAAGCGCTGCGTTTCCGGGATCCGGATGGGCTCGTGCTCATTCTGCTCAATCATGAAAATAAGGATATTCCTGAGGGATGGCGCCCATGGGAGGAAAATGACATAGAGGATGAGCACTGCATCCTCGGCATGGGTACTGTGGAGATTACAGTGAAGGACAGGGATAGCCTCACATCACTGCTCCATACCATGTTCGGCTACACCATCGCCCAAGAAGACGAGGAGGAAACGCTGCTTGAAGCGATGGAAGGTGAAGCTTTCGGAGAAATCTTTATCCGGCACGGAGCGGGCGGCAGGGCGCGCGCAGGACGGGGAAGTGTCCATCATCTTGCGATTGAATCAAAGTCACGGCCTCTTGCCGAATGGGACCGTATACTGAAGGAAGCGGGCTATATGACGACCGGCGTCAAGGACCGGTATTATTTCGAGAGCCTGTACTTCAGGGAGGAGAATGGCATCATGTTTGAAATCGTCGGGCCCGATGAGCGGGGATTCACTGCAGACCGTGATTTTGAGGAACTGGGTGAAGGACTGGATCTTCCACCGTTTCTTGAAAACAGGCGTGATGAGATAGAAGCTGGATTGCGGCCGATTGAAGAGTGGACGTAAAAAGAGCGGAATATTTTCCGCTCTTTTTTACGACTTGATTTTGGTTTCATAGATCTGCTTGTCAGCCTCGCTGAAAACATTGAATATGACGGCATCGAAATGATGGTCGTGCGACTTGAGCCAGCTGCCGACGGTTTCAAGGGCGATTTCTGCCGCCCGCTGTTTCGGGAAACCGAATACGCCTGTGGAAATGGAAGGGAAGACGACTGTCCTGATATCCTCCATTTCGTCGGCAAGATCAAGAGCGGAACGGTAGCTTGAAGCGAGTGCCGCTTCGTGTGCCTCCGTCACGGTTTCGTTCCCGGTGAGGGCCGGTCCGACCGTATGGATCACATATCGGGCTGGCAGATGGTACCCGCGTGTGATTTTAGCATTGCCCGTCTCCTCATCCGATTTCTGTCGGTGGATGATTTCTGCACAATCATCCCGGAGCATTGGGCCGGCGCCTGAGTGGATGGCGTTGTCTATGCAGTCATGGAGAGGCTGCATACATCCAAGCAGCTTCTCATTCGCCGCATTTATAATCACATCTGCCTCGATGGATGTGATGTCACCTTGCCACAGGGCCATCCTGTCCGACCCGGATACATCCGTTTCTGGATACTCCTGGCTGATGACAGGCAGTTCGTGTGCTGCGACGGTCTGCTTTTCCCTCTTTTCAATCTGAAGCAGTGTGTCCAGCTTGAGCATCATTTCCTTATTGAGCGGCTTTGGCTGCCGGATGTTGAGAAGTGCCCGGATGAGGCGCCGTTTTGCTTCATAATCGTCAGGGATGTCGATGTCCTGGGTGCCCGCCTGCTCATTACGCAGAATCACCAGTACGTCATCCACCAGTGCCTCCCTATTCATCGTTTCATCAAGTTTCGGTTCGAATGGATCGTTCAATCTGATCGCATCCGCATATTCCTGTAGTCCGATGTTGGCCATTACAATCACCTCTTCATCCCATTTTGTCATGAAAATTCCCTGAATGCCATTTAGAGGTTTCAACTGTCCATCCATTATTTTCCGTTGTCTAGTATAATGATCTTTTCCAATGGGTATAGTGTCTATGAACATTCTCCCGTGTTTTATTTGATGGCAGTGATACTTATGGATTGGAGTGATGGGATGGGGACATTTTTGAAACTGGTGGTGATCGGTGCGATTTCGGGGATGGTGCTTGCCGCGGTGATGAAGGTCATCTGCAGGATTACGGGCAATAAAGCCGACATATTGCTGTATAACATGGATTATATTCCGATACTTAAGCAGTGGAGCGACAAAAAGATAACCGGCATACTATTCCACTATGGCACATGCATAGCGAGTGCAGTCGTGCTGTATTATCTGCTCATTCCATTCGGATGGGAGATGGAGATATGGCCGTATATCCTTGTATTTACTGTGGGCGGAGGCATCCTCTACTTCCTCAGTGCATTGACGGAGACGCCGCCGGCGCCGAACGACTTCATGGCGTGGTTCTACTGGACGCTCGGACACGGGGTATTCGGACTGTTTGTGGGCCTGCTGATCACTTTATGGATATAAAGCTTTTTCCATCTTGCGAAAACCGCATAATCTCTTTAGAATATTTGGAGCATTTGTGAATGCGCTCATGGATAATGTAGAATGGATATAAAGAGATAAGGATAGGAGATGCTGTTGTGTCCAATCAGGAATTCGAAACGCACAATGTAAAAATAGATAAGCTTGATAAGAAGGGGTCCGGCATGGGGCATGTCTGGCGCGATACCGGCGGCAGCAATCCTCGGAAACTGAAGCTGAACGTCCCCCAGACGCTCATCGGGGAGGAGGCGAAGGTCACCGTACCGAACCCCGACAGGAAGCTTGCCCGTGTACTGCCGGATGAAATCATCACCCAGCATCCGGAGCGTGTCGCACCGCCATGCCCGCATTTCGAGAAGTGCGGCGGATGTGTGTGGCAGCACTGGACATACGAAGGACAGCTCGCCTATAAGACAGGCGAAGTGAAATCATTCCTTGAGTCTGAAGGGTTCGACTCTGGTGTCGTGGCCGATGCGCTTGGCATGGAGACCCCATGGGAGTACCGCAACAAGATGGAATTCACTTTCGGCAGGGACGGAGCCCTCGGCCTGCATGAACTCGGGAATTTCCGCAATGTCATCGACCTCGACACGTGTCTGATCGCCGGTGATGAAATGGTCGAGGCGATGCTCGAAGTCTCCAATTGGGCCCGGGAACACGAACTCAGCGGATATGACAAGGATAAGCATGAGGGGCTGCTAAGAAATCTCATGACAAGACAGTCACAGAAGACCGGCGAACTGATGCTGGCGATTTTCTCAACCGGCACTCCGGAGGAGAACCAGGCAGCTGTGGATGACCTCGTCAGCCGGCTGACATCAAAGTTCGGTAACCTCAAGAGCCTGATGTGGATGGAGAACAGGGACTGGGCGGATATGGCGCAGTCGGAGAAGACGCATGTACTCCATGGCCGCGACTATATCAATGATGAAATGTATGGCTACAAATACAGGATCTGGTTCGATACCTTCTTCCAGACGAACCCGCTCCAGGCGGAGAAGCTCGTTGATCTGGCGATAGAGATGGCGGAAGTCACTGAAGATGAACGGATGATCGACCTCTTCTGCGGTGTCGGGACATTTTCACTGCCTTTTGCAGCCAGGGTCAAGGCAATTGCAGGCATCGAGATTGTAGAAACATCCATCGATTCTGCTAAAAGGAATGCCGAAGACAACGGCCTCGACAACACCTACTTCCTCGCCAAGGACGCAAGGCGCGGCATGGATGAAATCCTTGAAACATGGGGGAGGCCGGACCTGCTCATGCTGGATCCGCCGCGTTCCGGGGCAGGTGGAAAGGTCATGCGCCGAATCGGCCGGCTTGGGACCGACCGCGTCGTCTATGTATCCTGCAATCCGGAATCATTTGCCGATGACATCACATGGCTGAGGGAATATGGATATGAACTTGAGCGCGTACAGCCTGTAGACCTTTTTCCACATACGGTACACGTGGAGCTTGTCGCATTGCTGAGGAAAAAAGATTCAACATTATAGAGATATGCATGGGTGGGTGGAGAGATTATGGAGGAGGCAGTTATGAAGCAATATCAATTCAAGCTTTCCGTAGATTCAAACAGAAAATCGGTAGCGATAGAAAATGATCATAATGATCCAGTCGGTTATGTTGAAAAAGCAGCCTTGAGGAATTGTGAAAAGCGGAATACCTATTCATATACCTCCACTCAAGGGGAGTCACTGATACTGGGGTTGAAGAAGCGGAAATTCAGGGATATGAACATTTCAAAATATATCATCGTAGCAGATGACATCGAGCTTGTATTCAAGGAAAGGCCGGGGACCAGTCTGCTCCATTTCCGTGTCGATGGCCGGATTGACGATCAGTTCATGAGCATCGAGGAGAACTGGAGTGGGGATATGGAAGTCTACTTCCATGGATATCATATTGCGACGGTAAAGGAGGATGTTGCCAGTGGAGATACCCTCATTCTGGCGGACCCTCACCTGGATGACCACTCCCTCAAATTCGGCATTCTCGTCCTCATGTACTTCATGTTCAAAGTCTATAAACGGGAATCCTGGGATATTGCCAATCTGCTGGCATAGGGGGCGCCATGAACAGGCTTGAAAAATATCAGCCGCTGATTCTGCTCATTGCCATATTTATGGGAGTTACGATGGGCGGCGTCGACAGTGTCCAACAGCATGCCGGTGCCTTCATCGCTCCCTTCCTCATGCTCATGCTTTATGGATTGTTTCTGCTGATGCCATTGAAACGGATATTCACTTCATTCAAAAAGGTGAAGTTCGTGCTCGTTTCACTCGGCATCAATTTTTTATGGACGCCCGTCATTGCATATGCAATCGGCATGGTCTTCCTTTCAGAGCATCCATTGATATGGGTCGGGTTCGTCATGTTGACAGTGACCCCGTGCACCGACTGGTACCTTGTATTCACCGGCCTGGCGAAAGGGGATACGGTGCTGTCGGCGTCGCTGCTTCCGATCAATCTGATTCTGCAGCTGATCCTGCTGCCCGCCTATCTTTATCTGTTCTTCGGATTTGAACAGAGCACCGGACTGTCATTCCCGGGCATCATACAGAGTGTGCTGCTTGTGGTCGGCATCCCTTTTCTACTTGCACTGCTGACGAAGCGCTTCCTTCCTTCAGAAGGCAGAGTGGAGGGCTTCTTCGACACCTTCAATGTCATCTTTCTTGGACTTGCCGTGACCGCAATGTTCGCTTCCGAACGCGATACACTGCTTGAGAACTTTGATGTCGTCATTCTTCTGCTGCCGCCGTTGCTGCTGTTCTTCCTGATTACCTTCATAGTGGGGAAGGGGGCAGGCAGACTGTTCCGGTTCGGCAGGAAGGAATCCGTCAGTCTGATCATGATGACACTGGCACGCAATTCTCCGCTTGCACTCGCCATCGCCGTTACAGCATTTCCGGAGCAGCCGCTGATCGCCCTGTCCCTCGTCATCGGTCCCATCATCGAACTGCCGGTACTGGGTCTTGCTTCGAGAATACTGATCAGGCATAAATAAAAGGTAGAAAAAGAATTCCGAGTAGTCTAACGCAGACGAACCTTTGAATGTAGTAAAGTAGAGGAGGTGCTCATCATCAAGTGAATTGGTTTAACTATAATGTTACTAGGCGCATTGATGTATCGGACCTCTGTAGCCAATGGAGCAGAGACCTTTTGGACCAGTGTGTCCATGGTGCTACTGTTTATTGCTGCTTACATACTGGCTGTTGGAAGCATAAGAGATAAGCGAAAGAAATAAAATTAAGTTATTGTTTTATTACTTGATATTCAAAACATAAAAAACATCCAGTCTATTGACTGGATGTTTGCGTTGTGGTGCTGGATGGTCTGTACTGGGATCGAACCAGTGACCCCTTCGATGTCAACGAAGTGCTCTCCCGCTGAGCTAACAGACCCTACTTTTATTTATCCGTCGGGACCCTGAAACAATAATTTCAACACCTGATGTACAAGTGCCTGTCTGATGGATCACGATTTAAAAACTACATGTTCAAATTTACAATGTTATCCCGGAATTGTCAATAACCAAATGACGATTCCGGGAATTATTTTTTCCTTGGTGATATCAGACTTCTCTACGGCTATGAAGACCGTCATTTATTGTCTATTACTCCATCTCCTCATCTTTGTCATTTATTGCTTCAGTGGGCAGGCAATGCCATCAGGATGACGGCTGCTCAATATATGTTTATTGAAATATGATGAACGGAATTAGTTAAGATGCCATGTTTCATTGTTATATGTCGCTAAATTAGTTTACTTGTAAAATCAACTACCATAGCTTTTTCAGATAATTGCATATAATACATTGAAAGCGCTTTTAAATTATGCTATATTCTAAACATAATTAGTTTATCGTATAAATTAATTGTTTCTAAATTATGTCCAACGCAAAAAGGGGAGCAAAGATCATGGCGAGACCAAGAATTGAAGGTGAATTTTCAAGGGAGCAGTACCATACGGCGAAACTGTGGCAGATTGGTGCCTTTGCACTGAACAACACAGCGACGAACCTATTCCTATTCGGTATGGGGTTTGTCACATACTATGCGACGGGCGTTGCGGGGCTGACGGTGATGGTCGTCAGTACGATACTTGCACTCATGCGGGTGTTCGACAGCATCACCGATCCGCTGATCGGCTTCATCATCGATAAGACCGAGACGAAGTTCGGAAAATTCCGGCCAATCATGGTGTTTGGGAATGCAATACTCATTCTGACATTCCTGCTGATGTTCAATGTCATCCACCTGTTTCCGGAAAGTCTGCACCTCATCATATTCATCATACTGCAGTTCTTCTACATCATCGGCTATACGATGCAGACGACTGTCACCCGGGCAGCTCAGACGGTTCTGACGAATCATCCGAGACAGCGGCCGCTGTTTTCGATCTTTGATGCGATATTCTCGCTTTCACTATTCACATTCGGTCAGCTCTATGCCTCCCAGTACATGATCGGTAAATATGGAGATTTCACCGAAGCCTACTTCACGGAACTCTCCTTTACTTTTGCGGCCATCTCAGCACTCTTCACAGTGCTGGCGGTAGTGGCGATATGGGGGAAGGACAGGAAAGAATTCTATGGTATTGAAGATATCAATGTCAAGACGCGGTTCCGCGACTACTGGCCTGTACTGAAGCGCAACAGGGCGCTCCAGATGCTCGTCCTATCTGCTGCGACCGACAAGTTCGCAGCGATGTTCATGAACCAGCAGGTGGTGCAGGTCATGCTGTTCGGCATCCTGATGGGCAATTTCGCCCTGAGCGGACAATTCAGCCTGATCATCCTGATACCTAGCCTTTTCATCGTCTTCTTCGGTGTAAGATACGCCCAGAACCTTGGTCTCAGACGTGCATTGATTCTTTTCTCCTATATCGGGACAATCTCCTTCACGCTGCTATTCGTACTGATGGTCCTTTTCGATACGGAACGCTTTGCGCTCGGCAACTGGGGAATCCTGTCCATAACGTTCCTGGTCCTGTATTCCATTGGGCGCTCCGTCAGCACCCTGACGCCGTCCATCGTCATACCGATGATTGCCGATGTCTCGGACTATGAGACTTATGAGTCCGGGAGGTATATCCCAGGCATGATTGCAGCACTTTTCTCCTTCGTCGATAAGCTGGTTTCGAGTACAGCACCATTCGTTGTTGGTGTGCTCGTGGCCATGATTGGATTTGGAGATGAGTTTCCGACGGTCAACGATGAACTGACGACAGGACTGTTGTGGGTGTCCCTCATGACAGCACTCGGCTTCCCGATACTTGGTTGGATCATATCCATCATAGCAATGCGCTTCTATCCATTGACGAAGGAAAAGATGGCGGAGATCCAGACCGAACTCAACAACACGAAGAACTTCATCTTGGATGAGCGGGATCGGAAACTGGCAGAACAGCAAGCAGCTGATGAAGAAGGAAAAGGTGACGGAAAGTAGGCGATGTTTCAGAGCAGCCTATAGTCTGAAGAAAGTTTAAAGATAAACCAACAATTAAAAATGAGGAGAGATATTGATGCTTTATCCAATAACCACTGAAACGAGAAACCTGATCGATTTGTCTGGGGTATGGAACTTCAAACTGGATGACGGCCAAGGACACGAAGAAAAATGGTATGCTGGAAAACTCGATACGAAGGATCATATGGCTGTACCTGCTTCATACAATGATGCGGCAGTATATGAGAAGGCGAGGAACCATGTAGGCACGGTCTGGTACGAAAAGGAATTCACACTGCCGAAACATATCCTTGAAGAGCAGATCATACTGCGCTTCGGTTCAGTGACGCATAACGCGGAAGTGTATCTCAATGGTGAAAAGATCACCGAACACAAGGGTGGTTTCCTGCCATTCGAAGTGAAGATCAACGACCATCTTAAAAATGGAAAGAACAGGGTGACGGTTGCAGTGGACAACATCCTCGATGAATCCACACTGCCGGTCGGCATGTACAAGGAAGAGACCGTAAACGGCCGTACCAAGAAGTATAACGATCCGAACTTCGACTTCTTCAACTATGCCGGCATCCACCGTCCAGTCAAGATATATACGGTGCCGGAAGTCCATGTCACTGATCTGACAGTGTCCCCGGTGAATGAGGGTGGCAACTATGCTTTCGACTATGAAGTGGAAACAAGCGGTGAAGCAGAAAAGGTTGAAGTCGTCGTACAGGACGAAGACGGCAATATAGTGTATGAAGGTGAAGGAAAGACCGGCAAGGCCGCCATCGAGGAGCCTAGGCTCTGGGAACCGATGGACAGCTACCTGTACGATTTCAACGTCTATCTCAAAGATGGTTCCGGAGAAGTGGTGGATCATTATGTGCTGCCTGCCGGCATCAGAACAGTCGAAGTGGCAGAAGGCCAGTTCAGGATAAATGACAAGCCATTCTACTTCAAAGGCTTCGGCAAGCACGAGGATACGTATATCCACGGACGGGGATTCAATGAAGCGGCAAACATTCTCGACTTCAATCTGATGAAGTGGATCGGCGCCAATTCGTTCAGGACGGCCCACTACCCATACTCTGAAGAAATGATGCGCCTTGCCGACAAGGAAGGATTCGTCGTCATCGATGAAACGCCGGCTGTCGGTGTGCATCTCAACTTCATGGCCACAATGTTCGGGCCGGGTGAGAAACGCAACACATGGCAGGAGATCCGGACGATGGACCACCACAGGGAAGTCATCAAAGATCTCGTGAAGCGCGACAAGAACCATGCTTCCGTCGTGATGTGGAGCATTGCGAATGAACCTGCTTCTGAAGAAGAAGGTGCCTATGACTACTTCAAACCGCTTTATGACCTGACGAAGGAATGTGACCCGCAGAAACGTCCAGCGACAGTGGTCACACACCTCATGGCGACTCCTGAGAAGGAACAGGTCGCAGATCTTGTCGATGTCCTTGCGATGAACAGATATTATGGCTGGTATACACAAAGTGGTGACCTGGAAGATGCCAAAATCGCATTGGAGAATGAATTCCAGCACTATGCGGAATCCCATCCGGATAAACCGATCATCATGACGGAATACGGGGCGGATACGGTGGCCGGCTTCCACGCCGTCGACCCGATCATGTTCACGGAGGAGTACCAGAAGCTCTTCCTTGAAGCCAACCACGAAATCTTCGATAAGACGAAGAACTTCGTCGGAGAACATATCTGGAACTTTGCAGATTTCGAAACAAGCCAGGGTGTCATCAGGGTCCAGGGCAATAAGAAAGGCATATTCACCAGGGACCGCAAGCCTAAGATGGCGGCCCACTATATGAAAGAAAGATGGGAAAGCATCCCACACTACAACTATAAAAAATAGCGGCTGAGTGAGGCGTATGATCTGAAAACTGGTCATACGCTTTTTAGTATCAAATTCTATCCCCCTCTGGGTTCCTCCCGTGGTATAGTAGCTGATATAAACACACGGATTAGAGGGATTTTATGGATTTGCTTTTTCTAGTATTATCATTTCTCGCTGCACTGGCGGCTGTAGTCGTCTTTGGTGTAGGCCTGTTCAGATATGTCGGACAGGGGAAGTATAGGCAGGCATGGCAGATGTCGTTCATGATGATGACGATCGCCTCTGTGCTTGCGCTCATGGCAACCCTGATGGGTGCCGGTATGAGTTTGGGGGCGGGACTCATGGTGATGGGCATATACCTCCTTTTGACTGCAGCGGGCATTCTATTAGTGTACATCGTCAAAAAAGCTAAAAATGACAATGCCCAGGGATATGTGAGGTATGCTGCCATCACGCTGCTTGCTGGGCTGGCAGTTATGATTATCCCGCTCTTCATGATGGACGACGCTGATGATCCAGTGCGGGAGATCAATGAAACATTCGGTTCGGAAGAGAAGTCTGAAGAGGCTGGAGAAAGGATTCCGGTGGAGGTGGCGTCATTCGTCGACGGTGATACGACGAAGTTCCATTTCGAGGGGGAGGCAGCCTCCTTCAGATATCTGCTCATCGACACACCTGAAACGAACCATCCGAGAATCGGGGAGCAGCCCCTGGGCAAGGAAGCATCAGCCCGGACGAAGGAGCTCCTGGAGGAAGCCGAAGAAATCGAAGTTGAGTTCGATGTGGGCCCGAGGCAGGATCATTACGAGAGGTATCTGGCATACGTCTATGCAGACGGTGAGATGGTCAATGAAATTCTTGTCAGGGAAGGTCTCGCACAGGTCAAATATGTCAATCCGCCGAATACGACCCACCTGGACCGACTGGAAGAAGCGGAGCAGGAAGCTGAAGCGGAAGGGTTGGGGATATGGTCCCTAGATCAGCCGTATGACTCTGAGGGAGAAGAAGATGGGGCGGAATCGGACGCCGGAAATGAGGAATTCCAAAACTGCGCTGAGCTGAGGGAGGTATATCCGGAAGGTGTCCCTGAAGGCCATCCCGCCTATACCCTTCAGATGGATGGGGACCGGGATGGCATGGCTTGCGAATGACGTGAATCTGTTTGTTTGATAGTTGGGCGAAAGTTCCATACAATGTAGGTAGACTATAAAAGGAGTTGAGCTTTTGATGAAACCTTTGTATGAGGTAACGATGATCAACACAGGCGGTAGGGACGGCGAAGTCCACAGTGAAGACAAATCGTTTTCAATGAACGTCAAGCAGCCGAAGCAGATGTCTGGAGAAGACACTAAGGAAACGAACCCAGAACAGCTTTTCGCAGCAGCCTACAGTGCCTGCTTCAATAGTGCGCTGGATGGTGTGCTGAAAAAGGCGAAAGAGGAAAATACCGACCGTGTAGTCAACGCAACGGCAAGACTCTTGAAGGACGAATCGGACGGCGGCTTCAAACTTTCTGCAGCAATCGAAGTGGAATTCGATGGTGTGGCAGAGGATAAGGCCCAGCAATATGTTGAAGATGCACACAAACTGTGTCCTTACTCCAAGATGGCACGTGATGGCATCGATGTGGAACTGAAGGGTACAACGAAATAGCACGGAATAGAAGAATGGGAGGCCCTTCGGGCTTCCCATTTTTTATTGGAAAAGATGGTACAATTGTACTGGTCCATTCAATGGCGGGCCTAAAGATTCCGTCAAAAGAGGAGGAAACCGTATGATATATTTTTTGAGCGTCCTTTACATAGCAGGTATACTGATTTCTACATATCTCCTGGCACGGAAGGAGGCACCACGGACGAGGTGGGGAATCCTCGGATATTTCGGCTTCATCACGATAGGCTTCCTCATCAGCCTGATCCTGATCGGCCTCCTCGATGTCAGTGGAGAGTCCGCCCGTCGGATACTGGTATTCGCCTATCTCTATGTCATACCCTTCATGATGCTGATCGGCTACAAGCTGTTGGGCTTCATAAAAGTGTATCAGAGGTGGCAGATGATCATACTCGGCATTGTGGGACTTTTCAACTTGATGATATTCGGCTATCTGCTGTTGTTCATCTTCACGATACTATTCTATTACCTGGTATAGGCGCGAAAAAGAGGCATCCATATGGATGCCTCTTTTTTAAATCATGAGGGCGATCATCGCAATCAGTATGCCGGTCAGGCCCATCCTGAGCGAGAAGCCCATATTCATTTTCGTGATCCTGTAAGGGTTGATGCCCATGCTCTGGGCGGTCATGGTCGCATTGATGCCGTACGGTGCGGCAGCGGATATCCCCATGCCGCAGACGACCATCACGATGCCGATGGAAAGCACATTCTCAGGGTTCATTACCGGAACGAGCACTTCCGCCAGTATGGCGAGTGTGGCCACTGGATGGACACCGAACATGGCGAGCCCATAGATGACCAGCATGATGAGCAGGAGAATCAGTATAAGGAATGAGTCGACATAGCCGAAAACCTGCTGCATCACTCCAGGGACACTGCTGCTGTTGAATCCGCCCGAAAAGATGCCGAGTGACAGGAAGAGCACCGAAAAGTTCTGGAGGTGATTGTTGTGGTTCTTCCATGTCTCCCAGCCGGTCCGGAGGAATATCGGAAACCGCTTCATGATGAACGCCGTGGCAAAGGAGAATGGGATGATGATCAGTGCGACGGTCATGACGAAGCCGAGGTCGGAATTCATATTGAAGACCATCACGATGCTGAGGAAACTGATCAGCAGGATGACCATCTTTATGATCGATTGGCCGAGTGCCCGACGGTCTATTTCATTGAAAGGCGCATCGAGTGTGATGTCGTTGAACTCACGTTTCGTCAGAAAGACTTCTGTCAGGCCGACGATTATCGATGTCACCAGCAGCCAGGGCAGGAGGGTGAAGTAGGAGACACCCGTCGAGTCGACCGTCAGGCCGACGATGACTTCAAGCGGACTCCATATGACTGCAAGCGCAAATGCCCGGAGGGTGGATTTGATGATGAATTCATTCCTGAATCCGACCGACGTCTTCCTGAACAGCTCCCGGAGCACCTGCTGGATGATGTATATGGCCGACAGGTTCAAAAAAACCGCCAGGAAATAGGAGGTGACGACGCTTCTGCCATAGATGTTCTCGACCCTGTTCGCCCGGTCCTGAATCATCTCCGTAATGCTTTCATCAAGCCCCCCCACCTTTACAACGGTACCGATCCATGGCAGTGTGCTGAAGAACAGCAGAAGCGGGAGATTGCTTGTAGTATTGCTGATGATCGTGCCTATATTTCCTCCTGAGGTGAGGGTGAAGAGAGCCCCTGCAATGATGAAGAGGCCGCCAATCAGCTTGAACAGTCTTGTGCTGAAGACCCAGGAGATGATCAGCACACCGATCGCCAAGTAGTCGACGAGGGTCCCAAGCACCCCGATGTCACTGAAGAAATAGATCAGGAATAGGATGAACAGAACAGCATATATGTAGAAGAAGTTCCTAAGTATGGTCTGATTGTATAGGATATTCAATGTAATACCTGCTTTCACGATAAATATGCATCAGATGGAGCTTGTGGGTATATTCATTTATTATATGATAGATAAGGACGCTTTGCCAAAGCTATTTGATTATTCCCACAAATTGAATGGCAATAGAAAAAAGGCAGATGTGTTCTGCCTTCAGATATAAGAGTAGTCACCTATGTCGAGTATCGTTTCTTCACCGCTGAGGTGGCTGGCGACTTCATGCCCGACGAATGGGCTTGCGGTCAGGCCGGTCGCCCCCATGCCGTTGATGACGAAGACATCTTCTTCCACCTGTCCAAGGAAAGGGAGGAAGTCCCGTGTATAGGGCTTCAGCCCCACCATCATTTTGACATCCTCGATTTCGGAGTCGGGGAAGTAGCGGTGTGCGAGTCCCCGCAGATATTCATGGTTTTCCGCTGAAGGTTCTGCTGAAAAACTTTCTGTATCTTCATGTGTCGTCCCGATGGCATACTGGTTCAAGCCCATCTCTACGATATAGATTGGCCCCAGGGCCATGACGACGGGGGCGTGGTCCTCATTCCGTCCATCCTTGAGCCTGAAATGCAGCACTTCGGACCGCTGGTGGCGGATTTTCGGATCGGTATCCTGTTCGATGCCCCATGCACCTGTCGCATAGATGACGGTGCCTTCAGCCGTCTCGGCATCAAAATCTGCAGTGATCCATTCGCCGCCATGTTTCAGGAATCCGGCCTTCAGTGCCTTGAGCAGGCTGGCCCCCTTCACCTGGCCTCCGCCTTCGACGAATACACCAGGGTAGAGTCCCGTCAGGTCCGGATGCATCTGTTTCACTTCTTCACGGGAGACCATGCGGACTTCCCCCATCTCCGGTGCATCGGGCTTTTTTGCACTTATCCTGTCGAAGGCCAGGCTTTGTATATGGTCATCCTTGAACAGGCTGATCGAGCCCTCACGCCGGTAACCGGTGTCGAGCCCCGTCTCCTCCTGGAGCCGGGCGATGAAGTCAGGATAGTATTTGGCACTTTCCTTGACCAGGCGGTACCATTTTTTATTCCTCCTCTGGCTGACCCAGGGGCATATGATTCCGGCGGAGGCGTCTGTCGCCTGACCGGTATCGGCACGGTCGTAGACTGTCACCTGATGCCCCTTCCGGGCGAGATGATAGGCTGTCGAAGCACCCGCGATGCCGCCGCCGACGATTGTAAAACTTGCCATTTGATCCACTCCTATCGCTTGTTTTGGATGCAATCATTTATAGGATAGTCTAACATTATTTGCTCCGGTTGTGTTACAGTGCTTTTGAAAGGGGGAGGGATATTGAAAGATAAATATGTACTAGACATCTTCAGGGATCGATCTGCGATCCGGACTTTGAATATACTGGCCATATCACTCACCGTCCTGTCGTTCATCGCATTCTACCTGCTGGACCTGTTCCTGGCTGATGACGCAGGATCTGCCCTGATCGGAATGGAATCCTTCGGCATCATCGGTGCGGTCCTCCTGATCATGGCGATCCTGTTTGCAATCATCACTGTCCACGAAGGCATACATGGCTTGTTCTTCAAGTTATTCAATCCAAAAGGGAACGTCCGTTTCGGCTACACGTCAGGCATGTTCTATGCTGCAGCGCCGGGAGAGATATTTACTAGGCGGCAGTTTATGACCGTGATTCTGATGCCGTTCGTCATCATCACTTCCGTGTTGCTGATCATGATGTTCACAGTGCCCCACGGAGCCTATAAATATCTGCTGGCGCTCCACACGGGGGCGTGCGCAGGCGACTTCTACTACATATATCTTATAATGAAGCATCGGAATATGAAGTATGTGGAGGATACGGAAGTCGGCATGACGATGTATGAAGGCAATCCAGCAGATTCAAGATAGGAACGTCTGTTCGTTCTATGTTATAATTTAGGTAAATATTTTAAAATAGGTGGATGCTATGGAGAGAAGAATCATTCATATCGATATGGATGCTTTTTACGCCCAGGTGGAGCAGCGTGACAATCCGTCCTATCGGGGAAAACCGGTCATCGTCGGCGGAAAATCCGCAAGCCGGGGTGTAGTGGCGACAGCAAGCTATGAAGCGAGGAAATTCGGCGTGCATTCGGCGATGCCGACGAAGCAGGCCTACAAGCTCTGCCCTGACGGAATATATGTCAGGCCGCGATTCGACCAGTACAAGGCGGTTTCAAAGCAGATCATGGACATCTTCCTATCCTACACTGAAATAGTGGAGCCGCTTTCCCTGGACGAAGCATACCTGGACATCACCCACCTCGTTTCAAGGGAGCGCTCCGCCCAGTCGGTGGCATTGGATATACAGCGTGATATTTTTGATGCGACACGCCTGACATCATCAAGCGGCGTATCATACAATAAATACTTGGCCAAAATCGCCTCAGGCATGAACAAGCCTGCCGGGACGACGGTCATCCACTACGATAATGTACAGGACATCCTTTTTGGACTGGATATAGGAGATTTCCCGGGAGTGGGGCGTGTCACTGAAGAAAAGATGAAGTCACTGGATATCCATACGGGAGAGGAACTCTACCAATGGAGTGAAGCGGCCCTCATCGAGCAGTTCGGCAAGAAGGGGGCGAGCCTCCATCAGAAGGCCAGGGGCATCGGGACTTCCGAACTCAAGGTCGAAAGGGTCAGGAAATCAATCGGGAAAGAGACGACCTTCAACTATGACATCAATGAGGATGAGGAGATACTGAAGGTGATCGAAGAATTGTGCGGCAAGGTGAGCGCCCGGCTTGAGCTGCAGCAATTTGCCGGGAAGGTGGTCACCGTCAAGATGAAGACGGCTGATTATGTTTCGCACACTAGACAGATGATGACGAACAACCCGGTTTTTACGGAAGACGAGATATACCGTTACGCCTACAGCCTCTACCATGAACTGAAAGACCCCGATGTGCCCATAAGGCTCATCGGGGTGACTGTGTCCCAGCTCTCGGATAGGACGTATCGCAACTTGACGATATATGATTTCATGTAGTGCCGTCTTTCGGCCTGCTGTTGGTCTGCACCTTCTTATGGGTGCTGGAGCCGGCCTTGTGGTGCTGGACGATCATCTGATAGATGATGATGATTTCATAAAGCAGATGAATCTTGAAGGCATCCTGCTCATCATCCAAGCTCCTGATGTGACGTCTGATGAAACGGACAGCGGAATTGGTCATGGTCAATTCGTCCAGGTCACGGTTGAGGTAGTCGATGATCTCTTCCACTGCCGCCTTTTCCTGGGAAGTGAACTTCATGGAAATGTCTTCAGGCAGGTAGATCAGATTACCCAGATGCGTGAAGTACAGTTTCTTGAACTGGAGTTCGCGCTCGAGCTGGTTCATCAGGCGCATCTCTTCACGGTTTGATTTGTGGTAGCGGTACTCATCCTGCTGATATTTGAGCAGTTTTTCGGCCTCGGTGATGGCGTTCTGCACTTTGGTATAGGCCTTCTCACTTTTATCCGATTCATACTTTCCGGCCACCAGTTCCCCGAGCCTCTGGATGAGCAGGCTGTGGGTCTGCTTAGTCGAGGCTTTCGTGAGCGCCTCGATCTGGCCGGCATATTTCGGCGGCAATATGAGGAAGTTGACCAGAGTGCTGGTAGCCAGTCCGATGGTCGTGGTCGCCAGCCTGGAAAGGAAGTTGAAGACGTAGGCATCCTGTACAGAAGGGACCATGGCGACTGCAGTGATGGCTGCAACAAGGACACCTGAATGCAGGTTCAGCCGATAGGTGACAAGTATGGTCAGCGTCGCCGCCAGGGAGTAGGTGAAGGCATTCTCACCGAAGATGTACAGTGATGTCACCGCAATGAAGGCACCGATGATGGAGGCCGGGAAACGGACATACGCCTTCTTCAATGAAGCATAGGCCGTCGGCTCGATCGTCACGATGGCGGTGATGACGGCGAAGATCGGCGGCAGGTCAAGCGCCATGCATATCAGGGCTGTCAGAAAGGTTGAGAGTCCTGTTTTAATGATTCTTGGGCCAATGATTTTGCGGATGTCAAATTTCATATTCATGCTTCTTTCACTAATTTTAAGTATACGACTCTAGTATAGCATGAAGAGTTTGTTATAATAATCGATAGAAGAAAAATTTTTAAAGTAAGTAGGGTAGCAAATGATCATTAAAACTGATGAAGAAATGAAGCAGCTTGAAGAAATCGGACAGATTTGCGGCAAGGTGCTGAAGGAACTTGTAGAAACGACGAAAGTGGGGATGACCACTAAGGAAATCGATGAGCTGGGAGGCAGGCTCCTTGAAGAGATGGGCGCCGAGAGTGCCCCGATCAGTGAATACGAATTTCCAGGCCATACATGCATAAGCGTAAACGAAGAGGTGGCCCATGGCATCCCGGGCAGCCGCGTCATCAACGAAGGGGACATCGTCAATATAGATGTCTCCGCCAAGAAGAATGGCTATTTCGCAGATACAGGCCTTTCCTTCATCGCCGGCACTTCCACAGACCCATTGAAGCAGAAGGTCATCGATGTGTGTGAGGCATCTTTCGAAGAAGCACTGAAGAAGATCAAGCCCGGCACCAAGGTCAGCCAGATTGGACGTGCAGTGCACAAAGTGGCACGGCAGAACGGGCTCACGGTCATCAAGAATCTTACAGGACACGGTGTAGGAAGAAGTCTTCATGATGCACCGAAGCACATAATGAACTACTACGAGCCTGGAAATAGTGAGCTGCTGAAGGAAGGCATGGTCATCGCAGTGGAGCCGTTCATTTCCACGAAGGCCGCCTTTGTCACAGACGGCAAGAACGACTGGGCGTTTGAAACGAAGGACGGCAGCTATGTAGCCCAGAAGGAGCATACAATCGTCGTTACAAAGGAAGGTCCGAAACTGCTGACGCTGGTGGAGGACTAGAACGCAAAGAAGCGTGGCATACGATCGTATGCCACGCTTCTTTCCGTCGGACCGGCCGTCAGCCGGCTTCTTTATACTCTGGTGAAGCCTCGTTCTCTTCTGTTTGAGAAAGGGCTTCATCAGTTTCATCCGGCTGAGGAGCTTCAATCTCATGATGAAAGTCATCGAAGTAGTACATGAAGCCGCCACCGCCTTCGTTGATCATGCGGTCAATATCAACATTCCGACTACTTCTCCTGTCTCTATTCATCACTATCCCCTCCTTTATTTACATTATACACCTTTTAGGAGCGATTACAAACTATTAGACTGAATAATCAGACACTTTTAAGGTTGAAAAACCCCTCTACTGTAAAGTGAATTACAGTGGAGGGGATTGTTGTCTCTATTCTTCTTCATACCCGTTGATTACGAGGTCGACCTTCCCATTTGCAGGGTTGATGACCGTGCCGTGTATCGGCACATCCGGCACCATCAGCGGATGATGTTTGATCTTTCCAACACTTTCTGTGATGCTCTCCTCGACGCTGTCGAAGCCCTTCAGCCAATTTTTGATGTCTATATCCGAGTTTTCGAGGGTCTCGAAAGTCTCTTCCGTGATGCCGCGGGCTTTCATGTTGTCGATCATCGGCTCAGGCTTCAGGGCGCCGAACCCACAGTCGTGGTGGCCCATGACCATGACTTCATCTGCACCGAGCATATAGACCGCAACCAGTATACTCCGCATCGTACTGCCGTATGGATGGGAGATGACTGCACCTGCATTCTGTATGTGCTTGATGTCGCCATTCCTGAGGCCGAGGGCTTTGGTGGAAAGTTCCGTCAGCCGGGTGTCCATACAGGAAATCAGGACAAGCTTCTTGTCCGGTGATTTGTCGGTTACATACTTTTCGTATTCCTTGCTGTTTACAAACTGTTCGTTGAATTCAAGCAGATCATGCAGTAGACTCATTATTCGCAGTTTCCTCTCCTTGTTTCCTCATTGCCCGCTTATGCAGTATCGCATTGATCTGGGCGCCGAGTATGATGATGACTCCGGTGATATACAACCATAATATCAGAATGATGACGCCGGCGATACTGCCGTATGTTGCAGAATAGTTGCCGAAGTTGGAAATATAGAAACTGAAGCCCCATGATGCGACCAGGAATGCGATTGTCGTGAATAGGGCCCCCGGTATGACTGCTTTGACCTGCAGTTTGATGTTCGGCGCCGTCGTATAGATGACGACGAAGACGATGAACACGAGAAGTACTGGGAGCAGGCTTCTGACCCAGTTCCATATTACCTGGAACTGCTGATCGAGACCGATGACCCCGAACATCAGGTTACCAATCTGTTCACCAAACACGATGAGTACGAATGTAAGCAATACGGATACTGCCAGGATGATGGTGAATACTATGGAAAGCAGCTTGGCAACGACGAAGTTCCTGTTGTCTTCCACATCATAGGCGACGTTGAAGGCATTCATGAGTGCCGTCATACCGTTCGATGCGGACCACAGTGTCACCAGCAGACCCACTGAGAGCAGTCCGCCGTTAGAATTCTGCATAACGTCAGAAATTACGCCTTCAAGCATGCCGGCTATATCGGATGGTGCATAATCCTGGATGAACTGGGTGATCATCTGCTGGTCGATCTGGAATAGCGGGACCAACGTCAGCAGGAAGATCAGCAGCGGGAAGATCGCAAGCAGGAAGTAGTAGGCGAGCTGCGCCCCCATGCCGGATGTATTATCCTTTGAAAACTGGAATATAAGACTTTGGAAAAAATTAGGATTATCCTTGTGCTTTGCCGGCTTGTTGATTTTAGAGACATAGAATGTCTCATCCGGCTTCTTTGAGGCTTTGGATTTGAACTTTACATTATCGACGAACGTTTCGCCTTCTGCATTCTGTGACTTTTTCGCCTGGGATTCCTTGGATTCCTGTTTGGCCTGGTTCAAGTAATCCGAATTGGTCGGTTTATCAGCCATATCCTCACTCCTTTAAAAATAAAAGGGCCAACAGTCGTCAGCCCTTCCATGAATCATCAGTTCAACTGCTTCTGTTCACGCTTCTTCTGGAATGTATCTTTCGCATCCTTGATGGATTGTTCAAGTTCAGGGTTGTTCTGTCTGATCTCTTCAATTGTTTCCTTCCAGAACATGATTTCATCCTTGAGTCCTTCGATCTTGGATGGTTGACCGGAATCGGAGGAAAGTTTATTCTTCGCCTCATCCGGATTCTGTGCATAGTACTTCAGGTCCTTCGAACGGCTGAGTACGGATTGTCTTGTATTTTTGTCGATCAGGCTGAGTCCAGCACCTACGACTGCTCCAATGAGAACAGCGGGTATCAATTTGTTATCCATGTAGAATTCTCCTTTGTATGTGATTTATAGTTGCTTATAACCATTTTAAACTAACTTCAAACTTTATTCATCGAATAACTGAATTATAAATTTTATTATCATATGAACTTTGTTACTATTGTAATGTCATTTAATATATTGGTATGGAGGAATTCAAATGAACAAGGCGGATATGCTGAAAGAGATAGAAGAATCGCTGAATGTTGTAAACAAGGGGCTTTTCAATGCGGATGATTTCGACGATGGGAACACTGAGGAAATCCGGGAGATCCACGAGATGGTGACGGGCAGGAACCAGATAACGGCAATCGAGCAGTCGGCAATCATCGAAGAGCTTTCAAAACTGAGGAAATGAAGGAGAAATACATATGACACAATTTGAAGAGAAACTTGAAAAATATGCAGATCTGCTCGTGGACGTGGGACTCAATGTCCAGCCGGATGGCCGGGTATTCATCAGGGGGGCCCAGGACGCACTCCCGCTGATCAGACTCGTGACCGAGAAAGCCTACCAGAAAGGTGCAAAGGAAGTGAAGGTCGTCCTTTCCGATGACAGGCTGACGCAGCTGCATGCCAAAAACCAGTCCAAGGAGGAACTGAGCATGATCCACCAATGGGCCATAGATGAGCGGATGTTCTACTCGGATGAAAAGGCCGGGTTCCTGAGCATCACCTCCTCATCACCGGAACTGCTGAAGGATGTGGATCCGGAGAAGCTGCAGGCAATGCAGGTGGCTTCAGGCCGTGCTTTCAAAGATTTCTCGAACCGCATCCAGTCGGACTACCACAGCTGGTGTGTGGCAGGCTATCCGTCCGTCGAATGGGCAAGGCTGGTGTTCCCAGATAAGGATGATGAAGCGGCTGTTGAAGCACTGATGGACCTCATCTTCTATACCGTCCGTGCAGATGTCGACAATCCTGTAGCGGCATGGGAGCAGCATGATGCAACGCTCCACGAGAAGGTGGACTACCTGAATGCCAGGAAGTATAAGGCGCTCAGATATGAAGCACCAGGCACAGACCTCGTAATCGGTCTGCCAAAAGGCCATCTGTGGGCCGGCGCCTCCAGCCTGAATGCAGATGGTGAGAAGTTCATGGCGAACATGCCGACCGAAGAGGTGTTCAGTGTACCGGATCGCAACCGGGTGGACGGCTATGTATCCAATACGCTGCCGCTCAGCCATGGAGGCAATCTGATCGATGACTTCAAGCTGACATTCAAGGACGGCAGAGTCGTCGATTTCGAAGCGGGCAGAGGATATGAAGTGCTGAAGAACATACTGGATGCCGATGAAGGGGCAAGACACCTTGGAGAGGTGGCGCTGGTGCCTGATGATTCACCGATCTCCAATGCGGGTAAACTCTTCTACAACACACTGTTCGACGAAAATGCCTCATGTCACATCGCTCTCGGCAGTGCCTATGCTTTCTGTCTCGAAGGGGGCAAGTCCATGTCACGGGAAGAACTGGAGGCGGCGGGACTCAACGATTCTATCACGCACGTCGACTTCATGATCGGTTCCGACCAGCTGGACATATACGGCATCACTGAAGAGGGTACGGAAGAGAAAGTGTTTGAAAAAGGAAACTGGGCCTTTTAAATTATAGATAGTACAAGCGCGGCCTTTATGTTAAAATATAAGCAATAGGAAAAGTACCAATAGGAGGGTTTTTCATGAGCTTTGCAATGATGTTTCTCGTAATGCTGGCATTTCTTTTTGCCATCTTTGCATTTGCCCTGATCCTGCACCACTTCCTGTCCAAGGCGCTTCCAGGCAAGGATGCGATTGTGATCGATACACCGGAAGAGGCGCTGGAACGTCAGGACTAGCAGTTTCCAATAGAAGAAATCAGGAAGGGATAATGATTATCCCTTCCTTTTTAATGCCCAAAATGTGCTATTATAGTAGTGCTTGGAATGGAGGAAAAAATATGGAAAAGAAAATGTCGGAATCCTATACAGTCAAGACATCAAACGTCATGCCGCCGGATACGAACAATCATCATACATTGTACGGAGGCAGGCTGATGGCATACATAGATGACGTGGCAGCAATCGCTGCACGCCGTCATTCTCGTTCAAAGGTGGTGACCGCTTCAATCGACTCGGTCGATTTTCTGGAGCCGATCCATCTTGGGGACGTCGTCATCCTCGAGGCACTGGTGACCCATACGGGGAAATCCTCGATGGAAATTCTGGTCAAGGTTTCGAAGGAACAGCTAGAGAACGGTACAGAAAAGAAGCTTGCCGCCTTCAGCTTCCTTACATTCGTTGCGTTGGATGATGACCTCAAGCCTCTGGAAGTACCGACGCTCATCCCTGATAACGAGCGCTTGAAATGGCTCGATGAGACGGGGGAGGAACGTGCGGAGCACCGTCGCCATAGAAGGGAACGTTCGAAGGCATTGCGCGAGTTCTTTGCGACAGATCTTTTTGACTAGGGGGGATCGTATGCAGATAAAGAAAGTGGCGCTTCTGAAGAACAGTATGTATGAAATACACATGGATGACGACACTTCATTCAAGGCCCATGAGGAGTCGGTTGTGAAGTACCGGCTGATTCCGGAACGTATACTCGAAACGGGTGAGTACAATCAGGTGCTCGAAGCGATCCAGTATGACCAGGCATACGTCAAGGCACTCGGATACATCAGCTACAAACTGCGTTCCGAGTCGGAGATGAGGAAGTACCTGGCAGAGGACTACCATCCGGAAATGATCGACAGGACCATCCAGAGACTCAGGGAGGAAGGGTATGTCAATGATGCGCATTACGCCAAGGCCCTGAAGAATACGATGATTGCCACGACGGACAAAGGACCTTTCGCCCTGGAGCGGGAGCTGAAGAAGCACCGCATCGATGAGGCGGTCATCCGTGAGAATGTGGATGCCTTCAGCAGTGAAGTGGACGAAGAACGTATGAACAAGCTTAAAGACAAGCAGCTGAAAAGGCATAAGGGTGCCTATCGTCAGTTCAGGATGAAGCTGACTGAAAAACTGTACCAGAAAGGGTATGGCAAGGCTCATATCGACATGATCGATTTCGATGATGATTATGACGAAGCGGCGCATTTCGAAAAGGATTTTGAAAAGTACTTCAATAAATATCGGAAAAAGGAAACAGGCCATACCATAAAGCAGAAGCTGATACAGGCACTGATGAGAAAAGGGTATGGCTATGATCTGATCCAGGAAAAGTTAGGCGGTATAGATGATGAAACCTTTGAATACTATGACGAGACGTGAACTTGAAGCATATATTGCCGAGAAGCGCGAGGCAATGAGGAAGGCCGAGATGATGGGTGTGGAAAATGAATACAGGGTGCTTGAACGCCAGGTACTCATAGCAGAAAGCTATTTCATCGACCTCTCCCTGATCGAACCGGGGAAGATCTATAAGGTCATCAGCAATGAAGACCACTACTTCAAAGTGGAATACATCAAGGGCATCTTTGCCTGGGGGTTCTTCGTCGGAGGAGAAGAGAGAGAGACAGGCATTCCTGTCAGCATGCTGCAGTTGAACAAGAAGGGATGATCTGATGCAGAACATCATTCTACTCAGGGCACTGAACCTGACATATGCCAAGGAATCAAAAAAGTTCATGGACCGGATGCTGGGCAGGGAAGGCGGCCTTCTGCTCAAAGATGTCACCTTCCATCTCTATAAGGGGGAAGTGCTCGGCATCTTTTCGGACTACAGGACGCTGAACTACCTGAAGGAGATGGTCAACGGCAGCCTTGACCCCAAAAAGGGGCGGGTAAAGACGGACAGCTCGATCTTGAGCCTCGATGTGCTCGACCACATCAGCCATCCCCACCCATTGAACATCTTCGTTTCTGAGATGCTCGATGAATACATGCAGGCGGATGAGGCCGCTGAAGCGGTCGAGCAGCTCTGGTCCCATCCCCTGTTCAGGAAGTACTGGAATACACCGGTCAAGGAGATGACACGCAGGGAAATCGCCCTGGTCCTCCTCGAGATGTCCAACGTCTCGGACGCTGAAATCATCCTCTACTGTAACGTTTACCGGCACTTGGGAGCTCAGGATGCCGCGGTGTTCAAATCGACAATCAATGGGCAGGAAGAGAAGGGGCGTGGGGTGCTCCTGCTTGAGAGCAGCATGGAGCCGATCGAATCCCTCGCCAACTATTTCCTGTGGCTTAGCTATGGCCAGATACGCTACGACGGCAGCGTCAAGCAGGGCATCATGGAATATAATGCTTATATGAAAAAGAAGAGCCAGCTCAAAAGTGTGGACGAAGAAGCCCATTTTGATATCGAATGGAAACGGAATCTGGATTCGTCAGGGAAATATGCCCATGGGCTGAAGCGCCTGAGCCGCAAGCATTCGGGGCTCATCGACACCATGAACATGAGGAAGATCATCCTGTCCCTCATCCTGATGTTTACGATGCTTATGGCGAGCATCGTAATATTCATGGATATCTCCTTTACGGGTTCTGCCAATACCGGACAGGAGCAGACCGTGGCTGCTCCGGAAGAGGAAGAAGACAACCGCATCGCATATGCCGTGGTCACTGAAGAAAACCTCGAAGTGAATGGGGAAAACTATCCCTACCTGTCTCTGCTCCAGGTGAGCGACAGGTCAGGGGAGACGTACACCATACTGGATGATGGGACGCCTGTGGAGATGGACAGCTCGTCCTTCATATACTTCAACCCGGCAAGCCTGTACCCTGAAACGACGCTGGAAGCATTGCTGCCCTACACGGATGAAGTGTTCGAGAACAACTACCTCTATTATTCGAGGGTCCTCAACGGGGGAACGGAGAGGGTGACGGATGAGATGAACCTGTCCGCATCAAGCGCCAGGCATGCTGAACTCTCAGGCATACCGATCTCGTACCAGTTCAAAGACGGGATTATATTCTCGATGTCCTTCCCGGCCCGGGGTATGGAAGGGATGTACGAGGCATTCGGCATAACGACAGAAGATGTGATATTCAGGCTGCCCGAGGGCTATATGATACTCGATGCATCAAATCAGACATGGCTATATATACAGCGTTAGGAGAGGTGCTATGAATTACAAAATGAAATATCTGTTCCGCCACTTCTTCAAACAGACATCCTATTTCTCCACACACAACCTCACACCACTTCTGATCTATACGATCGGACTTGTGTTCCTGCTTGTGGCGATGGCACTGATGGATGCCGGGGAAGTCCTGGAGTATCTGTATGTACTGGTTGGGCTGGCGGCGGCCGTCTGGCTGTTCAGCATGACGGTACTGAACAAGAACACGGCATTCTATAAGGATTCGGTGCTGAAGGTGAACTACATCCCCCTTTATATGCGTATACTCCCGACCATCGTCTTCCAGACCTTCATCTTCCTCATGTTCGTTGTACTGTACAGTGCACTTGCGGCTCTGGTCATGGATGATTGGCTGATAGGCATATTCACATTGCTGTACTATGTACTGCTCGGGGTGCTCCTGATCATCCCATTCACACTGGTCTACCTTTCAGTGCAGATCGACAGGATAGGAAGTGTGAACATCATCGTGTTCATCATCCTGGTGGTTTCAGTGCCGATCCTTTATCTGCCGGAGAATATTCCTTCGTGGCTGCAGCACATGCTCAGCCTGAACCCGTTCTACTATGTCATCAACGGTCTCCAGTCGAATGCGGTGCATATTTCTTGGAACATCAACCGTCTTCCCAACGATGTCCTGTTCTTTGCGCAGATCATCTTCCTCTACATGTGGGTGTTCGAATACTACAGCAAGATGAAGTTTTCGATATATCACCATCTAAAAAAGCGACCGGGCGTATAGCCCAGTCGCTTTGTCTTTATATCAGCTGTCGAGCAGCTTCTTTTGGAGCTTGCTTTCAGAGAAGACCCACCCCGTATAGCTGTGCAGCACTTCATTGGTGTCCCTGTCCAGAAGCATGATGCATACGAATGGATAATGCCCCTCCTTCAGATATCTCAGGTCGATGTACCTGATCTCCTCCTGATCTTCGGATATCTCCTCGATTTCATATGTGTATATGGAGGAGAAGAAGGTGAAGGCCTTGAAGTTCGGGTCCTCCTTGATGCTTTGGAACTTCTCCTCATCCAACGGGCCGCTCTTGTTGAAGCGGTCATAGAACAGGATGTTCCCCCGGAAACTGCGGCCGACATAATAGGCTGTCTGCGTGACTACGACAATGCGCCATTCGAAGAAGTGGATCGTCGGCATGCAGAAGGTGCGGGTCACATATTCATTCGGCAGCTGCCTGTCGACCTTTGCAGTAATCGAACGCTGCATGAAGAACCTGACCACATAGTACATGAAGAGCACCAGGTAGAGGGCTAGGAACAGCGGCACCGGGTCCGCCCCAAAATACCATAGGATGAAATACAGCACATGCATGACGATGATCGGGATGTCCACCGTGTTGATGACGCTGAGCTGTATCCATGTATGGCTGATGGGCCGCATCGCCTGGGTGCCGTATGAATTGAATATATCGACAAATACATGCAGGAAGACTGCGAACTGTATCCACAAGTACATATTCAATGCAGGCAGGTCGAACAGAAGCACACTGAGTGCAGTAAGGAGTACCGGCCAGATGAAGAACGTAAATGGCAGGGAGTGGGTGATGCCCCGGTGATGGGTGATGTAGACTGCATTATTTTTCATCTTCATGACCGTGTCTATGTCAGGCACAAGGGATGCGCCGACTACAGTCGTGATGAAGCCGACGGAAATGGGGTCGATAGAAGGGTCTATTGCAGCAAGGCCGACGATTGTGCCCCCCATTAGTGTATGTGTTAAAGTATCCATGTTCATTCTCCCCATTCAAATGGAATATATCAAGCAGAGGAAGGTGTCATTCATGCTGAATAGTTCAGAATTCAATCATAATCTGTTGGCGTGGTATCAGGCCAACAAAAGGACATTGCCGTGGCGGCAGACCCGTGATCCCTATCTGATATGGCTGAGCGAAGTGATGCTCCAGCAGACTCAGGTCACTACTGTTATACCCTATTACGAGAAATTCATAACCAAATATCCGGATATAGACAGCATGGCGGAAGCGGATGAAGAAGCGCTGCTCAAGGACTGGGAGGGGCTCGGGTACTACAATAGGATCCGCAATTTCCAGGCTGCCGTGAAAGAGGTCCAAGAGCGCTATGATTCGACCGTCCCCGAGCAGCCGGAAGCATTCTTCTCGCTGAAGGGCGTGGGCCCCTATATTGGTGGTGCCGTGCAGAGCATCGCATTCAACCATCTGCTTGCTGCAGTGGATGGGAATGTATTGCGTGTCATCTCCCGGCTCGATGCCGATGATCGGGATATGACGAAGGCCTCCGTACAGAAGGACATCAAGAAGCGGATTGAAGAGATCATTCCGCTTGAAGCGGGTGACTTCAACCAGGCGTTGATGGAACTTGGAGCGACCATCTGCACCCCGCGGGCGCCCAAATGCATCATGTGTCCGGTGCAGGAGCATTGCGAGGCCTACAGCCGGAACATCGTATCGGAGCTGCCGGTCAAGAAGAAGGCGAAAAGGAAGAATGAACTTTTCTATAATGTATATTTCATCCTCAACGACCGGAATGAGATACTGCTGAGGAAACAGGAAGGCACACTGCTGCAGGGCATGTATGAACTGCCGAAATATGATGTTGATACGTCAATCGAGTCGATGGAGGAGGATCTCGGGCTGACGATCGATACATCCGGCCTTCACATCGGCAGCGGAAAGCATGTATTCACCCACCAGGTCTGGTATATGGAGGGGTATATGCTCCATACACGCGACCAGCATCCGGACTTCGTCCCCCTGGAGGCGGTCGAGGGGCTGCCGATGAGCCGGGCGATGCAGAAGATATACGGGCAGTTTGAAGTCTCGGACGAAAGAATGTGAATATATTCCCACCTATGATATAATATAAAAGTATTATTTTAAAGGTGGTGTGGAATATGGGTTTGGAATCCATACCGAAAGAAGGCAGCAAGGTTAAGATACAGAGCTATAAGCATGACGGAAGCATCCACCGTGTGTGGTCCGAGACGACCATACTCAAAGGGACGGACCATGTCGTCATCGGCGGGAACAACCGGACACTCGTCACGGAAAGTGATGGACGCACCTGGGTCACCCGGGAACCGGCGATCGTCTATTTCCATGTCGACTACTGGTTCAATGTCATCTGCATGTTCAGGGAAGATGGGGTGTACTACTACTGTAATCTGTCATCCCCTTTCATCTATGATGAGGAAGCATTGAAATACATCGACTATGACCTCGACATCAAGGTCTATCCGGATGGCAAATATCATCTGCTCGATGAAGATGAATACAAGCTTCACAAGAGCCGCATGAAATATCCGGAGGATATCGACAAGATACTCAGGCATAATGTGGATGTGCTTCAGCAGTGGATCGAAAGGAAAAAGGGGCCGTTTGCTCCGGACTTCATAAAAGTCTGGCAGGGCCGTTTCAATAATGATTACAAATCATACTAAAGATCAATCAACTTAACCGGTTGGTTGTTTTTTATGTAAGAAAAGGAAGTTTTTTGTGTGATTAGACGTTATATGCAATTCGTCAAACCCTATAAATGGCTGATCATATTGACGATCATCATCGGTATACTGAAGTTCGGCATCCCGTTGCTGCTGCCGCTTCTGATCAAGTATACGATCGATGACATCATCATGCCTGACGGGCTGACGACCGAAGCCAGGGTGAATATGCTGATTCAGGTGCTCCTGATCTTCTCCTTCATATTCGTCATCATCAGGCCGCCTGTCGAATACTTCAGGCAGTATCTGGCCCAATGGACGAGCAACAAGATACTCTATGATATAAGGAAGAAGATGTACGGGCACCTGCAGATGCTGAGTGCAAAATTCTATTCCAACAGTAAAGTGGGGGAGATCATCTCCCGCGTCATCAACGACGTTGAACAGACGAAGGATTTCATCATGACGGGGCTGATGAACATATGGCTCGATCTGGTGACGATCATCATCGCGCTTGCGATCATGTTCTCGCTGAACGGCGAATTGACTCTGGTGTCGATCATCGTCTTCCCGTTCTACATCTTCGGCGTATGGTATTTCTTCGGCAGGCTGCGCAGCCTCACCAGGCAGAGATCCCAGGCACTTGCGGAAGTCCAGGGCTTCCTGCATGAGCGCATACAGGGCATCAATGTCATCAAAAGTTTTGCTGTGGAGAATCATGCTGCAGAGCACTTCAACAAGCGCAACGGTAATTTTCTGAACAAGGCGACGGACCACGCCAAGTGGACCGCCAGAAGCTTCTCGGTCGTCAATACGATCACCGATATCGGTCCATTGCTCGTCGTCGGTTATGGTGCCTACCAGGTCATCCAGGGCAACCTGACAGTCGGGACGCTGGCTGCGTTCATCGCCTATCTCGACAGGCTGTATGGCCCATTGCGCAGACTCGTGTCCTCTTCCACGACGCTGACGCAGAGCATCGCATCGATGGATAGGGTATTCGATTTGTTCGATGAGAAATATGATGTCAAAGATCGTCCAGGCGCCCGTGACCTGACGCATACCGACGGCAACCTGGAATTCAGGGACGTCGGCTTCGGATACAATGGCGAAGACACGAGTGCGCTCAAACATATCAACTTTGACGTCAAAAGCGGAGAGACAGTCGCATTCGTCGGCATGAGCGGGGGCGGCAAGTCCACACTGGTTACGCTCATACCGAGGTTCTATGATGTCACCACGGGAAAAGTCATGCTCGATGGGACGGATATCAGGGACTATACGATCGAATCCTTGAGGAATAATGTCGGACTCGTCATGCAGGATAATATCCTGTTCTCCGACACGATCAGGGAGAACATCCTGCTTGCCCGTCCTGAAGCGACGGAAGAGGAAATGATAGGGGCTGCCAAACGGGCGAACGCCCACGATTTCATCATGGAACTCCCTGAAGGATATGATACTGAGGTTGGCGAACGCGGTGTCAAACTCTCGGGCGGACAGAAGCAGCGGATTGCGATTGCACGGGTCTTCCTGAAGAATCCACCGATCCTGATCCTTGATGAGGCGACGAGTGCACTAGACCTCGAGAGTGAGAGCATCATACAGGATACGCTGCTCGAGCTCTCCGAGAACCGGACGACGATCGTCGTTGCCCACAGGCTCTCGACGATCACCCATGCGGATCGCATATTCGTCATGGTGGATGGTCAGATCCAGGAATCCGGGCCGCATTCGGAACTGATGAAGAAAAAAGGCGAATACTACAAACTCTATAGTATCCAGAATCTATAAGTAAAGGGTGTCATCATGACAGAGGCATTGGATATAGGATTTTTGGCTGATGATACACTGGATGCCGCAAGAAGGCTGCTTGGTATCGAGATCATCACCTGTATCGACGGTGTAGAGACGAGCGGGTTCATCACAGAAGTCGAAGCCTACCTCGGTGTAGATGATCGTGCTGCGCATACATTCGGCGGAAGGAAGAACAAGAAGAACAGCATGATGTTCAACGACTTCGGCCATCTCTATGTATATACGATGCACGGCCACCACTGCATGAACATACTGACGAAAGAAAAGACGCATCCGGAAGGGGTCCTCATCCGGGGAATCGAGCCCCATATCGGCAGGGATGTCATGATCGAAAGGCGGGGGCGCGAAACCGGCCTTACGGATGGACCGGGCAAGTTGACCAAGTCTCTCGGTGTCCGGCGCGAATTCCATAACGGCATGGAACTGAACAATGGCATCCTAACCCTCAGGCCGGGCAGGGCCCCGCGTGAAATTGAGGCGACGAAACGGATAGGCATCGACAACAAAGAGGAAGCGGTGCATTATCCATACCGCTTCATCGTCAAAGGCAACCCGCATGTCAGCAGATTCCGCGGACGGCCGGCGGAGAACAACGGCTGGAAATAGAACAGGCGCAGGGAAATCCCCTGCGCCTGTTTTCTATATATCCAGTGTTTCATCCTGTATATTGATCTTGTTCTTATCCGCATGGAAACGGAAGAAGCTTGATGCGAGCCGGTCGAGGCGGTCCAATGAATTGGAGTATTCGTGTATGGCTGAGATGAATTCCAGTATGTTCTCGTACTGGATCTTCTCCTCGGGGGTTTCCGCTTCATAATAGAGGCGGACGAAATCATCCATCATGGAGTGCTCGAATTGCTCATCGTTATCATAGGTTTCAAATGCGGCTTCGGGCCTGATCTTTTCAGTAATCTTCATGAAGATCTGTTCATGGTAGGCCATGAGCTGGTCCATCTCATGTCTAATCCGGTACTTGAAGTCATCATCCAGATGGTTGTAGTCATTTTCATACCGGTTCAGCTTCCTCAGCAACTCAAATGCCCGGCGGGTCGAGGCGATCAGATGCCTGAACAGGATCTTGCGCCGTGCGTCGGCAAAGCTGCTCCGCTTGAAGTAGTTCTTCTCCTCCCGGTACCAAAGATACATCGTCTCCAGGGTGACGACGCGTGTCCGCAGCGATTCGATATCTTTTTTGACGATCTGGTATTCGCTGACGGCGTTCAGTTCGAGCCGTATCCATTTGAATATGTCACTCGTGATGTTGAAGCAGTTGTGGTACATCTTCGTTTCATACTTCGGTGGAATGAACAGCAGGTTCACCACGAGGGACGACAGCACCCCGATCATGACGAGTGAAAATCGGATGCCGGCCGCTTCCAGAAAGTCCATGGTTGTAGAATTTTCCATGAGGGTCGGTGCGTCCATTATGGCAATCATCGTCACGACAGCCAGGGTGGATACGCTCTGCAGATTGAAGAACAATAGTATGGCGAGCACCAGAATGACCGTCAGACCGATGACGATGACATTATTGCCGAAGAGCAGTACCATGACGATGGCTGATACGGCCCCGAGAGCATTGCCCTGGAACTGCTCCCAAGTCCTCATGACAGACCGGTGCACATTCGGCTGCAGGGCAAACACTGCAGCGATGGCAGCGATGAGCGAAGGCTCGAGACCCAGCAGGTTGGTGATGAATAATGTAAGTACGACTGTTACACCGGTTTTGAATACTCTAGCACCAAATCGCATGGCACCATCTCCTAAAATTCATTTTTGAATACTTCCTCCACAATGGACAGTGTTTCTTTGATATCCTCTTCGGTATGCTCCGTCGTCAGGAACCAGGCTTCATATTTTGAAGGAGCGATGTTTATGCCGCGCCTGATCAGACCGTTGAAGAATTTGGCGAACTGTTCCCCGTCGCTTGCTTCAGCCATTGTATAATTGGTGACCGTCTCATCGGTGAAATAGATCGTCAATGCACCGACAAGGCGGTTTATCGTTGCCTTAATACTATATTTATTTATCAACTCTATCAACCCGTCTTCGAGCATGCCGCCGAGACGCTCCATTTCACTATAGACGCCGGGCTTCTCGAGCACTTCAAGGCAGGCGATGCCCGCGGCCATGCTGAGGGGATTGCCCGCCATGGTGCCGGCCTGATAGGCGGGACCGAGCGGGGCGACGCTTTCCATGATGTCCCTGCGGCCGCCATAGGCACCGATCGGTGTGCCGCCGCCGATGATCTTGCCGAGCGCAGTCAGGTCCGGCTCGACACCGAGCAGATTCTGGGCGCCTCCATACATGAAGCGGAAAGCGGTGATGACTTCATCATAGATGACGAGGGATCCGTTATCGTGCGCAATGTCGTTCACTGCTTCCAAAAAGCCTTCCATCGGTTCCACGATGCCGAAGTTGCCTACGATCGGTTCGACGAGGACTGCTGCTATTTCGTCACCAAAGTGGGAAATGGCCGTCTTGAAGTCCTCCAGATCATTGAAGGGCACTGTGATGACATCCTCCGCAACCCCCTTCGGGACACCCGCTGAATCCGGCGTGCCGAGCTGGGACGGGCCGCTCCCCGCTGCAACGAGCACAAGGTCGGAGTGGCCGTGATAGCACCCTTCAAATTTGAGTATCTTGTTTCTGGATGTGTAGGCCCTGGCCACCCGGATCGTCGTCATCACAGCTTCAGTTCCCGAGTTGACGAATCTGACACGTTCAAGGGAGGGGATTGCATCCCTGAGCTTGTTGGCAAAGTCGATTTCGAGTTCCGTCGGCGCACCATACAGTATGCCCTTGCTGCTCTGTTCCGCAATCGCCTCGTGGATGCGCGGGTGGGCATGCCCGGTGATGATCGGTCCATACGCCGCCAAGTAGTCGATATAGCGGTTGCCGTCCACATCGTAGAAATGGGCACCTTCACCCCTGTCCATGACGACCGGCGCACCGCCGCCCACAGCTTTATATGATCGGGAAGGGGAATTCACTCCACCGAGTATCACATCTTCTGCCTGAGTTTGAAGTGTTCGAGATTTTTCATGACTGTACATATTTCCCATCCTTTGGTCAGTAATTTTTCACAATGAGTATTCTACCACATCCAGGGAACATAATTAAGGAAGATCCTACTATTGAGAGCGGGACGTAAGTTGGGTATCATCAATATATATGCATATACAATCAAGGAGGCAGACAAATGGAGAAATTCCCGGAATTTGAACTAGAAAATCAGGATGGGGAGAAAGTCGGCAATAAGGATTTTGAAGGAAAGACGGTCATCTATTTCTATCCGAAAGACAATACACCTGGATGCACCACCCAGGCATGCGACCTGAGGGACAACCTGGGTCACCTGAATGAACTTGGCGTGAAGGTGTATGGCGTAAATGGCGATTCCAAAAGGAAGCACAAGAACTTCATAGAGAAGAATGATCTGAATTTCGACCTTCTGGTCGATGAGGACTTCGGGCTTGCCGAGTCACTCGGCGTCTATAGGATGAAGAAAGTATTCGGCAAGGAATCCAAAGGCATCGTCAGAACGACATTCCTGGTCGATGAAGCCAGCAATATCCTGAAAAGGTGGGATAATGTCAAGGCGAAGGACCACATCGATGAATTGAAGACTTATCTGGAAGAGGAAGCATAGGATGAAGAACATATTATCGACAGTCAACCTGAAGCCGCATATGATCGAGTACATCAATGAGCATCACCCGGATATGGAGTACCGTTTCTCAAAGACAAGGGATCTTACGGAAGCGGACAAGGAGTGGTGCGAGATCTTCGTCACCTACGGTTCCAATTTCGACAGGGAGGATGTCGACCTCTACAAAAACCTGGAATGGATGATGGTCATGAGCGCTGGGCTTGATGATCTGCCGCTCGATGCCTTGGAACATGTGCATATCACGAACGCCAAAGGCATCCATAAGATACAGATGACCGAGTATACTGTCGGCCTGCTGCTCGACTTCCATAAGGACTTCCACCAGTTGAAGGTCGATCAGGAGAATGCCCACTGGAGGAAGAACGCACGGACCGAGGAGATATATGAAAAGACCGTCCACATCCTCGGCACCGGGAGCATCGGTGCGCACTTGGCCAAAGTGCTTCAGGCATTCGGCACCCAGGTGGCCGGCTATAACACGACGGGGCATGCAGTGGAAGGGTTCCACCACACCTATGCCATCAGTGCGCTCGATGACCATATCGGTGAAGCGGACATCGTCATCAACATCCTGCCGAGCACCGATAAGACGCGGGGACTGCTTGATGCCGACTTTTTTGGTAGAATGAAGGAAACAGCAGTCTTCGTCAACATCGGACGCGGGGACATCATGACCGATGAAACGATATCCCATGTGCTGGAAGCAGGCATGATACGCCATATGATCCTCGATGTATTCAATCAGGAGCCACTTCCGGAGGACCATATCTTCTATACGTATGATAATCTGACGATTACACCGCATGCTTCATCGAAGACGGAAGGGTACTTGAAGCGGGGATTTGAAATATTCGCCCACAATCTTCAGTATATAGAAGAAAAGGGATCGATGATGAATATCATTGATAATAGCAGGGGATATTGATGGAAAGTGATTTGACAAACAATTTCAGTACAAAGTACAATATTCATATTACAGTAGTCTGCTAGAGAAGGAAGGTATCAATATGAAGATGATGGATGCCCATGACCAGTTCACTGAATCGATCAATGCGCTGAAGAAGACTGGTGTTCGCATTACGCCGCAGAGGAAAGCAGTGCTCAGGTACATGATAGAAACAGAAGAACATCCGACTGCTGATGATATTTTCAAAGCGCTTTCTAATGAATATCCAAATATGAGTGTGGCCACTATATATAATAACCTGAAGCTCTTCAAAGAGACGGGGTTGGTAAAAGAACTCACATACGGTGACGCTTCAAGCCGTTTCGACTTCATTACAGATACGCATTATCATATCATCTGCAGCGAATGCGGAAAGATCACGGATTTCCACTATCCGGGCCTGGAGGAAGTGGAACATCTCGCAGGTTCAGTGACATCCTACGATGTCAGCCACCACAGGCTAGAAATCTATGGCGTGTGTCCGGAATGTCGGAGTGCGGAATGAGCCAAAAAGAAAATGAGCAGGGGGATCATCCCCCTGCTCATTTTTCGTTCTCGGCATTCTTTTCGTCAATTGCCTTTTTCCTTCGGTGTTCAACATTGTAGTCGAGGGAGAATTCCTCACCCTCTAGCTCCTTGTCGATGGTCAGCGGTTCCTTGCAGTGCTGGCAGAAATCGACGTGACCCAATATTTTCGTATGCTTTTCGCAGTTCGGGCACTGCACAGTGACAGCACGCGTGCTGATGAGTCCCACCCAGAAGTAGATGACGAAGCTCAGAAGGATGGGTAGCAATCCTATAAGAAGGAATATGCTGAACAGCCATTGGTACTCACGGAAGAATACACCGAGGTACATTATTCCCATACCTATAAAAATCAGGGCCAGTGCATAGCCACGGATACGCAGTATTTTGTTTCCTGGTTTTTTCATAAAACATTTCACCTCTGAAATTCATTATATACAAGTTATGGCATTTATGATAATCTAATATTTAGCATTTGGTGAACAACACGGCACAGATAAAACGAATTAAAAAAGTTTTCGAAAGTCGTTGACATCGGATAGCCAACTTGGTATGATATAAAGGTCGCTGATTTGGGAAACACAACAGCAGCCGACAAGGGCAACAAAACATTTTATTTCAAAAAAATGTTCGAAAGTGTAAAATTAACGCTTGAATAGTTTTGAGAAGTAAGGTAGTATTATAAGAGTGATTTCGAGAGAACATTGAAAACTGAATGACAATATGTCAACGTTAATTCCGATAAAACGAATGCTACGGCATTCACTTGGGCGAC
Source organism: Salinicoccus sp. RF5 (assembly GCF_020786625.1). Classification (NCBI taxonomy): domain Bacteria; kingdom Bacillati; phylum Bacillota; class Bacilli; order Caryophanales; family Staphylococcaceae; genus Salinicoccus; species Salinicoccus sp. RF5. The sequence continues at coordinate 323,936 of NZ_JAJGRC010000003.1, forward strand.
AAGTAAAACCGCAACGGAGTCAGAGAACTTCCAATTATGGAGAGTTTGATCCTGGCTCAGGATGAACGCTGGCGGCGTGCCTAATACATGCAAGT